>NZ_JAOPWB010000195.1 GCF_025965855.1 Mycobacterium sp. | reverse complement strand
GGACGGCCGCGGCCGTGTCGTCGGGCCCGCACGAGACGTTGGCGCAGACGTGGATCCCGTGGCTGCGGTAGGTGTAGAGCCGGCCCGGGGGCCCGAACATCACGGCGTTGCGGCCGGACAGGCCGCGGTACGAGTGGGCCGCGGCGTCCGGCCAGGGACCGTCGGGAACCCCGCCGTAGGCCTCGACCTCGACGACGATGGCTCGCACGCCGCGTCCGGTGAGGGTGGCGCCGAGCAGTCGATGCGCGGCCGCGACCGGGTCCACCGACAGCTGGCCTGCAACCACCCACCGAACCTATCGGGCGTGTCGCGTCGTGAATTTCACGCTCGGCGACGAACTCCCCCTTGACAACCGCCGGTACAAGGGCGAATTATTCATCACATGATGAGTTCATCGAGCGATGAATTATTGGCGAAGGGCCGCGCCCCGGCCGTCAGCATCGAGCATCTACGCGTGGTCCGATTCAAACGCACTGTGCTGCATGACTTTTCCGTGCAGATAGCACAGGGCACCATCACCGGCATCCTCGGTCCGTCCGGCTGCGGCAAGACCACGCTGATGCGCTGCATCGTCGGCACCCAGATCGTCACCGGTCCTTCCAAGGGCGCCGTGACGGTGCTGGGCCAGCCGGCGGGAAGCCCGGCGCTGCGTCACCGGGTCGGCTACATGCCCCAGGACCCCGCGATCTACAACGATCTGCGGATCGTCGACAACGTCCGCTACTTCGCCGCGCTGTACGGCTTCGACACCGGCGCCGCCGACGCCGCCATCGACCGGGTCGGGTTGACCGACCACCGCACCGCCCTCTGCGGCAACCTGTCCGGCGGTCAGCGCACCCGTGCGTCGCTGGCGTGCGCCCTGGTCAGCCAGCCCGAGCTGCTCGTGCTCGACGAGCCGACCGTGGGGCTGGACCCCGTGCTGCGGGTCAATCTGTGGGAGCAGTTCAACGACCTCGCCCGGCGCGGCACCACGCTGCTCGTCTCCAGCCACGTGATGGACGAGGCCGACCGCTGCGGCGACCTGTTGCTGATGCGCGAAGGCCACCTCGTCGCGCACACCACCCCGACCAAACTACGAGAGGACACCGGATGCACGTCACTGGAGGACGCATTTCTGTCCATCATCAAACGCAGCACGGAGCGCCAAGCCGGGTAACGCTCAAGCCGTACGCGGCAACCACGACGCGGATCCTTCGCCAGCTGGCCGCCGATCACCGCAGCGTCGCGCTGATCCTGGTCGTGCCGATCCTGGTGATCACGCTGATGTACTTCATGTTCGAGAACGCGCCGCACCCCCCGGGCACGCCTACGCCGTTCAACAACGCCTGCCTGATTCTGCTGGGCCTTTTCCCGCTTTTCGTGATGTTCATCATCACCTCGATAACCATGCAGCGCGAGCGGGCCTCCGGGACGCTGGAGCGCATCCTGACCACGCCGCTGCGCCGGTTCGACCTGCTCATGGCCTACGGCACCGCATTCTCGATCGCGGCTGCGGCGCAAGCGATTCTCGCCTGCTTCGTGTCGTTTTGGCTGCTGGGCTTCGATACGGCGGGCAGCCCGGTATGGGTATTCGTGATCGCCATCGTCAACGCCATCCTGGGTGTCGGGCTGGGCCTGCTGTGTAGTGCCTTCGCGCGCACCGAGTTTCAGGCCGTGCAATTCATCCCGCTGGTGATGGTCCCTCAGCTGCTGCTGGCCGGCATCATCGTGCCCCGGGCGTTGATGGCGCACTGGCTGCAGTGGATCAGCAACGTGCTGCCGGCCAGCTACGCGCTGGAGGCCCTGCAGCAGGTGGGCGCGCATACCGAGCTGACCTACACCGCGGTACGCGACATCGTCGTCGTGCTGGGTTTCGCGATCGCGGCGCTGTGCCTAGCGGCGGCGACGCTGCGGCGGCGGACACCGTAGTGGCGATCGCAAGCGCGGCGCAGCCGGGCGCGGCGGGTCGCCACGGAGGGTCCTAGTGACGGCCACCAACACCGGGCGCAGGCGGCCCGGGCGGCCGGCGGGCAGCTCGGACACCCGGGACCGGATCCTGGCCGGCGCCCGAGAGCTCTTCGCGCGCAACGGGATCCGCAACACGTCGATACGGGCGGTGGCCGCGGCGGCGGGCGTCGACTCGGCGTTGGTGCATCACTACTTCGGCACCAAGGAAAAGCTCTTCGCCGCGGCCGTGCACATCCCGATCGACCCGATGGAGGTCATCGGCCGGTTGCGCGAGGTGCCCGTCGAGGAACTCGGCTACACCCTGCTGTCAATGTTGTTGCCGCTGTGGGACTCCGAGGTCGGTGTGGCGTTCATCGCCGCGCTACGCTCGATCCTGGCCGGCTCAGAAGCCAACCTGTTCCGTTCGTTCATCCAAGACGTGATCGCGGTCGAAGTGGGTCCACGCGTCGACGATCCGCCGGGCAGCGGCGCCATCCGGATCCAGTTCGTCGCGTCGCAACTGGTGGGCGTGGTGATGGCGCGCTACATCCTGCAATTGGAGCCGTTCGCGTCGCTGCCGGCCGATCAAATCGCTCGGACCATCGCGCCGAACCTGCAGCGCTACCTCACCGGGGAGCTGCCGGACCTGCTAGCGCCATGAGCCGTTCGTGCTCGTCGTCGTCGACGTCGCGGGCCTCGTCGATCAGCAGCACCGGGATGCCGTCCTCAATGCGGTAGGCCCGCCGCAGCCGCGGGTTGTAGAGCAGCTGATCATCTATCAATAGCAGCGGGCCCCGGTCGGCCGGGCACACCAGGATTCTCAGCAGGGAATCGTCGAGCATCACTGCGCGCCGCTCAGCTTCGACCGCTCCCCCGGGGTGAGCCGGCGGAACTCGTCGCTGTCCGTGTCGAAGTACCACGTCTGGCGTCCCGGCTTGGGGATCCCCGCCGCGCGCAAGGCGCTGACGGTGGGCCGGTAGGTGGCGCTGAGCGCCAGCTCAGGGCACACCTGCACGATGTCGGGCCCCACGCCGATGGGCATCTCGGCGACGGCCTCGGTCAGGTCGGCCGCGGTGATGGTGGCCCCCGGCAGCAACGTCACCGCCGATACCGCCACCTGCCGGTCACCCACCGGAACGTTGTAGGTCACTGCGAGGTCGACGCCGTTGATACAGCTCAGCGCGTCGGTGACCGGCTCGGCGAACACCAGCCCCCGCGCGGTGTGGACCACCGAGCCGCGCCGGCCCGCCAGCCAGTAATCGCCGTCGCCGTCGCGGTAGAACAGGTACTCGGTGGATATCCAGGTGTCGGCGGGGGCGAACACCCCGCGTTTGACCGAGGCGCTCGGGTCGATCGGCCCGTTGGACTGGGCCAGCAGGACCCCGACCTGGTGGGGCGCGGCGACCTGCACGAAGCCGCGTTCGTCCTCGAGGATCAGATCATGCTCGGCGTCGTAGGCGCCGAGCTCGACCCGCCCCACGCCGGGCAGCGGGCGGCCCTTGCTGCCCATCTTGTGGCCGGACACGTTGGCCAGCACCGCCTGCCCGTCGGTGGTGGCGAAGAATTCGACGACGCGCGCGGGCGCGAACGCGTCGAGCACCCGCTGCCACAGCCCGGTCGGCATGCCCGAGCCGATGAACAGGCGCACCGGGTGGTTGCCGTGCAGCACGAAGGCGGGATCGTCGACCACGTCGCGCAGCATGGCCCAGGTGTAGGACACCACCGTGACGCCGTACTGCCGTACCTCCTGGACGAACCGGTCCGGATTAATGCCGCGGGACAGCGCGATGCGGGTGCCGCCGACGACCGCGCCGCCCAGGCTGACCAGCAACGCGGACTCATGGTGCAGCGGGGTCAGGCAGTACACGGTGTCGCGGCGGTCCAGGGCGGCCGTCGAGGCGGTCCCGAAGGCCGACACCGCCCACCGGTAGTTGGTGATCTGCCTGGCGACCAGTTCGCCGCCTGCCGCGCTGAACGCGATGAACGCCAGGTCGCGGGCCAGCCCCGGATTGGGCCGGTACCACGCGGGCAGCTGCACGGCGTCCGGGTCGATCTTCTCCATGTCGATGACTTGGGCCTGCTCGGAGGCGTCCTCGGGCAGGTGCAGGTCGCGCGACTCACCGCCGCCGAGCACCAGCACCTGCACCGGCAGCTGGCGGGCCGCGTCGAGGTTGGTGGGGTCGGTCAGGATCTCGCTGACTCCCCCGAGCCGGACCGAGGCGGCCAGGTCGGCGTCGGGCCGCATCACCACGGCGACGGCGCCCAGCCTCGACAGCGCGGCGATGGCGACCAGCGCGCTGGGGCGTGTCTCCATCAAGACGCCGACGCGGTCGCCCTGCCGCACCCCAACCTCGATCAGGCCGCGGACGACGTTGTTGATGCGGCGGTTGACGGCCTCGTAGGTGTGCACGCGGCCGTCGAACAACAGGAACTCGCCCTGCGGGGCGTCGTGCGCCTGCTCGTCGATGATGCGGCCCAGCGAGATGCGGGTGTGGTCGTTGAGCTGTCCCAGCCGCACCAGCCGCGGCAGCGTGCGGACGGTCTCGACGGCCAGGGTGCGCATCGACTTGTTGGCCGCCACGACCGTGCCGGCCGCGCCGCGCACCGCCCCCAGCGCCGCCTCGGAGACCTCCCCGAGGCCGTGCGCGATCCGGGAACTCAACGCGACACCGCTGTCGGTGTGCTCGATCGGCTGATCGGCCATCAGGTCGATGCCGCTCGGCTTGTCCCCGCCGGTCGACAGCCAGCGCACCCATTCGGCGACGGTGGGCCAGCTCTCCCGTGCCGCCTTGGATCCGACGACCAGACCAAAATGCCCTGTGCGGACGAGGCATTCGTAGACCTCGGCGTTCGGCGCGGCCCGGCGGATGCCGCGCACCGAGGCCGGCTGCCCGATGTCGTCCACCTCGCCGACGAAGGCCAGCACCGGGCAGGTGATGTCGGTGAGGGTGACCATCTGGCCGTTGACGGCGAAGCCGCCGGTCATCATGCGGTTGTGCGCGATGAACTGCTTGAGCAGCTCGGAGATCGCCGGGCCCGACCACGCGATCCAGCCTTCGCGCTCGAGGAACCGGCGCTGTTGTTCGCGCGGCAGCAGCGCCTCACGATCGTGCAGCTGACGCACGAAGTCCACTCGGGCCTTGGCGGTCTTGAGCGGGTCCATCATCTGAAAACCGGCGCGCGCCAACCAGCTTGGTATGTCGAGCCGGCTGAACACGTGATCGGCCATGAAGTTGGCGGCCGACGCGGCGAAGTTTGCCGGGATGCCCATGGGCAGGGCGGCCAGGGTGTCCACGGGGGAACCGAATGCCACGATGCTGGCGATGTTCTTCGAACGGCGGTATGCCGCGGCCTGATAGCAGAACATGCCGCCCTGCGAGTATCCGACCAGATGCACGTCGCTGCCGGTCGTGCCCTTCATCGTGTCGATGGCCTGGCTGAGCGCGACGATGTGGTCGGCAAGGTTGCGGCGCATGCCGCCCTCGACCTTGTCCGGTGAGCCGAAGTCGATGACCCAGGGATCCAGCCCGCCGGCGTGCAGGATCCCCACCGCGCCGTCTTCCCTCGTGACGTCCCACATGTCCGCCGACATCATCATCGGGTGGACCATCAGCACGGGCGGGCCGACCGGCGGCTGCCCGGGCCGGCTGTCCGGCGGGAAATACCGTCGCAGCTTGTACATCGCGACGCTCTCGACGATCTGGGACGGCGACGGCACGGTGCCGGTTTCCAGGCCCCCCAGCCGCAAGACCTCTAACCCGTTCTGTGCCGTGGCGACCAGGCGCTCGACCGGACGCGTGACCATCGAAAAATTGAGATCCACCGCTGCTCCCTGACTCTTGACAGCTCCGCGCCATCATGGCACATCAGCGCCCTCGGCGGTTTTGGTCAAGCTGTTTGCCGGCCGGGTCGATGGGTGCCCGGGGTGGTTACTCCGCCCGCGGATTCACGCGGTCGGCGAACGCGCTCCGACCTCAGCGCCGGTGCCCGGGTTCGTCGAGGGTACCCGCCCCGTCGCTTTCCGCCATTCGGCGCAGCCGCTCGGCCATCCGGCGATCCTCCTGCGCGAATTTCCGGTGGCGAGCGGCGTGTTGCCGGTATTCGTCCTTGGAGAGAACGCTGTGCTCGGCCACTTCGTCGTACGACTTCGCGGTCCGGTCGTGGCTGTCCGCGGAAGTGTCCAGGCTGTTGGCCGCGGATCGTTGCGCGGACCTCGCCTTCCCCCGCGCCCGTTCGGCTCTTTGCCCGGCGTAGAACGCTTCTTCGGCGCCCCACACCTGGAGGTACGGATCAGCCCAGAGTCCGTTATCTGCGCCGCCCATCATCCAGCCCCTTTCTCGTTCGGAGAATTGACAGGGTTGGTGCTGCCGAAACGGCCCTCGACCACACTTGTCATGTCGACGAACCATGGGCGCCGACCGGCGAGCGGCGACTTGCCTTGCGCCCCAAGGCCGTTAGGCGGGGCGACGCCGGCACCGGCGCCGCCGAAATCCGATGGTTAACCACGCTGAAACCGGGTACTTTTCCGACGCGCAAAGGTCGCGACGCATCGGCGCGTGTCGTCGGGCCGCCTCGGTTGAAATCCGCAGCTGGGCGCTTACCAGTTCTTTGGGCCACTGCGCCCCCAACCTGCACGCCCACGTCGCCGCCGCGATCCCCAACCTGCGGCACCTGGAGTACTTCCACGACCACCACCGCATCGAGCACATGTTGTTCGACGGCGCCCTGCCCCCCGACGGCGGGGCGTTGCGCCCGGATCAGCACCGGCCCGGGCGGGGCTCGAGTTCAAACACCGCGAGGCCGAGCAGTACCGGGTGAGCTGATGTCCGATGTGGTCGACGAGCACGGGCTCGGGCCTGGTCCCCGGCCTGGGCGAGCCGCAGCGGATCGGCAGGTTCCGGTTCTTCCTGAAAGCCGTCGCCAGCAAGGCGTCGCCCGACACGCGAACCCACATCGACCACGCACTGCCGACTCTCTAATAATTGCCCGGTGGCGCACCTACTGGGAGCCGAGGGCATACGTCTGCAATATCCGACTCAGGTGGTGTTCGAGTCGGTCACGCTGGGGGTCAACGACGGCGCGCGGATCGGCATCGTCGGGCGAAACGGCGACGGCAAGTCCAGCCTGCTGGGCCTGCTGACCGGCCAGCTGCGGCCCGACGCCGGCCGGGTCACCCGCCGCAGCGGGCTGCGGGTCAGCGCGCTGAGCCAGGCCGACACCCTGGACGCGGACCGCACGGTGGGCTGGACGCTGGTCGGCGACCAGCCCGCACATCAGTGGGCCGGCGACGCGCGGGTGCGCGACGTGGTCAGCGGGCTGGTATCCGACATCGCCTGGGACGCAACGATTTCCACCCTCAGCGGCGGGCAGCGCCGGCGGGTGCAGCTGGCCGGGCTGCTGATCGGCGAATGGGACGTGATCGCCCTCGACGAGCCCACCAACCACCTCGACATCGAGGGCATCACCTGGCTGGCCGAGCATCTGCGGCAGCGCTGGGCGCGCAACACCGGCGGGCTGCTGCTGGTGACCCACGACCGCTGGTTCCTCGACGAGGTCGCCACCGCGACATGGGAGGTGCACGACGGGATCGTCGAGCCGTTCGAGGGCGGGTACGCGGCCTACGTGCTGCAGCGCGTCGAGCGCGACCGGGTGGGCGCCGCCGCCGAGGCCAAGCGGCAGAACCTGATGCGCAAGGAGCTGGCCTGGCTGCGCCGCGGACCCCCGGCGCGGAGCTCGAAGCCCAAGTTCCGCATCGACGCCGCCAACCAGCTGATCGCCGACGTGCCGCCGCTGCGCGACCCCGTCGAGCTGGCCAAGCTGGCGACCGCGCGGCTCGGCAAAGTAGTCGTCGACCTGCTCGACGTGTCGGTGTCGTACCCGCCTTGTACGGGGCGGCCGGTGCTGCGCGACGTCGAATGGCGGATCGCGCCCGGCGAACGCACCGGCATCGTCGGGGCCAACGGCGCCGGGAAGTCGACGCTGCTGGGATTGATCGCCGGCACCCTGGCGCCGGACAGCGGACGCGTCAAGCGCGGCAAGACGGTGCGGCTGGCCATGCTCGGCCAGCGGGGCGAGGACCTGGACGCGCTCGCCGGCGACCGGATCGCCGACGTGCTGGGCGGGCTGCGCGGCGGCTACCAGGTCGACGACCGGGAGGTCACCCCGGCCCAGCTGTTGGAGCGGCTGGGGTTCGGCCGTGGCCAGCTGTCCGCGCGCGTCGGCGATCTGTCCGGCGGCCAGCGACGGCGGCTGCAGCTGATGCTCACGCTGTTGTCCGAACCGAACGTGTTGCTGCTCGACGAGCCCACCAACGACGTCGACACCGACATGCTCACCGCCGTGGAGGACCTGCTCGACTCCTGGGCGGGCACCCTGATCGTCGTGTCGCACGACCGCTACCTGCTCGAGCGGGTCACCGATCAGCAGTGCGCGATCCTTGACGGCCGGTTGCGGCACCTGCCCGGCGGCATCGACGAGTACCTGCGGCTTTCGGCGCGTCGGCCGGTTGCGGCGGCCGCCGAGGCCGCGCCGGCCGATCTTTCGGGGATGTCCGGGGCGCAGCGCCGCACCGCCGAGAAGGGGCTGGCCGCGCTCGACCGTCAGCTCGCGCGGCTGGCCGACCGGATCGCGGCCAAGCACCACGAACTGGCCGATCACGACCAATCCGATCACGTCGGCTTGGCGCGGCTGACGGGCGAGTTGCGCGGCCTGGAAGACGAGGTCGCCGCAACGGAGAGCCGCTGGCTGGAGCTATCCGAGCTGCTCGAATAATCGAATCGTGAATTCGGGCTCAGCAGGCTTGGGAAGGTATCGGCCGGTGCGCTATCCGCCCGGCGAGGCGTTGCTGGCGCTGTATCGGTGGCGGGGCCCGGTGATCAATTCCGGCGCCGGGCGGCGTGGCTACACCTACCTGCTGGGCCCCGATGCAAACAAGTTCGTGTTTGCCAACGCCGACGCATTCAGCTGGCGGGAGACGTTCCAGAACCTGGCCCTGGTCGACGGGCCCACCGCGCTGATCGTCAGCGACGGCGACGACCACCGCCGCCGGCGCAGCATCGTGGCGCCCGGGCTGCGCCACCGACAGATCCAGGACTACGTGCAGACCATGGTCGCCGGCATCGACGCCGTCATCGACAGATGGCGGCCCGGGCAGCGGCTGGACATCTACCAGCAGTGCCGCTCCGCGGTCCGGCGCAGCACCGCCGAAAGCCTGTTCGGCCAGCGCATGGCCGTCCACTCCGAGTTCCTCGGCGAGCAACTTCAGCCCTTGCTGGACCTCACCCACCAGCTCCCCCAGGTGGTGGCGTTGCAGCGACGGGTCCGGGCGCCGGGCTGGCGACGGGCGATGGCCGCCCGCAAACGCATCGACGAGCTGGTCGACGCCCAGATCGCCCGCGCCCGCGCGGAGCCCACGCCCGACGACCACCTGCTGACCATGCTGATAAACGGTCGTGGCGACGAGGGTTACGCGTTGAGCGACAACGAGATTCGGGATGCGGTGATTTCGCTGATCACCGCCGGCTACGAGGCGACCAGCGGTGCGATGGCGTGGGCGATTCACACGCTGCTGTCCCTGCCAGGCGCGTGGGACACCGCCGCCGCCGAAGTGCACCGCGTGCTCGGCGACCGGCCGCCAGCCGCGGGCGACCTGGACGCGCTGACCTACCTCAACGGCGTCGTGCACGAGACGCTGCGGCTCTGCCCGCCGGGCGTCATTTCCGCCCGCAAGGTGATGCGTGACCTCACGTTCGACGGGCGCCGCGTCCCGGCGGGCCGGTTGCTGATCTTCAGCCCGTACGTCACGCACCGCCTGGCCGAGCTATGGCCCCAGCCAACGGAATTCCGCCCGGCGCGCTGGGATCCCGGCTCACCGGGCTACCGCAAGCCCGCGCCACACGAATTCATTCCGTTCAGTGGGGGCCTGCACCGGTGCATCGGGGCGGTCATGGCCACCACCGAGATGACCGTCATGCTCGCCCGGCTGGTCGCCAGGACCACGCTGCGGCTGCCCGCGCAGCGGATCCGCGCGCACCACCTGGCCGCGCTGTCCCCACGGCCGGGACTGGCCGTCGACGTCGTCGACTCAGTGCCAGCGAAGTAGCACCAGTTCCGAGCAGAATCCGGGACCCATCGCGAGCATCAGCCCGGGGCTGCCGCTCGGCGGCGGCTTCGCGATGGTGTCGCGCAAGATGTGCAGCACCGAGGCCGACGAGAGGTTGGCGATTTCGCCCAGCGAGCGCCAGGTCAGCTCCAGCGCGTCGGGGCCGAGCTCGAGGGCCCTGGTGATCGCGTCGATGACTTTCGGGCCGCCGGGGTGGCTCACCCAGGCGCCGATGTCGTCCCTGGTGAGCCCGTGGGTGGCGAGGAAGCCGTTGACGTCGTCGGCCAGGTAGCGGTCGATCAACGTCGTCAGCTCCGGGGACATCACCAGCTGGAGCCCCGCCGAGCTGACGTTCCAGCCCATGATGTGCAGCGATTCCGGGTACAGGCGGCTGCGTGAGTCGAGGATGTCGGGCCCGCTGGGTTTGAGCTGCTCGGCGCGACGTTCGCCGACGGCCACCACGGCGGCCGCCCCGTCGCCGAACAGCGCGCTGCCGACCAGTCCCGACACCGTCGGCTTGACCGCCGGGTAGGTGAGCGAGCAAAGCTCGACGGAGATCAGGACCGCGACGCCGTCGGGCGCGCCGCGCAGGTAGTCGTGCACCCGGGCCACGCCCGCCGCGCCGGCCACACAACCCAGGCCGAACAGCGGCATCCGGCGCACGTCCGGTCGCAAGCCGAGCCGTCCGGCGATGCGGGCGTCCAGCGGCGGCACCGCCACGCCGGTGACGGTCGTGGTGGCGATCATGTCGATGTCTTGCGGCTCCAGGCCGGCCTCGTCGAGCGCGCCCAGCAGCGCCTCACAGCCCAGGTCTACGGCGGCGTCGATGAAGATCTTGTTGGCGTCGCCGAAGTCGGTCAGGGTTGGGTAGCGCTCCAACGGCAGGACGAAATGGCGGCTGTTCACCTTCGCCGAGGCGTGCAAACGCCGAACGATTTCCTCGTGTTCCTTGAGCGCGGGAAACTCGACGAATTGGTCGGTGATCTCGCTCTGGCTATACCGATGCGGCGGCAACGCACCGAACACACCTGCGATAACGCTCATGCCCTACCTTTTTCAGGCGACCCGAGGTTTCTCCCGATCCTGGGAAGTTTAAGTGGTTGCGCGAAGCCGCGCAAAGTTGGCTTTATTCAACACATGTCTGGTGACGGGCCCGTAATCGCGTATGTCAACGCGGATTTCGTCATTCTACGACGTCGCCCTCGTCCGGTTTGAGCGCCATCGCAATGAGCGCCTCGGGGCTCAGCGAGTCGATGGCGTCGTCGCTGATCGTGGGCTTCGTTGGCGACCTTTCCGCGCTTCCGGCGAGCAATAGCAGTTTGTCGAGCAACCCGGTTCTTCGCAGTTCCTGAATGGGAATCTTTTTGAGCGAAGACCAGACTTTTTCGTCATCGGAATCCTCGCGATCGCCCCGCAGCAGTTGGTGACGTAGATGATCGGCCAAGGCCGTGGGGTTGGGATAGTCAAAAACGAGGGTGCGCGACAACGCCAAGCCGGTATCGGTTTTCAGGCGGTTGCGGAGTTCGACGCCGGTCAACGAGTCAAAGCCGAGGTCGGCAAACGCGCGCTCGACATCGATCGCGTGGTTGTCCGAATGCCCCAACACGGCCGCCGCGTGCTTGGACACCAGTTGCACCAGCTGGCGGCGCTGGTCGTCGGGCGCCAATTGCCGCATACGTTCGGCCAATTCGTGTGGCTCGACCACCGCGGGGGCCGGGGTGTCCGGGCCAGTTTGCAGCCAATACCCTTGGCGGTCAAAGGCATACGTCGGTAGAGGGATGCGTTGGCCGCGCGGTAGGACGGCGTCCCAATTGACCGCCGCGCCTACGGTGAACAGGCGGCCGGCCGCCGTGAGCAGCGACTCCGCCTCCGGGCGGTCTTTGGCCATGGCGACCACCGTCGCCGGCCGCTGAGTGGTCAGCGACTGCTCCACCGCGACGCTGAGGCCACCGCCGGGGCCGACTTCCACGAATGCCCCGGCCCCCAGCCGCTCGGCGGCGTGTATGCCGTCGAGGAAACGCACCGGACGGCGCGCATGCTCCGCCCAATAGCGCGCCGACCCATACCCGGGCCCGGCCGGCCGACCAGATACGTTGGACACCAAACCAATCCGCGGCTCGCGTGGCGATATGTCGGCCACCGCGGCGAAGAAGTCTTCGAGCATGGGCTCGATGAGCGGTGAGTGAAAAGCGTGGGAGACCGCCAACCGATGCACCCGCGTTCCGCGGTGCGCCAGACCCTCAGCGATGGCGGCGACGGGCGCCTCGGCGCCCGAGATCACCACCGCACTGGGCCCATTGACCGCCGCAATCGCCACCCCGTCGGTCAGCAACGACGCCACCTCGGCCTCGGCAGCGGCCACCGCGACCATCACCCCACCGGCCGGCAGCGCGCCCATCAGCCGGCCGCGCACGGCGACCACTTTGGCGGCATCGGTCAACGACAACACCCCCGCCACATAGGCTGCGGTGATCTCGCCCACCGAGTGACCCATCACCACATCCGGGACGACGCCCCAGTGCCGCAGCAATGCCGTCAACGCCACCTCGATGGCAAGGAGCGCCGGCTGAGCAAACTCGGTGTTGCCCAAGAGGTTTGCGTCACTCCCCCACATCACGTCGCGCAGTGGCAGGCGCAGGTGCGCATCGAGGGCATCGGCGGCCTCATCGAAAGCCGTTGTAAACACCGGGAATTCATCGTAGAGCTGGGCGCCCATGCCCAGCCACTGCGCGCCCTGGCCGGGAAACACGAACACCGTCTTTCTCGCCGGGCGTGCCCGCCCCAGCATGAGGTTGGGGTGCGGCTCCCCGGTAGCCAACGCCGCCAGCCCGGCCATCAGGGTGTTGCGGCCGGCGCTCACCAGCGCCGCCCGGTGCTCGAACGCCGACCGCGTCGTCGCCAACGACCAGCCCACGTCGTGAACGCGCGGCGCCGCATCGTCGGCCAGGTGCGCCAGCAGCCGCGCGGCCTGGTTTGCCAGCGCGCGTTGCGAGCGGCCCGAGAGCGCCCACACGGCGGGCGCGTTCTCCGGTTCGGCTGCCATGCTTTTGCGTTGCTCGGGAGGCGCCTGAACGATCAGGTGCGCGTTCGTTCCGCCCATCCCGAACGACGACACCCCAGCCCGGCGAGGCCCATCCCCGGGCCAGGGGATCGGCGTGGTGGGGATGCGCAGACCGAGGCCTTCCAGATCGATTTCGGGGCTGGGCTCGGCATAGTTGAGGCTGGGCGGAATGACCGCGTTTTCGATTGCCAGCACCGTCTTCAGCAAACCCGCAATGCCCGCGGCGGCTCCGGTATGCCCGATGTTGGTCTTTACCGATCCCAGGCTCACCGGATGGTGTCGACGCCCGCTCCCGGCGAACACCTCCCCTAGCGCCCTCGCCTCCACCGGGTCGCCGATTTGCGTGCCGGTGCCATGGGCCTCGACGTACTGCAGCTGGCCGGCATCCAGCTCCGCGCTCGACAGGGCGCGCCGGATGACGTCGGCCTCTGCGGAGACGGAGGGAACGGTCTGCCCGGCGGCGCTGCGCCCGGCGTTACCGACGGCGCTGCCGCGAATGATCGCGCGGATGCGGTCCCCGTCGTCGAGGGCGGCCGCTAACGGCTTGAGCAGGACGAGGCCGCCGCCTTCGCTTGGCACGTAACCGTCGGCGCGCGCGTCAAACGCATAGGTGTGCCCGGACGCCGACACCGCACCGAACTCCCGTTCCAGCAGTGCGGTTTCGGGTGCAAGGTTCAGGTGAACCCCGCCGGCAATGGCGAGTGCTGACTGGCCCGCACGGAGGCTTTCGCACGCGAGGTGCACCGCCACCAGCGACGACGATTGGCCGGAGTCGACCGTCAAACTGGGCCCATGCAGGCCCAGGGCATACGAGATCCTGTTGGCGATCATCGCCCGGCTGATGCCGGCGAAGGAATGGTGGTCGATGTCTTCGGGAGCGTCCTGAAGCGTCAATACGGCGTAGTCGTCGCTCATCGCTCCGAGGTACACGGCGACCTGTTTTCCCTGAAGCGTTTGGGCCACGAGGAACGCGTCTTCGAGTAGTTCCCACGTCAGCTCGAGGGCCAGCCGCTGCCGGGGATCCATCGCGCAGGCCTCGCGCGGCGAGAGGTTGAAAAAGTCCGCGTCGAATCCGGCGACATCGCCGGGCAGCTCCCTGGCTTCCTGTCCGTCGCGAATGAGGCGCCAGAACTCGGTCGGGCTGGCGGCGGCGGGGAATCTGCACGCCAGCCCGATGATCGCTATGTCTGCCGAGCGCACGCCGTCCTCCATATCACTGAGGTCTAGCACGTCTTGTTTCTGACGCTGTGCGGGTGGGCTGCCGCAAATGTAGTTGCCGGGGTCCGCAATTTCGCCACAACAGCACCAGCAGCAACTTCAGCACCGCTAACGCGAAGTTACGGGCAGGTAAACGGCCAAACCCACAAACAGCGCGCCATCTCGCCATAACATGCGGAAAAACAGCATTTTCACCCGCCTTAACGCCAGGGCTCCGCCCCAGAAGCCCGAGATTCCGTCGCAAGGACGAGTGCCGTGTCATTTGTAGTCATATCCCCGGATGCGGTGTCGACCGCAGCGGCTGATCTGGACGCAATCGGCTCGACGCTTGTGGCCGCCAACGCCACGGCCGCGGCCCCGACCACGACAGTGGTGGCCGCGGCCCAGGACGAGGTTTCGACGGGGATCGCGCAGCTGTTCGGCACGCACGCCAAAGAATTTCAGGCCGCCACCGCGCAAGCGGCGGCGTTTCATGCCGAATTCGTACAGGCATTGAGCGGCGCCGGCGGCGTTTACTCGGCCGCTGAGGCGGCCAACTCGTCGCCGCTGCAGACCCTCGAGGACGACGTCCTGGCCGTCATCAACGCGCCCACCGAGTATCTCGTCGGGCGCCCGCTGATCGGCAACGGAACCAATGGGGCACCGGGGACCGGGCAGGCCGGCGGCCCGGGCGGGATCTTATGGGGCAACGGCGGCAGCGGCGGGTCCGGCGTGCCCGGCACCGCCACCACCGCGGCCGGCCCGGGGGGTCCCGGCGGGGCCGCCGGCCTGTTTGGCAGCGGTGGCGTCGGCGGCTCCGGCGGCGCAGGCGCGACGGGTCAGATCGGCGGCGGGGGCGGTTCCGGCGGGACCGGCGGGATCATCTTCGGCCATGGCGGTGTCGGTGGCTACGGGGGGTTTGGCGGGGCCGGGGCCACCGGCATGGTCGGCGGCAACGGAGGCAACGGAGGCGCGGCCGGGGCCGGCGGCAACGAGGGGCTGTTCGGCTACGGCGGCCCCGGCGGGACGGGTGGGCTCGGCGGCGCCGGTGGCTCCGGTGCCCTACTCAACGGCAGCGCCGGCACCGGCGGGGCCGGCGGGCCGGGCGGCAGTGAGGGACTGATCGGCTTCGGCGGTGCGGGCGGCGCCGGCGGGACGGGTGGGACTGCTGCCGCCGGCCTGACCGGCGGCAGCGGCGGCACCGGGGGGGCCGGCGGCGCTGGCGGCAACGATGGGCTGATCGGCGTCGCGGGGCCGGGCGGTGTCGGCGGGACCGGCGGAAATGGCGC
>NZ_JAOPWB010000171.1 GCF_025965855.1 Mycobacterium sp. | reverse complement strand
TCGCCGACGCAGCGACCGTCCCCGATGGCTGTCGCCGGGTCGGGGAAAGCCCGATAGGGCATAGAGTCCGGTGTCAACAGGTACTTCGGCCGACGCTCGGGTCGGTGATTAGGACGAGACGTCTTGTTCGCTGAACCCTGAGGAGCGGCGGGATGAACGGTCTGTCAGGTGTGCGAATTGGCTTGTGGGCGGGTGGCTTTGGCCCGACGCCGTTCGTTGTTCGGGCGTGGTGTGCCATGTTCGCAGCACTGCTGTTGGGAACCACCGGTATCGCTGCGGCAAGCACGGCGTCCGCTGAACCGATCATCAAAGCACCCGGGGAAAGGGCGGTCGGATGGGACGTCTACCGACGATTGGATCGGTTGCCGTATCTGAGCGCCGACACACAGAGCTTGCAGTTCTCGAGCTTCGATCGCAGCGGCGGTGATTTCGACATCTCCACCGGCAACAAGAACGGCAGCGGCGGGTGTTTGGCGTCCGGAGGCGCCGGCTGTGTGATCGCCGAGGATCGCGGTGCCGGAGAGGTTGATTCGATCTGGTTCACCCGCGACGGCGGCAATGTGCGCGCACTCGGAGCGATCCGCATCGAGCTGGACGGACACACCGCGATAGACGCACCTCTGCAATCGTTGGTCGATGGCGTGGTCGGTGCGCCGTTCGTGTGGCCTCTGGTGGCCAACGCCGCGCAGTCGCCGGGCGGCGTTTACATCAAGGTACCGATGCCGTACCGGCAATCGATGCGGATCAGCGTCGCATCGCATTTGGAGTACTACCACGTCGACTATCGCCGGTTTACGACCGCCGATGGCGTGAACACTTTCTCGCCCTCCGATCCCGCGCTCGATGTCGTCGCCACCCTCCGCGCCGCGGGCACCGGCGATCCCAAATCGTCGGCACCCGAAGCGGCGCACAGCAATCTGGCCATCGAGCTGCCTCGCGGCGCGGGAGCGACGATAGCGGAACCGACCGGATCGGGCGTGATCTCGGCGCTTCGCCTGCACCTGCCGGAACCGACGGATCAACTCCTGAGCGGGTTGAGGCTGCAGGTCGAGTTCGACGGTCAAACCACAGTCGACTCGCCACTCGCGGAATTCTTCGGCGCCGGGTTGGGCGCCAACGACGTCCGGTCGCTAATGTTCGCCACGGCCGCACAACCCGACGGGTCGTTGTCGTTATCGGAGTGGTGGCCAATGCCTTTCGCCCGCATGGCCCGCATCACCCTCCTCAACACGACCGCAGATCCCGTGCCGCGGATCGACAGTGATGTCGTAACCACGGCCGACCCGGAGTGGGCGCCCGCGCTCGCCAGTGGCCGCGCCGGCTACTTCACCGCACGCTCGCATGCTGCGCCAACTGCCCTCGGCCAGGACTGGTTGTTCGCCGATGAACACGGTCACGGCAAATTCGTCGGCGTCAGCCACACCATCCGCGGTTCCCGGACCAAGACCGCGTTCAGCGACGACGCCCCTTACTTTCTGGAAGGAGCCGAACGCGTTTACACCGACGGTGCCCTGTCACCCCAGTGGTACGGCACCGGCACCGAGGACTTCTACGAGGGCGGCTGGTACTTCAAGAACGGCAAGCACTTTAGCGCCCCACTGACCGGCCAACCCGATCAACGCACGGCCAGCGGCGGGTGCGCGGACTACTGCGTGGCCGTCTATCGGCTCACGCTCGCCGAAGGCATCGACTACCACTCCGCACTCCGATTCGGGATCGAGCACGGCAAACGCAACATGGTCCAACCCGACTACAGCTCAACCGCATTCCTCTACACACAACCGGACGACACCATCACGCCCGGCGACGAACTCAGCCCCACCGATCCCGTGAATCGACTCCTGCACGGCTACCGCGACGCCGACGGCGACAATCAACTATTGGTCAGCCAATACGAGGGAAGCGACGACACCCGCCCCGTCATCGGGTTGGTCCGCGCCGCCAGCGCCGCGATCACCTTCTACGTCGCAATCGACCCGGACAACCGCGGCATCCTCCTGCGCCGCACGTCGGACCAGGCAACCGGCTATCAGGCAGCAGAGGTTGCCATCGACGGCACCCCCGCCGGGATCTGGCTGCAGCCCCGCAGCAATACCGTGCATCGCTGGCTCGATGACACCTACCTGATGCCCGAGTCTCTCACCGCGGGCAAAGACCGCATCACCGTCGCACTCACGCCCATCCCCGGCGCCCCGCCCTGGACCGCCAGCCGCTACCACGTCGACACCCTGACGGGGTAGTGGGCGTGACCGGGTTCGCATCGGCCGCCGGCACCGCTACCGTTGACGGAAGTGAACACCCTGAGCCGTAATCGTGCAGGCGCCACGCCGCTGGTCGTGGGGGCGATCGTGTTCGCGCTCGTCGGCTTGACCGAGCCGATTGCGGCGATTGCCGCCCCGGAGTCCGCCTCGATCAGGGTGATGCCCGACACCCCGAGCATCCCCGACGGCGCGCAGCCCCAGCTGGCGTCGGACCCCGCGCAGGTGGCCGACGACCTCGTCGCCGATGAGCACGCGCTGCGTGACGCGTCGACGGGGGAGGCGGCGCTGGTGGCGGCGGCGCACCGCGAGCAGGCGGCCTATCGCGCCATCGGGCGACATCCCGAATGGGATGCGACCACGCGACCGCGGATCCCACCGTCGTTGCTCGATGTCTATGACCGCAATGTCGACGCCCGCCGTCAGCTCACCGCGATGACGTCCGTCAGGGACACGCTGCCCGCCTGGAGTATCGAGGCACCGGCTCCGGCCGACGAGCTGCTGGGCTACTACCACCAGGCCGAGTCGGAATCCGGCGTCGGCTGGAACTACCTGGCCGCGATCAACCTCGTCGAAACCCGTCTCGGCAGCATCCACGGCGTGAGCACCGCCGGCGCGCGGGGGCCCATGCAGTTTTTGCCCGCGACGTTTGCCAGCTACGGGCAGGGCGGCGATATCGACTCGCCGCGCGACAGCATCATGGCGGCGGGCCGCTACCTGGCCGCCAATGGCTTTGCCAACGATCGTGATCACGCCATTTACCGCTACAACCACGCGAACGAATACGTGCGCGCGGTCAACCAATACGCGGCGCTCATCGCGTCCGAACCCGCCACGTTCGCCGGCTACTACCGGTGGGACGTCTACTGCAACACGAACGCGGGCGACGTGTTGCTGCCCATCGGCTACGCCGCAACGTCACCGATCGGGGCCGCAGACTACGTGGCGAGCCATCCGCAGTGATGGGGATCTGCGCACTAAATTCGGGGGCCGGGCTGGCCTCGTGGCCAATGTGCGCATCGTGAAGACCGCCTTCGGCGCGACCGCGCTGTAGACGGTGTGGTT
>NZ_JAOPWB010000163.1 GCF_025965855.1 Mycobacterium sp. | reverse complement strand
TCTTGTCGACCACGGCTTTTCGGAGCATTTTTTGGGAGATACCGAGGTACTGGGCAGCTTCATTGGTTGAAATCCGGCGTTTGGCGGGCTGGGGACTTTTGGGCATCGTAAACCTCTGAGACTGATTGAAAGTGGCGGGTTTTCAGCCAACGTTCTCAAACCAACGTTCTCAGGCGTTTACGATTCATCTCCCCTAATCAAAGTAGGGTTGCGATAAACCGTTCGCAGCCGGTGCGAAATTGCGACGGGCTAGGTCGGCAATTTGAGATTACCTGAAAGTCCATGTCATGTCACGAGCCGGTGCCAGAGTCGACTACTCTATCGGGCGTGTTCGGCAACGACAGGCCACCACATGGGCGCGGCAAACCCGCTCGGGCGCGGGTATCCAATCCGGCTTGCACATGCATCGCACACAAATCGTTTAGGTTGGCTAGGTACCGTGTATTACCAGCGGTTTCGTCGGTACCCTCAGCTTTACCACAATAAGCAGGCTCGAACACGTGGGATTAGGCGGGAGCAAGGCATGCCGGCAATCGTCCTCATCGGCGCCCAGTGGGGCGACGAGGGCAAAGGTAAGGCCACTGACCTGCTCGGCGGGCGCGTGCAGTGGGTGGTGCGCTATCAGGGTGGCAACAACGCCGGGCACACCGTCGTCCTACCCACCGGCGAGCATTTCGCGCTGCATCTGATCCCGTCGGGCGTGCTCACCCCGGGCGTCACCAACGTCATCGGCAACGGCGTGGTGGTGGATCCCGGTGTGCTGCTCGACGAGCTGAAAGGCCTCGAGGACCGCGGCGTCGACACCTCCAAGCTGCTGATCTCCGCCGACGCCCACCTGCTGTTGCCCTACCACGTCGCCATCGACAAGGTCACCGAGCGCTACATGGGCAACAAGAAGATCGGCACCACCGGCCGCGGCATCGGCCCGTGCTACCAGGACAAGATCGCGCGCATGGGGATCCGGGTGGCCGACGTGCTCGACCCCGAGCAGCTGACCCACAAAGTCGAGGCCGCGCTGGAACTCAAGAACCAGATACTGGTCAAGATCTACAACCGCAAGGCGCTCGATCCGCATCAGGTGGTCGACGCCCTGCTGCAACAGGCCGAGGGGTTCCGGCACCGCATCGCCGACACCCGGCTGCTGCTCAACACCGCGCTGGAGGCCGGCGAAACGGTGTTGCTGGAGGGGTCGCAGGGCACCCTGCTCGACGTCGACCACGGCACGTATCCCTATGTCACGTCATCGAATCCGACCGCGGGCGGCGCGGCCGTCGGGTCCGGGATCGGCCCGACCCGGATCACCACCGTGCTCGGGATTCTCAAGGCCTACACCACCCGCGTGGGCTCGGGCCCGTTCGCCACCGAGCTGTTCGACGAGAAAGGCGAATACCTGTCCAAGACCGGTGGCGAATTCGGTGTCACCACCGGGCGGCGCCGACGCTGCGGCTGGTTCGACGCCGTCATCGCCCGCTACGCCACCCGGGTCAACGGCATCACCGACTTCTTCCTGACCAAGCTCGACGTGCTGTCCAGCCTGGAAACGGTGCCGGTATGCGTCGGCTACCAGGTCGACGGGGCGCGCACTTACGACATGCCGATGACCCAGAGCGACCTCGCCCGCGCCGAACCCATCTACGAGGAGATGCCCGGCTGGTGGGAGGACATCTCGGACGCGCGGGAGTTCGACGACCTGCCCGCCAAGGCGCGCGACTACGTGTTGCGGCTGGAAGAGCTTGCGGGAGCACATGTTTCGTGCATCGGCGTCGGTCCGGGACGCGATCAGACCATCGTGCGCCGCGACGTCCTGGCGGCCCGCCCGTGACGGAACCCGACGCATGCGAACTCGACCCCGAATACGAACATCACGGCGGATTCCCGGAATACGGCCCCGCCAGCCCCGGCCCGGGATTCGGCCGGTTCGTCGCGGCCATGCGCAGGCTGCAGGACCTTGCCGTGTCCGCCGATCCCGGCCCGGAAGCTCAAGACGTCTGGGACGACGCGGCCGACCGTGCCGCGGCCCTGGTGGAGGTGCTGGGCCCGTTTCAGGCCGAGGAGGGCAAGGCGCCGGCCGGGCGGACGCCCGACGTGCCCGGCATGGGCAGCCTGCTGCTGCCGCCCTGGACGTTGACACGCTACGCGCCTGACGGTGTCGAAATGACGGGATATTTCAGCCGGTTTCATGTCGGCGGCAATCACGCCGTGCACGGCGGCGTGCTGCCGCTGCTGTTTGATCACATGTTCGGGATGATCTCGCACGCCGCCGGACGGCCGATCAGCCGCACGGCCTTCCTGCACGTCGACTACCGCAAGGTCACGCCGATCGACGCGCCGTTGCTGGTGCGCGGGCGCGTCACCTGTGCCGAAGGCCGCAAGGCGTTCGTCTCCGCGGAGTTGGTCGACGGTGACGACGCCGTGCTGGCCGAGGCCAACGGCCTGATGGTGCGGCTGCTTCCGGGTCAGCCCTAGCGTGCCGGCCAGTCGGCCCTGGCACGCGCGCAACCGACCTATCCTTGAGCGGTGACTGACGGCTTGACCGATGGACAGGACGACAAAACGACGGCCCTTGCCGTGCCCCCCCGGGCCGCGCCCGACCCCGAAGCCGACGGCAGGCCGAAGGTGATGCTGCTCGGTTGCGGCGAGCTCAGCCGGGAGCTGGCGGTCGCGCTGCGGCACCTGGGTGCGCGGGTGATCGCGGTCGACGAGCACCCGCAGGGGCCCGCGCACGGGGTGGCCGACCACTCGCTGACGGTCCCGCTGACCGACGGAGAAGACTTGTCGAAGGCGATTCACGAGCTGAAACCGGAGTTCGTGGTGACCGCGACCGACGCGGTCGCCGCTCAAGCCGTTGATGCCCTCGAGGCCGCCGGCGAGCGCACCGAATTGGTGCCCAACGCCCGCACCGTCCGTCTCACCTCCGACCGGGAGGGACTTCGCCGGCTGGCCGCCGACCAGTTGGGGCTGCCCACCGCGCCGTTCTGGTTCGTCGGCTCCGTCGGCGAACTGCAGGCGGTGGCCGCCCACGCCGGCTATCCGCTGCTGGTGAAGCCGGTGTCGGGGCGGGGACATTCGGTGATCTCCGGGCCCGACGACGTCGAGGCGGCCTGGCAGCGCGCGCTCGGGAGTTCGACGGGGCGGGTGCTGGCCGAGACGGTGGTCGAGGTCGACTTCGACGTCACGCTGCTCGTCGTGCGCAGCGAGGGTCCGGACGGTCCGCTGATCGAGTTCTGCTCACCCATCGGCCACCGCGACGCCGACGGTGCCGTGCTGGAATCCTGGCAACCCCAGCAGATGGGCGAGGCCGCGGTGGATGCGGCCAAGTCGATCGCCGCGCGAATCGTCAAGGCGCTCGGCGGGCGCGGCGTCTTCGGTGTCGAGTTGATGATCAAGGGCGACGAGGTGTACTTCGTCGACGTCACCGCGCGCCCGAACCAGAGCGTCTGGGTGACCCTGCGCAGCCAGCGCCTTTCGGCGTTCGAACTGCAGGCGCGGGCCATCCTGGGCCTGCCGGTGGACACCATGATGATGTCGCCGGCCGCCGCCCACGCGATCAATTCCGGCCACGACGGCGCGTCGTCGGCCACCGCCGCGCTGACCGTTGCGCTGCGGGTGCCGGAAAGCGATCTGCGCGTCTTCGCGCGAGGCTCAGGAGCCGCCGGCGCGACAAACAAGCGGGGCGTGGCGCTGGCCACGGCACCGGACGTGGCGACCGCACGCGAACGCGCCCGAGAGGTGGCGAACGCCCTGAATGTGCGAGACTCACGCGAATGAGTTACGCAGGAGACATCACGGCCCTTGAGACATGGAAGCTACTCAGCGACAACCCCAACGCCGTGCTGGTTGACGTGCGCACCGACGCCGAATGGCGGTTCGTCGGCGTGCCCGATCTGTCCAGCCTGGGCCGCGACGCGGTGTACATCGAGTGGGTTACCACCAACGGCGTGCCCAACGCGAACTTCGCCGACGAGCTGAAGGGTCGCGTTCCACCGTCCGACGAAGAGCGGCCCGTGATCTTCCTGTGTCGCTCGGGCAACCGGTCCATCGGCGCGGCCGAGGTCGCGACCAAGGAGGGCCTCACCCCGGCCTACAACGTGCTGGACGGTTTCGAGGGTCATCTCGATGCGAGCGGCCATCGCGGTGAAACCGGGTGGCGCGCGGTTGGGCTGCCCTGGAAGCAGGGATGACCGACACTTCCGCGTCGGGGGGCTCGCTCCGCACGCCCAAGACACTGCCCGACGGCGTCAGCCAGGCCACCATCGGCGTGCGCGGCGGTCTCCTGCGATCCGGTTTCGAAGAGACCGCCGAGGCGATGTTCCTGACGTCCGGCTACGTCTACGAGTCGGCGGCCGTTGCGGAGCGGTCGTTCACCGGCGAGTTAGATCATTTCGTCTACTCGCGGTACGGCAACCCGACCGTCACGATGTTCGAGGAGCGGTTGCGCCTGATCGAGGGGGCGCCCGCGGCGTTCGCCACCGCGAGCGGCATGGCCGCGGTGTTCACCTCGCTCGGCGCGCTGCTGGCCGCCGGCGACCGGCTGGTCGCGGCGCGCAGCCTGTTCGGATCGTGCTTCGTGGTGTGCAACGAGATCCTGCCGCGGTGGGGGATCGAGACCGTCTTCGTCGACGGCGACGACCTCGCCCAGTGGGAGCGGGCGCTGTCGGTGCCCACGCAGGCGGTGTTCTTCGAAACCCCGTCCAATCCGATGCAGTCGCTGGTCGACATCGCCGCGGTCACCGAGCTTGCCCATGCCGCGGGCGCGAAAGTGGTGCTGGACAACGTTTTTGCAACACCTCTGCTGCAGCAGGGCTTCCCGCTCGGGGTCGACGTCGTGGTGTACTCGGGGACCAAGCACATCGACGGACAGGGCCGGGTGCTGGGCGGCGCCATCCTCGGCGACAAGGAGTACATCGACGGTCCGGTGCAGAAGCTGATGCGGCACACCGGCCCGGCGATGAGCGCCTTCAACGCCTGGGTGTTACTGAAAGGCCTTGAGACGCTGGCGGTTCGGGTCGAGCACTGCAATTCTTCGGCGCACCGGATCGCGGAATACCTGGAGACCCATCCGGCGGTGAGTTGGGTGCGTTACCCCTTCCTCGCGTCGCACCCGCAATACGACCTGGCCAAGCGCCAGATGAACGGCGGCGGGACGGTGATCACATTCGCGCTCGACTGCGCCGAAAGCGCCGCCAAGATACGTGCCTTCGAGGTGCTGGACAAGCTGCGGCTGATCGACATCTCCAACAACCTGGGCGACGCGAAATCCCTTATCACCCATCCGGCCACCACGACCCACCGCGCCATGGGGCCGGAGGGTCGCGCCGCGATCGGGCTGGGCGACAACGTGGTTCGCATCTCCGTCGGGCTGGAGGGCACCGACGACCTGATCGCCGATATCGATCAGGCCCTGAGCTAGCCGGCCGCCTTCTCGGCCGCTTCGACGCGTTCGGCCGCCGCCAGCACCCCTTCGTGCGCTTGCTTCTCCACCCAGTCCACCACCGGCCGGGCGTAGATCATCTGGCTGGTGATCGCCATTTGACCGCGCGTGCGACCCAGGAAGGAGATCCCCCAGGCGAACATGGCGGCGATGCGGTTCCGATGGCCGATCAGGTAGTACAGGTGCAGGATCAGCCACGCCAACCAGGCGACGAAGCCACCGAACTCGAGCTTGCCGACCTGCGCCACGGCGCTGTAGCGGGAGATGGTCGCCATGCTGCCCTTGTCGAAGTACTTGAACGGCTTGCGGTTGGCCGGGTCGTCGCGTCCTTTCAGCGCGTGCTTGATCAGCGTGGTGGCGTAGTGCGCCCCTTGGATCGCGCCCTGCGCCATCCCGGGCACCCCGGGCACGGACATCAGGTCACCGATGACGAATACATGCGGATGCCCGCTGACGGTGAGGTCGGGCTCCACGATCACGCGTCCCGCGCGGTCGACTTCGGTGCCGTCGGACTGGTCGGCGATCATCTTGCCCAGCGAGCTGGCCTGCACACCCGCCGCCCAGACCTTGCACGCGCATTCGATCCGCCGTTCGCCGCCGCCCTTCTCCTTGATGCTGATGCCGCTGTAGTCCACGGCGGTGACCATCGCGTTGAGCTGGACTTCGACACCCATCTTTTCCAGCCGGCGCTGGGCGATGAGCCCCAGCTTCTTGCCCATCGGCGGCAACACCGCCGGCGCGGCGTCGAGCAGGATGACCCGGCAGTCGCTGGGCTCGATGGTACGAAACGCCCCCGCCAGCGTGCGCTCGGCCAGCTCGACGATCTGTCCGGCCAGCTCGACACCCGTCGGCCCGGCACCGACCACGACGAACGTCAGGCGGCGCTGCCGCTCGGCCGGGTCGGTGGCGACCTCGGCGGCCTCGAACGCGCCCAGGATGCGACCCCGCAGCTCGAGGGCGTCGTCGATGCTCTTCATCCCGGGCGCGAAGGCGGCGTACTCGTCGTTGCCGAAATAAGATTGCTGCGCGCCGGCGGCCACGATGAGGCTGTCGTAGGGCGTCACGGTCTGCATGCCCATCAGCTCGGACGTGACCGTCTGCGCCTTCAGGTCGATCGCGTGGACGTCGCCCCACAACACCCGCGCGTTCTTCTGCTTGCGCAGGACCAGCCTGGTGCTCGGCGCGATGTCGCCTTCGGACAGGATCCCGGTGGCCACTTGGTACAGCAGTGGCTGGAAAAGGTGAGTGGTCGTCTTCGAGATGAGGGTGACGTCGACGTCGGCCCGCTTGAGTGACCGCGCCGCATTCAGGCCCCCGAATCCGCTTCCGATGATGACGACGCGATGGCGCGACATAACCCACCCCTTCTCTGCTCGAACTCTCCGCAGCGCATACCCACCCTATGACTCTCGGCATCGCGTCGGTGCCCGTGAGTCGTGAGTCAGGAAGCCGGCAGGGCTTTGGACTGCGTCTCGTCGTCGAGGTAGGCCTGTTATGCGGTCGGGGTCGGATGGGGGTGTAGATGATGCGGAGCAGTTCTGCTAGTCGGGCGGCGGTCTATCAGTCGGGCACATGTACTTGTCCGGGAACCTCGCGCACGTCGGTGGCAGCGGCTGATTTGGGTCATAACCGTCGGCGCCGTTCGGCACGACGTGCAACCACCCGCGATCCTGGCACAGGAAGACGTCGCCACCCCAACCACCAGGGCGGACCGTGCCGTTGATGCAGGAGTCCGCGTGCGCCACCGCCGGGACGCCGAGAAACACCGACACGATCACGGAGGAGACCGCGACAACGACCGCCCTCATAACAGTTTGATGCTAGTCCCAAGCCGTCGTGAGTGAGCTACATCGCATGGTCGCCGTTCCTGAGGTGCGCTCGCAGCCCGGCAGCGTTGCCAGATGAACGCACACAGCCCCTTCGAGGCCACCACCCGCTGAGGACCCTCTATGGCGGGTGGCACGATCGTCAGCGGCCCGGCGGCACCCTGGTGTGGACATCCCCGACCAGGCATACCTACGTCACCAAACCCGGTGGGGCCCTCTAGTTTCCGGCTCTCGCCGTCCCAACGGGAACCCTGACCCTCCCCACCTGGACGCCGCCGTCGCAAAACCGCTGTGGACTCATGATGCCCACCCGGCGACGAACCCGAGCTCAGGACTGCGCCGCCCGCATCGCCTGGGAACGCGGCATCAACGAAGCCCGCCTGGCGGCTGATCCGCCGCCCTTCTAGCGCAACTTTTTTCGCGACAAGCTGTGGCGCGCCGAGTAGAGTGGCTGCCACTCGAACCGGAGACCTCTCGGTTCCGGAGGAGGCTCCCTTGACGGAACAACCGCCTGGCTACCCGCCGTACCCCCCGCCGCCGGGCGGTTATGGCTACCCGCCACCGTCGGGTTACCCGCCCCAATACGGTTACCCGCCGCCGCAGAGCCCCGGTACGAATGCGATGGCCATCGCGTCGTTGGTGTGCTCCCTGTTCGGCTGGGTCTGCCTGTTCATCGGGGCCTTGCTGGGTGTGATCTTCGGTTTTGTAGCCCTGTCACAGATCAAGCGAACCGGTCAACGCGGCCGTGGTATGGCGATCGCCGGCATCGTCATCGGCAGTGTCCTGCTGGTCCTCGGCATAGCGCTATGGACCCTCGCGGCCATATTCAGTCACACCCCGAGCATGGATTCGGGCGAACCGGCCATCGCGCAAACCGTTGTATTGCAGCCGGTTTAGAACGGCCACGGGGCAGCGTTGGTCTTGTACTTCGCGTTGAGAGTGGTGCAGAAGTCGTCGGCCGTGCCGGCGAGGAAAATGTAATAGGCCTCGGCATCGCTGCGGCGGCTGTCAAAGGAGTTGGGCGTAGTCCAGCCGCTGTTGCACATCGCCTTGTCCGAACCCGCAGTGGGCCTGCGCCAATTGGTCTTGGCGCAGCTGTTCAGCGCGTCGACGTTGGGTGTGGCGCTCTTCGCGGCGACCAGCATCGCGCCGCCCCACAGCCCGTCGTTGCGCCGGTAGGCGCGCGCCCCGAATCCCGCGTTGTTGGTCTGGCATGCCAACGCGCGGCGCAGCAGCCCGAAGGGGGCCGCAAGCTGCGGATTGGTGAGCGCGGCGGCGGCCGTGATGAATTGAGCCGCGTCCGAGCCGTCGACCTCCTGGACATTCGGATTGCCGAGGCCGGTCAGCTGCTGCGAAATCCCGGAGTTGTTGCCCCCACCGATGATCGGTACGCCGCCGCCGGACGTCAGCGGGGGCAGCGTGACGGTGGGGTCGGCGGTTGCCACGGGAGCGGACAGGGCCAGACCGCACGCGGCGAAAACGGCACCGAGTTGATACGCGACAGATCTCATGAGCCACCTCCCAGCAAGTGTATCGATGCCATCAGCGGAAGGCGTCGATACCGGTGAACGCCTGGCCGAGGATGAGCTGGTGCATCTCCGGTGTGCCCTCGTAGGTCAGCACCGATTCCAGGTTGACCATGTGCCGGATGACGGGGTATTCCAGCGATATCCCATTGCCGCCCAATATGGTTCGGGCGGTCCGGCAGATCTTGATCGCCTCGCGGGTGTTGTTGAGCTTGCCGAAGCTGACCTGCTCCGGGCGCAGCCCGGGGCCGTCCTTGAGGCGACCCAGGTGCAGCGACAGCAGCTGTCCCTTGTGCAGTTCGACCGCCATATCGACGAGTTTGGCCTGCGTCAGCTGGAATCCGGCGATCGGGCGGCCGAACTGGGTGCGCTGCGTGGCGTAGTCGAGCGCGGCCTGCCAGGCCGACCGCGCCGCGCCCATCGATCCCCAGATGATCCCGTAGCGCGCCTCCGACAGGCACGACAGCGGGCCGCGCAAACCCGTTGCGTCGGGCAGCATCGCGTCGGCGGGCAGCCGCACGTCGTCGAGCACCAGCTCGCTGGTGATCGACGCCCGCAGCGACAGCTTGTGATGAATGGTGTTGGCGGCGAAGCCCGGCGTCTTGGTCGGCACGATGAAACCGCGGATGCCTTGGATGTCGCCGTCGTCGGTGGCGGCCCACACTATCGCGACATCGGCGACCGAGCCGTTGGTGATCCACATCTTGCGGCCGTTGATCACCCAATCCGAACCATCCCGTCGCGCACGGGTTTTCATCGCGGCCGGATCACTTCCGACGTCGGGCTCGGTCAACCCGAAGCAGCCGAGAAGTTCACCGGCGGCCATGCCGGGCAGCCACCGCTGCTTCTGCTCCTCCGACCCGAACTTCCAGATCGCGAACATCGCCAGCGACCCCTGCACGGAGACCATCGACCGGATGCCCGAGTCGGCGGCCTCCAGCTCGGTACACGCCAGGCCGTAGTGCACGGCGGAAGCGCCGCCGCAGCCGTAGCCGTGCAGATGCATGCCGAGCAGTCCGAGCTGGCCGAATTGCTTGGCGAGCTCGCGGACCGGAAGGTCGCCGATCTCGAACCACTCGCCGATGTGGGGGATGACATGCTCGGCGCAAAATTTTCGCACCGTGTCGCGCACCGCGAGCTCGTCGCCGGACAGGGAGGCGTCCAGGCCCAGTGGGTCGTCCCGGTCAAAGGCGGGAGGGGCATCAGTGCTCATAGCAGTCAGCCTGCCACCCGGTAGTCTCGCGGCATGCTGAGGCTCCCGCGGATGGCGTACCTGCTCGTGGACGTCGTCGCTGTGCTGGTGTTCTGCTCCGTCGGCCGCCGCAGCCACGCCGAAGGGCTCACGATTGGCGGCGTCGCGACCACGGCCTGGCCGTTTCTCGCCGGGACGGTCGTCGGGTGGCTGCTCTCCCGCGGCTGGCGGCGACCCACGGCGGTGGCCCCCACCGGGGTGATCGTCTGGCTCTGCACCGTGGTGGTCGGCATGCTGTTGCGCAAGGCCGGCTCGGCGGGTGTGGCGGCGAGCTTCGTGGTGGTGGCCGCGTCGGTCACCGCGGTCCTGCTGCTCGGTTGGCGGGCCGCCGTCGGCCTGGCCCTGCGGCGCCGCTCCGACGCCTGATAAGACGATGGCACCCGCCAGCTGGAACGCGGCCACCGCGGATGGCCTGACCACGACTTTCGACGCGGTCGTCAGGGCCGTGGCCACCAACAAAGGCCTCCTCGCCGACCCGTTCGCCGAGCCGCTGGTGCGCGCCGCGGGGGTGAAGTATTTCGCCCGGGTGATCGACGACGAGCAATACGCCGCCGACGACGGCGACCGCCCGATTACGACCGGACTCATCTACGTCCAGGCGGCCTACGGCAGGTTCTTGGACGAGTTTCTCGCCGACGCGGGCAGGTCCGGCATTCGCCAGGTGGTGATCCTGGCGTCCGGCCTCGACACCCGGCCGTATCGGCTGTGGTGGCCGCGGGGGACGACGGTGTACGAGATCGATAGGCCGGAGGTCCTCGATTTCAAGGCCGACGTGCTGCGCGGGCTGCACGCGCGGCCGACCGCGCACCGCCGCGCGATCGGCGTCGATCTTCGTCAGGATTGGCTGGCGGCGCTGCGGCGGGCCGGTTTTGACGCCGCCGCGCCCACGGTGTGGATCGCCGAGCAACTGCTCGTCGGCTACCTACCGCCCGACGCACAGCACCGGTTGCTGCAAGGCGTCAGCGAGGCGAGTGCGACCGGCAGCCGCTTCTCCGCCGATCACATGGCAACCTGGACCCCGGAACGGCAGGCGGCGCGGCAGGCCTTCGTCGACGGCTGGCGACGACACGGCCTGGACGTCGACCTGGCCAGCCTGACGTACCCGGGCGAATACCGCTATGTCCCCGAATATCTGGCGGCCCACGGCTGGGAGACGGTCCAGCGGAACGTCGTCGAGTTGTTCGCCGCCCTGGGATTGAGCGAATTGTGGCGCGGCCGCCCCAAGGATGTGGAGCTCATCCCCGGATATGTCACCGCCACTCGGCCCGGAATGCTTCCGGGCGGCAAGCGTTAGACGTTAGGTGATGACCGAAACCCAGCTCGAGTTCGTGGCGGCCACGCACGACGATCCGTTGGCGCAGCCGCTGCTGGCCGAGCTGGCCGTCGAGTACGCGCAGCGATACGGCGGGACGCCGGACGCGCATCTGGCCTGGCTGCCCGTGCCGGCGGACGAGTTGGCGCCGCCCGACGGCGGTCTGCTGATCGGGGTGCTGGAGGGCGCGCCAGTCACCGGCGGGGCGTTTCGGCGTTTCGACGCCCACACCGCCGAACTCAAGCGGATCTGGACCGACAGCACACGTCGGCGCCGCGGGTACGCCAGGGCGCTGCTGGCGGCGCTGGAAGCGGAGGCCGCCGCGCGCGGGTACCGGCGGCTGTATCTGATCACCGGCAATCGCCAACGCGAGGCCGAGGCGCTCTACGACGCCACGGGCTATGCCCGCATCGCGGCCGATCCGCTGCCCGACTGGGGGCCGTTTCTTCCGATCGCCTTCGAGAAGTGGCTGGCATGACGGGGCAGTTCCACCTGGGCGTCGCGCTCGACGGATTCGGGTGGCATCCCCAGGCGTGGCGCAGCACCCTGGCATCGGACCCCGGCACGCCGTCGGTGCTCAGCGGTCGTTACTGGGCCGGGCTGGCGGCGACCGCCGAGCGTGGGCTGCTGGATTTCCTCACCATCGACGACACCCTGATGCCGCAACCCGGCCGCCGTGAGCGGATCGATCCGCGACGGCTGGCCGGTCGCGCCGACGCCGTGCTGGTCGCGGCGCGAATCGCCCCCGCCACGCGGCACATCGGGCTGATCCCGGTGGCCACGGTCACCCACACCGAGCCCTTCCACGTCTCCAAATCCATTGCGACCCTGGACTACGTGTCGCACGGCCGGGCTGGCTGGCAGCCGCGGGTGAGCGCCACCGCGCACGAGGCGGCGCTGTTCGGCCGCCGGGACCCAGCTCAAATCCCTTTGTTTGACGAGGCCGTCGAGTATGTCGACGCGGTGCGCCGGTTGTGGGACAGCTGGGAGGACGACGCAATCATCCGCGACGTGACCACCGGGCGCTACGTCGACGTGAACAAGCTGCACTACATCGACTTCACCGGGAAGCACTTCTCCGTCAAAGGACCCTCGATCACGCCGCGCCCACCGCAGGGCCAGCCGGTGGTGGCCGCGCTGGCGCACGTCGGCCCCGCCTACGAGTTCGCCGCGGCCGGCGCCGACGTCGTCTTCATCACGCCCACCGATGGCGCATCGGTGCAAAGCATCATCGCGGAGGTGCGCGCGGCGGACGGCACGCACCTGAAAGCCCTTGCGGATGTGGTGGTTTCGTTCCACGGTGCGGACGACTTCCGTTCCGATGCCCTCGTCTTCGCGGGCAGCGCAACGGAATTGGTGGAGCTGCTGCTGGAGTGGCAGCGGCTGGGGATCGACGGCGCGCGCCTGCGCCCGGCCGTCAATGCCACCGACCTGCCGGTGATCGTCGACGAGGTGGTGCCGCTGCTGCAGCGGGCCGGGCGCTTCCGCACCGGCTATCGCGAGGGTGAAACCTTGCGCGCCCGCCTCGGCCTGCCCGTGGCGCCCAACCGCTATGCGGCGGTGAATCGATGACCTCGAAAAGTCGGGGGGTGCCGCTGTCGATCCTGGACCTGGCGCCGATCAGCGCGGGCAGCGATGCCGCGACGGCCTTGCGTAACACCATCGAGCTGGCCCAGCACGCCGAGCGGTGGGGTTTTCGCCGGTTTTGGATCGCCGAACACCACTTCGTCGCCGTCGCCAGTGCGTCACCGACCGTGCTCATCGGCCAGATCGCGGCCGCTACCAACACGATTCGCGTCGGTTCGGGCGCCGTGCAGCTGAGCCACACCACGGCCGCCGCGGTGGTCGAGAGTTTCGGCATGCTGGACGCGTTCTATCCGGGCCGCATCGATCTCGGCCTGGGCCGCTCCGGGCAGCGGCGGATCACCAAGCCGCGATCGCCCAAACCCCCACGCCCGGAACCGCCGCGGGAATGGCGCGAGGTCGACGGCGTGGTGATCCCGCCGCCGTTCGATGTGCGCGGGTTGCTGGGCAGCGGCCGGATAAAAGCGACCATGTCGATCCTGCAGCAGCCCGAGGCGGTCGCGCCCGACTTTGCCGAGCAACTCGGCGACATCATCGCCATGTTGTCCGGCAACTATGAGGTCGACGGCTTCGACCTACACGCGGTGCCCGGTGAAGGCGCCGCCCTGACGCCGTGGATCTTCGGCAGCAGCAAGGGACGCAGCGCCCAGGTGGCCGGAGCGCTCGGGCTGCCGTTCGTCGCGAGCTATCACATCACCCCGTCCACCGCGCTGGACGCCATCGACGCCTACCGGGACGCCTTTGTCCCGTCGGCGACGCTGCCACGGCCCTATGTGGTGGTGTCGGCCGACATCGTGGTCGCCGATGACACCGCCACCGCACGGCGCCTGGCCTCCAGCTACGGCCTTTGGGTGTATTCGATCCGGGCCGGCGGCGGCGCCATCCCCTATCCCGAGCCTGACCAGTGCGATCCCCTGACCGATGAGCAGCTGGCGGTCGTGATCGACCGCATAGCAACGCAATTCGTCGGCGACCCGGACGAGGTCGCCGAGCGGCTGGAAACCCTGCAGCGCGCCACCGGCGCCGACGAACTCGTCGTCACCTCCGTCACCCACCGGCACGAGGACCGGCTGCGGTCACACGAACTGATCGCCAAGCGTTGGGGGCTCACCGGATGAGCGTGCGGGAGGGCAAGCAACGCAAGCCGATTCACCTGGCCGCCCACTTCCCGGGCGTCAACAACACCACGGTATGGACCGACCCCGCCGCGGGCAGCCAGATCGAGTTCGAGTCGTTCGTGCACCTGGCCCGCACCGCCGAACGGGGATTGTTCGATTTCTTCTTCCTGGCCGAGGGGCTGCGCCTGCGCGAGCACCGCGGTCGCATCTACGACCTCGACGTGGTGGGCCGCCCGGACACCTTCACCGTGCTGGCCGCGCTCGCGGGCGTCACCGACCGGATCGGGCTCACCGGGACCATCAACACCACCTTCAACGAACCCTTCGAGGTGGCAAGGCAATTCGCATCGCTCGACCACCTGTCCGGTGGCCGCGCCGGCTGGAACATGGTGACCTCGTCGGACGCCTTCACCGGCGCCAACTTCCGCCGCGGCGGTTTCCTCGCCCACGCCGATCGGTACGAGCGGGCCGAGGAGTTCCTCGCCGTGGCCCGCCAGTTCTGGGACAGCTGGGAGGCCGACGCCGTGCTGGCCGACGCCCAGGCCGGGGTCTATGCCGATCCCGACCGGATCCGAAGCGTCCAACACCGCGGCCCGCAGTTCGACGTGCGCGGGTTCGCGACGCTGCCCGCGGGGCCCCAGGGCCATCCGATATTGCTGCAGGCCGGCGACTCCGCCGACGGCCGCGCGTTCGGCGCCCGCAACGCCGACGCCTTGTTCACCCTGCACTCGTCGCTGGAAGACGGTCAGCGCTACTGCGCCGACGTCAAGGGCCGCGCCGCGTCCTACGGCCGGGATCCCAACCGGCTCAAGGTCTTTCCGGCGGCGACGTTCGTCATCGGTGACACGGGTTCCGAGGCGCAGGACAAAGCGCGGCACATCCGCTATCAACAGGTCAGCGGCCCGACGGCGATCGCGATGCTCGAGCAGGTGTGGGGCCGCGAGCTATCGGACCACGACCCGGACGGCAAGCTGCCCGATTTCGATCCGGTCGTCGACAGCGCCATCACCCAGGGGCGGGTCCGGCACGGCGACCCGGTCGCCGTTGCCCGCGGCTACCGCGAACGCGCCGAGGCCGAGAACCTGTCGATCCGCGAGCTGGTAATCGCCGTCACCAGCCGCCAGCAGTTCGTCGGCACCCCAAACAGCATCGCCGACGAGATCGACACCTACATCCAGGCCGACGCCTGCGACGGGTTCATCCTGGTGCCGCACCTGACGCCGCACGGCCTGGACGAGTTCGTCGACCGGGTGGTGCCGCTGCTGCAGGAGCGCGGCGCCTTCCGCACCGGGTACACCGGCGAAACGCTGCGGGAAAACCTGGGGCTCAGCGACTTCGCGGGGTAAGGGCGGGCGAACTTCGAATCCGCTAGCACATGCGCAAGCGCTTTTTGAAACCGATCCACCCAACTAAAGCGGGGTCTGTGTGGCTGCTGTGACGGCCCGGTACACCGACTTCGGCGAGGCGCGGATGCGCCGGACGACTGGAGCAATAACGCGCGCTACTTGTGGTACGCGTCGTCCTGAATGACCTTCACGCCGCGCCAGCCCCAGTAGACACAATGGCGCTGGATGAGCCCGTCGGCGATCTCCATGACTTCGACGAAATCCATCTGCTCCCCCTCGGGCGCATCACGCGGGAACTCGAAGATCATCGTTCGCGCGCCGTCGGTGAGATAGCCGGACCGGTGGTAGGTCCGCAACGGTGGCTTGCGGGCGGCCACCCGCTCGAGCACGGGCCGTAACTCGCTGTGCCCGTGGCACACCCCGGACTCGGTACCCATGGTCAGCGGCACCGCGGGGCTCTCGAACACGACGTCGGGGTCATACAGCGCCAGAAGCGCGTCGACGTCGTCTTCGCTGAGCGCCTTGTCCCAGTCGTGGTAAATGCGTTCGGCCACTTGCTGGAAACTCTCGTTGTCTCCCATGACCCTCCTTTCGCTTGCTGCCCCGACGAGTACCCGGTTGGCCCGGAAGTCATCGCGTGTCGACCAGCGCGGCCAGCTTGTCCAGGGACATCCGGGTGCCCAGCTCGTTGTCCTCCGGAGAAACTCCCGCCGGGATGCCCTGGTGCAGCATCACCACATCGGTGTCGCCGTCGGCGTCGGCGAGCGTAGTGATCACCCGCATCACGCCACCGAACGCCGAATCGGACGTCTCGAACTCGAGTTCCTCGACCACGCGTTCGTTCGGCACCAGCTCGACGAACCGACCGCGGTAGGTGTCGGTGGCGCCGGCCGTCTTGCCCTGCCGATGGGGCGATTCGTATGTCAGCGACACCCGAAATCGGCCCCCGACGCGGGCGTCGAACTCGTGCACGACCGCGCTCATGCCGTCTGGAACACGCCACGCCGCAACCGCGTCCGCGTCGACGAGCGCCCGATACACCGACTCCGGCGAGGCGCGGATGCGACGGACGACCCGGGTCTGCGTCATTGCGCCCTATTCGACGCCACTTCCGTCGCCTCGCGGATCGGCCCGCGCCACACGTCGCCGTGACCGGGCAGCAGCACCTCGGTATTCAGCAGGGCCAACGCGCCCAGGCTGCGCAGGCAGTTTGTCTGGCTGTGGCTGAACACCGCCGGCAGCAGCTGCGGACCGCGGTGCCGCAGCAGCGGGTGGCCGGTGATCAGCGCGTCGCCGCTCGCCAGCACGCCGTCGACGACATACGAGCAGTGCCCGCTGGTGTGTCCCGGGGTCGCGACGGCCATCGGGTGGCCCGGCAGCCCGGCCGCCACCTCGGCGGTCAGCGGCCGCGTCGAGGGGATGCCGTCGCGGATCAGCCCGCCGCTGCGCACCACGTGGGCGCCCCACACCGCCCATCGCGGCCGCCAAATGCGCAGTGCCACATCGAAAATCGAGACCTGTTCCAAATACTCCCGCTTGGCGTGACCCACCTCGTCGGCGTGGCAATACACCGGGGTGCCGTGCTCGCCGACGAACCGGATCGCCGAGCCCAGGTGGTCGATGTGCGCGTGCGTCAGCAGGATGGCGCGCACGTCGCCCGGGCCGTAGCCCAGCTGGCTCAGCGAGGCCAGCACGGCCTCGCGGTCCCCGGGATAGCCGGCGTCGATCAACATGACGCCGGTGCCGTCGACGACCAGCGTCCAGTTAACGGCCGGGCCCTGGGCGAGGTACACGGTGTCGGTGACCTGAACAAGAGTCGGTGCCGGTCCCATGCCCGCGAGTGTATGGAGCGATCGCAAGCGCGGCGAAGCCGGGCGCAGCCGGTCGCGACCGTCGGGGTAGGAGTAGAAATAACTGGTGGCTGAACTGAAACTCGGATACAAAGCGTCCGCTGAACAATTCGCACCGCGCGAGCTCGTCGAGCTGGCTGTCGCCGCCGAAGGTCATGGCATGGACAGCGCAGCCGTCAGTGACCACTTCCAGCCGTGGCGGCACGAGGGCGGGCACGCCCCGTTCTCGCTGGCCTGGATGACCGCCGTCGGCGAACGCACCAAGCGGATCGTTCTGGGCACCTCGGTGCTCACCCCGACCTTCCGGTACAACCCCGCCGTCATTGCGCAGGCCTTCGCCACCATGGCCTGCCTGTACCCGGACCGCATCTTCCTCGGCGTCGGCACCGGCGAGGCGCTGAACGAGATCGCCACCGGATACGAGGGCGATTGGCCGGAGTTCAAGGAGCGGTTCGCGCGGCTGCGCGAGGCCGTGCGGCTGATGCGGGAGCTGTGGCGTGGCGACCGCGTCGACTTCGACGGCGACTACTACCGGCTCAAAGGTGCCTCGATCTACGACGTGCCCGAGGGCGGCGTCCCGATCTACATCGCCGCCGGCGGCCCGGCGGTGGCCAAGTACGCGGGACGGGCCGGCGACGGCTTCATCTGTACCTCGGGCAAGGGCGAGGAGCTCTACAAGGACAAGCTGATCCCGGCAGTGCGAGAAGGCGCCGCGGCCGCCGACCGCAACGTCGACGACATCGACAAGATGATCGAGATCAAGATCTCCTACGACCCGAACCCCGATCTGGCGCTGGAGAACACCCGGTTCTGGGCGCCACTCTCGCTGACCGCCGAGCAGAAGCACAGCATCGACGACCCGATCGAAATGGAGAAGGCCGCCGACGCGCTGCCGATCGAGCAGGTCGCCAAGCGCTGGATCGTGGCGTCGGATCCCGACGAGGCGGTCGAAAAAGTCGGACAGTACGTGACGTGGGGCCTCAACCACCTGGTGTTCCACGCGCCCGGCCACGACCAGCGCCGGTTCCTCGAACTCTTCGAAAAGGACCTGGCGCCCAGGCTGCGGCGACTTGGCTGAAACCTCGGCGATCTACATCGCCGCGCCCGAGCCGGAGACCGGGAAGTCGACGATCGCGCTGGGGCTGCTGCACCGGCTGACGGCGACGGTCGCCAGGGTCGGCGTGTTTCGGCCCATCACCAGACTCGGCGAGGACCGCGATTACATCCTGGAACTGCTGCTAGAGCACACCACCGCGGGCCTGCCCTACGACCAGTGCATCGGCGTGACGTACCAGCAGCTGCACGCCGACCGCGACGCCGCGATCGCCGGCATCGTCGATGCCTATCACGCGATGGCGCAGGCGTGCGACGTGGTGGTGATCGTAGGTAGCGATTACACCGACGTCACCCGGCCCGCCGAGCTTTCCGTCAACGCGCGGATCGCGGCCAACCTCGGCGCGCCGGTGCTGCTGGCGGTGAGTGGCACGGGCCGGACCCCGAAGGAGGTCGCCGGCGTCGTCGAGGTGTGCCTGGCCGAGTTGACCGCCCAGCACGCGCACACCGCGGCGGTGGTGGCCAACCGGTGCAACCCGGCGGAGCTGGCGGAGGTCAGCCAGGCGTTGCGCGCGTTCACCCAGCGCAGCTACGTGCTGCCCGAGGCGCCGCTGCTGTGCGCGCCGACGGTGGCCGAGCTAGAGCAGGCCGTCAACGGGACACCGGTCAGCGGCGAAGCGTCGCTGCGGGAGCGCGAGGTCACCGACGTGCTGGTCGCGGGGATGACCGCCGATCACGTGCTGGAGCGGCTGCGCGACGGCATGGCGGTCATCACCCCCGGCGACCGTTCCGACGTGGTGCTCGCCGTCGCCAGCGCCCATGCGGCGGAAGGGTTTCCATCGCTGTCGTGCCTCGTGCTCAACGGCGGGTTCGAGCTGCATCCATCCATCGCGGCCCTCGTCTCCGGCCTGCGGTTGCGGCTGCCGATCATCGCGACCGCGCTGGGCACCTACGACACGGCCAGCGCGGCCGCCTCGGTCCGCGGCCGGGTCACCGCGATGTCGCAGCGCAAGATCGACACCGCGCTCGAGCTGATGGACCGTCACGTCGACATCGCGGATCTGCTGGCGCAGCTTGCCATTTCGGTACCGACCGCGATCACACCGCAGATGTTCACCTACCAGCTGCGGCTGCGGGCCCGCGCCGATCGCAGGCACATCGTCCTCCCCGAGGGCGACGACGACCGCATCCTGCGCTCAGCCGGGCGCCTGCTGCAGCGCGGCGTCGCCGACCTGACCATTCTGGGCGACGAAGCACGGATTCGGCTGCGTTCGGCCGAATTGGGGGTGAACCTCGACGGCGCGAAGGTGATCGATCCGCTGGAGAGCGAGTTGCGTGACCAGTTCGCCGACCAATACGCGGAGCTGCGCAAGGCGAAGGGCATCACCGTCGAGCATGCCCGCGAGATCATGCGCGACGCAACGTATTTCGGCACCATGCTGGTGCACAACGGTGCGGTCGACGGCATGGTGTCGGGCGCCGCCCACACCACGGCGCACATCGTCCGGCCGGCGTTCGAGATCATCAAGACCGTTCCCGACGTCTCCACCGTCTCGAGCGTTTTCTTCATGTGCCTGCCCGACCGGGTGCTGGTGTACGGCGACTGCGCGATCATCCCGAACCCGACGTCCGAGCAGCTCGCCGACATCGCGATCAGCTCCGCCCGCACCGCCGCGCAGTTCGGCATCGAGCCGCGGGTGGCCATGCTGTCCTACTCGACCGGCGACTCCGGCACCGGCGCTGACGTCGAAAAGGTCAGGGCGGCAACGAATTTAGTTCGACAGCGGGATCCGCAGTTGCTGGTCGAGGGCCCCATCCAGTACGACGCGGCGATAGAGCCGTCGGTGGCGGCCACCAAGCTGCGCGATTCGCCGGTGGCCGGGCACGCCACCGTGCTGATCTTTCCCGACCTCAACACCGGCAACAACACCTACAAGGCGGTGCAGCGCAGCGCCGGGGCCATCGCGATCGGCCCGGTGCTGCAAGGGCTGCGCAAGCCGGTCAACGACCTGTCCCGCGGCGCGCTGGTCGAGGACATCGTGAACACGGTGGCCATCACCGCGATCCAGGCGCAGGATGCGCATGACCGGTGACCGCCTTGTGCTGGTGATCAACTCCGGCTCGTCGTCCCTGAAATTCCAACTAGTCGAGCCGGATTCGGGCGAGGCGCGGGCGTCCGGCCACATCGAGCGGATCGGCGAAGAAGGGTCCTCGGTTCCCGACCACGACGCGGCACTGCGCCGCGCGTTCGACACCCTCGCCGAGGACGGCATCGACCTGCGGACCTGCGGGCTGATGGCGGTCGGGCACCGGGTGGTGCACGGCGGCAACGAGTTCTACCGGCCGACGCTGATGGACGACGCGCGGATCGCGGCGCTGCAGAAGCTGTCCGAATTGGCCCCACTGCACAATCCGCCGGCGCTCAAGGGAATCGAGGTGGCGCGCCAATTGCTGCCCGACTTTCCCCACGTGGCCGTGTTCGACACGGCGTTCTTCCATGACATGCCACCAGCGGCGGCGACCTACGCCATCGACCGCGGATTGGCCGAGCGGTGGCAGATCCGCCGTTACGGGTTTCATGGCACGTCGCACCGCTACGTCAGCGAGCGGGCCGCCGCCTTTCTGGACCGGCCGCTCGCCGGACTGAATCAGATTGTGCTGCATCTGGGTAACGGTTGCTCGGCGTCGGCGATCGCCGGCACCCGGCCGATCGACACGTCGATGGGCCTGACACCGCTGGAGGGCCTGGTGATGGGCACCCGAAGCGGCGACATCGATCCCAGCATCGTCAGCTACCTGTGCCACACGGCCCAGATGGGGGTCGACGACATCGAGGCCATGCTCAACGAGCGGTCCGGGGTGCTGGGCATGGCCGGTGAGTGCGACTTCCGGCGGCTGCGGACCTTGATCGAATCCGGCGACGGCGCAGCGCAATTGGCATACAGCGTGTTCATCCACCGGTTGCGCAAGTACATCGGCGCCTACCTGGCGGTGCTCGGGCACACCGACGTCATCAGCTTCACCGCCGGGATCGGCGAGCACGACCCGGCGGTGCGCCGCGACGCGGTCGCCGGCTTGGAGGAGCTGGGCGTCGTGCTCGACGAGCGCCGCAATCTCAGCCGGGGCCGGGGGCAGATCGCCCGCATCTCCAAAGACGGATCACCGATCGCCGTGCTGGTGGTACCGACCAACGAAGAATTGGCGATCGCCCGCGACTGCGTGAGTGCGCTGTCATAGGAAGCCCAGGGCGCGGCGGCCCGGGCCGACCGACGGCGTGGGATCGGTCCCGACGGTTCGCGTCAGCAGCTCGTAGTAGACGTCGCGAAAGTCCGTGGTGAACTTCAGGTCTCCGTTGTCGAGGTCGGTGAGGCTGGGTTCCTCGCCGTAGAAGCCGCCCTTGACCGGCGCCCCCGCGACGAAGACGGGACCGGCGGTGCCGTGGTCGGTGCCCTGGGAGGCGTTGGCGCGAACGCGGCGCCCGAACTCGGAGTACGCCGTCAGCACGACGCCCCGGCCGTAGCGGTCGCCGGCCATCTCCTGCAGGAACGGGGTGACGGCCGTGTCGAGTGTCTGCAGCAGGCGCTGCTGGGTTTCGCGTTCGTCGGCGTGGGTGTCGAAGCCGCCCAATTGCACCGTGTAAACGCGCGTCGGGACGCGGGCCTTTACCGCGCTGGCGACCATGCCCAGCTGCGCGGCAAGCAAATTATGGCCCTTGGCGCCGGGTTTGACCGATTCGAACGCCTTGTTGGCGGTACGCGCGGCGCGATAGGCCTTGCGCACCGCGGCCATCGCTGGGGTGTCGTTGGGGTCGTCGGCGCCCAGCGCCGTCATGATGCCGTCGAATTGTTGAGCCTTGCCCGGCGCTGTGTGTGCCCCACGGCTTTGAGTGGGTGCCCAGGGCGGGAAAATCGCCGGCCTGATTTCCGCCCCTAGCGCACACTCAAAGCCTCGGGCGCACACTCGACTGTGCCTGTGGATAGCTGCAAACGCTGTCACCCGTCGGCGTGCGAGTGTTCCGGCATGGATTCGGGGAAACCGTTTATCGGCAGCCAGGCATTGGCATCTCGGGCGTTGAGCCGGCATCAACTGCGGACCCGCTATCGTGCGGTCTTTCCGAACGTCTACCTACCGAACGACGTCCAGCCTTCTCTCGAGCTGCGCATCGCCGCCGCCTGGCTGTGGTCGGGAGGGACGGCGACGATCGTCGGAGTGGCCGCCGCGGCGTTACACGGCTCCAAGTGGATTCCCGATGACGTTCCGATTGAGTTGAATCACGCCAACACGCGTCCACCACACGGCGTTCGGACGCGGCGAGACGCGTTGGCAGACGGCGAGACGCAGGTCATGAATGGGCGCAATGTCACAACACCCGAGCGCACCGCCTTCGACATCGGCCGGCGCGGGGCCGTCCACTCGGCGGTCGTTCGGCTCGACGCGCTCGCTCGCGCGACGGGTTTCAAGATCGACGATGTGCTGCGCATCGCGAAGTGCCACCCCCACTCGCCCGGGCTGCGGCGCCTGGAGGCCGCGCTGGAGCTGGTCGACGCCGGCTCCGAGTCGCCCAGGGAAAGCTATCTACGCCTGCTTCTCATCGATGCGGGCCTGCCCCGCCCGCAGACGCAGATACCGGTGCTCGGCGTGGACGGCATTCCCGTCGCCTACCTCGATATGGGCTGGGAGCAGCACATGGTCGCGGTCGAATACGACGGCGATCAACATCGAAGTGACCGAAGGCAATACGTCAAGGACATTCAGCGTATGGAGGCGCTTGAGCGGATGGGGTGGGTCGTTGTCCGGGTCGTCGCGGAGGACCGCCCCGCCAGCATCGTCCGGCGGGTCCGCGAGGCGTTGGCGGCATCCGGTGTGCGGTCAGGGCTTTGACTGTGCGCCCAGGGCTTCGAGTGTGAGCTGGTGGCGGGATTTAGGCGATTATTCCGCCCTGGACGCACACGCAAAGCCCTGGGCGCACACGCAACGCCCTAGGCGCACACGCAAAGCCCTGGGCGCACACGCAAAGCCGTGGGCGCACACGCAACGCCCTAGGCGCACACGCAAAGCCCTAGGCGCACGCGCAAAAGCACTAGAACGTGCTCGTGGGGCGCACGTTATTCGCCATGTCCACCAGCGTGTAGCGATGCCGTTGCGTGGGCGCGACGCGGGCCAGGCTGCGCAGCGAAGCCTCCACGCCCAGCCGCAGGCCGTGCTCGGTGAACGGGAAGCCGAGGATGTGATTGGTGCTGGCCTCGTTGTCCTCGAGCCAGTCCATCGCGCCGCCCAGCACCAGGGCGCGGATCTGCAGCACCCGCGGCTCGGTGGGCGGCAGCGCCTCCACGCGGCGGGCGGCGTCGCGGATCTGCGCCTCAGTGATCTCGCCGATCGAGCGCCCGGACATTAGCGTCACCGCGCTTGTCAGGCGCGCGGTGGTGAAATGCCTTGAGGTGGGCGGCACCTCGTCGAGGGTGCTCACCGCGTCCTCGCGATCGCCTTCGGCCGAAAGGGATCGGGCCAGCCCGAAAGCCGCGGAGATCACGCCGTCGTTGGTTTTCCACACCGTCTCGTAGAACTTGTGCTCGTCGGTGTTGCCGGCCAGCTCGGCGGTCGCGGCCAGCGCCAGCTTGGGCGCGAGCTCGCCGGGGAAGGTGTCCAGCACCTCGGTGAAATGCTTTGTGGCCGAGTCATAGTCGCCGGTCAGCAGCTCGGCGACGGCCCGGTACCAGACCAACCGCCACCGCCAGCCGACCCGCTCGGCCAGGTCGTCGAGCTTGCGGGTGGCCTTGGTCACGTCGCCCAGATCCAGCAGCGCGCGGACCTCCATCAGCGGCAGCTCGATCGACTCGGCCACCTCGATGCCGTCGGCGTCCAGCGAACCGTGGCGCGCCGCGCGCAACGAGTCCAGCGTCTGCACCGGCTGCGAGAGCACCGTTGCCTGCAGCACCGGGGCGGCGACGTCGGCCGGATCGACCAGCGGCACCGGCAGGGCGGTCACGATTTCCCTGGCGGTCAGCTTCTCCGAATGGACCTGGCCGTCCAGGTACACGTCGGTGTGCGAGACCAGCAAGTCGACCCCGAACGTCGAGCGGCTGGGGCTGAAGATCGTCGACAGGCCCGGACGCGGCACCCGGGTGTCCTGTGCGACCACCTCCCGCAGCACGCCCATCAACTGGGCGGAGATCTCCTCGGCGGTGGAAAATCGGCGCCGCGGGTCGGGGTCGGTCGCGCGGCGCAGCAGCCGGCCGAACGAGTCGTAGTGCTTCAGCACGGGCTCGTCGTCCGGCAGACCGTCCACGTAACGGCCGTTGCGGGTGCGCAGGTTCAGCGTCAGCGCCGCAAGCGTGCGCCCCACCGTGTAGATGTCGGTGGCCACCGTCGGGCCGGTCCGCACGATCTCCGGCGCCTGGAAACCGGGTGTGCCGTAGAGGTAGCCGAACGAATTGATCCGCGACACCGCGCCCAGGTCGATCAGCTTGAGTTGCTCCTCGGTGAGCATGATGTTCTCCGGCTTCAGGTCGTTGTAGACCAGGCCGATCGAATGCAGGTAGCTCAGCGCGGGCATTATCTCGAGCAGGTAGGCGATGGCCTCGGCGACGGGCAGTTTCTCGGATTTCCCGTCTTTGAGGTTGCGCCTCAGCGACTGCCCGCCGATGTACTCCATGACGATGTAGCCGACCGGCTCCCCGTGCCGGTCCGTGTGCTCGACGAAGTTGAAGATCTGCACGATCTGCGGGTGGACCACCTCGGCGAGGAACTGGCGCTCGGCCATCGCGATCGCCTGCGCCTCGGCGTCACCGGAATGCACCAGGCCCTTGAGCACCACCGGGCGGTCGTTGACGTTGTGGTCGAGCGCCAGGTAGACCCAGCCCAGACCGCCGTGCGCGATGCAGCCCTTCACCTCGTACTGGTTTGCGACAGTATCCCCCGGATTCAGCTGCGGCAGAAAGGAATACGGGCTGCCGCAGGCGGGACACCAGCCCTCAGACGTGCTCTTGCCCTCGGAGCCCGACCGGCCGACCGGCTTTCCGCAGTTCCAGCAGAAGCGCTTGGACTCCGGCACCACCGGATTGGTCATCAACGCCTCGAGCGGATCGATGTCCCGCACGCGCGGGATCTCGACCAGCCCACCGCCGAGCTGCCGCGTCGGCGGAAGCACCCGCGTGGCCACCGTCATCCGGTCCGGCGCTTCGGTGTCTATGCCGGGGAGGAGCGGGAAGCTGTCGTCGTCATCGTCGTCGAAATCGGGACGGAACAGCGCCTGGGTGGCCTGCGGCCGCGACTCCGCCGCCGCGCCCGTCTGCACGTCCGGCGCCTGGCCGCCCAGGTCTCCCGCGTCTCTAGCGTCAGCGTCCATCGGCTCGGCCATCAGTCCACATACCTCGGCGTGGGCGGGGCGGGCGCCGGCCCCAAAACCGTCAACCACTTGCGGTACAACGTGTTCCACGTCCCGTCGTGGCGGATGCGTTCCAGCGTTCCGTTGACGAACCGGACCAGTGCGGTGTTGTTCAGGTTGACGCCGATGCCGTACGGCTGGGTGGCCATGTTCGGCCCGACGATGTGCAGGTACGGGTCTTCCTCGACCAACCCGGCCAGGATCGAATCGTCGGTGCTGACGGCGTCGATCTCCCGCTGCTGCATGGCCACCAGGCAGTCGGCCCAGTTCACCACCGACACGATGACCGGCGCCGGGTCGATCTGCTGGATCCGGTGCAGCGACGTGGTGCCCCGGGCCACACAGACCCGCTTGCCGGACAGGTCGGCCGCCCTGGCGATCGGCGAGTCGCGCGGGGCGAGGATGCGCTGGTTGGCGTCGAGGTAGACGGTGGAGAAGTTCACCAGCTTGCGCCGCTCGCAGGTGATGGTCATGGTCTTGACGACGACGTCGACCTCCGAGTGCTGCAGCGCGGTGACCCGTTCGTCCGACGCCAGGATGCGGTACTCGACGTGCGATGGGGCGCCGAAGATGTCGCGCGCGATCTCGCCGGCGATGTCGACGTCGAAACCGGTGATCTCGCCGGTGATCGGGTCGCGGAAGCTGAACAGGTTGCTGCCGATGTCGAGCCCGACGATCAGCCTGCCGCGGGCGCGGATGTCGGCGACGGCGGCGTCCGCCTCGGCCTTGGTGGGGAAGGGGCGCAGGCTGGCGGTCGGATTGCAGCCCTGACTGGCGTCGTCCGGCGGCAGCGGCGGCTGCGGGGGCAGCTGCTCCATGCCGATCGGCGTGGGCGGCGGCAGCGTGGGGGCGGTGGCCACGCTCAGCGTCTCGGTGTGGCCGCAGCCGGCCAGCGCCGTGCCGATGAAGGCCGCGGCGAGCGCCCCGAGATAGGAGCCCGCCCGCCGGATCCTGGGCCGGCGCGCCATCATCGGTACTCCTTGAGCCGCGGCCACAGGCCCAGCGCGACGGCTATGGCGGCGCCGAGGCTGAGCACCACGCCGCCGACCTGGGCGCCGGACAGCCCGCTGCGCGCGTTGATCACGTCGGTGCGCAGGTGTGTGCGGCTCTGGTCCATGGCCTTACCCAACTCGTCCTCGAGCTTGTCGAACGCCGGGGTGGAGTCGTCCTCGCCGCTGCCGAGGGCGACCTGGGTGGCGGCGCGGTAGTTGCCCACCGAGATGTAGGAGTTCATCCGGTCGTTGGCCTGG
>NZ_JAOPWB010000152.1 GCF_025965855.1 Mycobacterium sp. | reverse complement strand
CGATCACGCAGCAAAGCAAGGAATCTGCGCCCATGCCCGTTCAACGCCGAACCGACCTCAGTCACCACCTTGCCGACCGGGATCTGCTCGGTCATTACCCACGCGGTCACCCGCACCACCTGCCGATCGAGATCTGCTCTCCGATCGGCCGACGACACCCACGCATACACCGCAGCTCGTAAGCGTGCTTCGCCCGACACAGACGGGTCGTCGTCCAGCAAAACCAGCCGCCCCACCTTCCGCGCCGCTACCGCCAACAGTCCGGCGCGAAACCAGCAGCACGCAGTCACCCACGTAACACCGCTGCGCCCAGCCCACACCGCCAGATCCATACTTCCGTTCCTACAACACACCACCGACATCAACCGACCACTCAACCCGCAACAGCTGGCAGCCCTATCGGGCTTTCCCCGACCCGGCGACAGCCATCGGGGACGGTCGCTGCGTCGGCGAATTCGCTTCGGAGCCCTGATCGCGGCCCAGCGCAATAGCAGCCGCCGCCATCGCCAAGACCGCGACGGTAAGGACCAGCGCCGCCGGCCCCCGCACCGACAGGTGCTCACCGAGCACGACAACACCGAGCACCACCGCGACGATCGGTTCACCCACCAACATGATCGGTACCGATGCCTGCAACGCACCGGCGTGAAACGCCGCCTGTTGCACCACGGTGAGCGTCGCCGCCAGCGCGACCAGCACATAAAGAGCAGGAGTTGTCAGGAGCCCATGCCACCCGCCCACGGCGAAGCGGTGCGTGCAGATCTTGGTCAAGACGGCGATCATGCCCAGGAGGACCGCCACCGGGACCGCCAGCAGCATGGCGCGGGGGCGGCCACCGACGCGGCGGGCCGCGACGACGCACACGATCACCAGCGGCACCGTCAGCACCAACGCGAGCGTCCACGCCGGCACCGGCGGCCGGTAATGGCCCTCGCGGGGCTGGCCGACGAGCACGAACACAGCCAGGGCGGCGGTCAACAGCGTCGCCCAGCCCCACTCGGCCCAAGTGATGCGCTGGTGGCACAGCCTCGCGCTCATCGGCAATGCGAACAGCAGCGACGACACCAGCAGCGGTTGCACCAAGAGTAAGGATCCGTGGGCCAGCGCCAGTGCTTGAAAGGCGTAACCGGCGACGGCGGCGAGAGTGCCCGCCCACCACAGCGGTTCGCGGATCAGGGTTGTGGCCATCGTCGCCGACATGGCTTTGTCATCCGGAACCCCGCGGGCGACTCGTTGCCGAACGACGATGCCTACCGCGGCCCAAAATGCGGCGAGCAACGCCGACACGATCGCCACAGCGTGCAGCGCGACCCACCCCATGGCCGGGTGGATACCCGGCATTCAAGCGACGCGAAACGACGAACTGCTCAACTCGTGGCAGTTCGACTCGCTGCTCGAAGCCCGCGTGATCATCGAAGACTGGCGCGGCGACGACAACGCCAACAGACCCCACTCCGCTTCGGCGAAGCACTCCAACCGAGTTCGCCTTAGAGTGATGCACGACCCACCAACCCCGAGCCGCCTAGCGACTGGAGCACCCGACGGCCTACTTCGCACAACGCGCCGGCGGGGTCCAGGGAAAGGCAACACGAACATGGCTGACGGGCTGACGCCGCATTTCGAGGAGGTGCAGGCGCACTACGATCTATCTGACGACTTCTTCCGCCTGTTCCTCGACCCCACCCAGACTTACACGTGCGCCTACTTCCTGGGCGAGGACATGACACTGGAAGAGGCGCAGATAGCCAAGATCGACCTCTCGCTTAGCAAGCTGGGCTTGCAGCCAGGCATGACACTGCTTGACATCGGCTGCGGCTGGGGCTCCGCCATGCGGCGAGCCCTCGAGAAATGCGACGTCAACGTCATCGGCTTGACGCTGTCCAAGAACCAGGCTGCCTACGTCGAGCAGCTGCTCGCGGCATCGGATAGCCCGCGTTCCAAGCGGGTGCTGCTCGAGGGCTGGGAGCGGTTTGACGAGCCGGTGGACCGGATCGTGGCGATCGGGCCGTTCGAGCATGTCGGCTATGACCGCTACGCCGCTTTCTTCAAGAGGGCTTATGAGCTGTTGCCGGGCGACGGCACGATGCTGCTGCATACGATCACCGTCCTCTCGGAGAAGGAAATCATCGAGTCCGGCTTGCCGCTAACGATGGAGATAGTCGAATTCAGCGACTTCATGAAAACCGAAATCTTCCCAGGCGGCTTCCTGCCGACCATTCAGATGGTGAAGGAGCACTCGGCGAAGGCGGGCTTCAAGCTGAAGCGTCGCCAATCGCTGCAGCGGCATTACGCCAAGACCCTAGACATATGGGCCGCGTCCCTAGAGGCACACAAAAGCGAGGCCATCGCGATTCAGTCCGAAGAGGTCTACGAGCGGTACATGAAGTACCTCACCGGCTGCGCGGATCTCTTCCGCAAGGGCTACACCGACCTCAACCAATTCACCCTGCGGAAGCAATGATTGTGCCCTGCGAGCGAATTGGGTTGGCACTGCGATCCGCAGGATGACTCGTGGCCTCCTGCCACGCGCCGCGATCTTTTCGACCAGCGTCACCAGGCGGTAATGACGGCCGTACATTCGGCGAATCTCAGCCTGGAGCCGATCCACCGTAAGCCGGGATCCGGTGAACATCCGCGCGTTGCCCCCACGGGTAAACCGCCGTCCCGGTTCAACGGCGCCGGGCCGGCTACCCGACGAACTGCTCAACTCGCGGCAGTTCGACTCGCTGCTCGAAGCCCGCGTGGTCGTCGAAGACTGGCGCTGCGACGACAACGCCAACAGACCCCACTCCGTCCATGGCGAACTCACCCAACCGAATTCGCCCTACAGTGGACCACGACCCACCAACCCCAAGCCGCATAGCGACTGGACCACCAACGGTCGTCCCGACACCGCCGGGGCTGTAATCGATGTACACCGGGTGAGTCAAGAAGAGCAGAGCCCGGTATTCATCACGCCGGACGAAGGTATTGGGAAGTAATCCACGTTGTTGGTGTAGGAGTACAGCGCAGTCGGATCCCCGGGGGCGTAGACGTCAACGGTTGTCCCCGTTGGTAATTCGAAGGGCATGGTTCCCTCCACGCCACCGGAATCGAGTTCCGACAAAACGGTTTAGTGGGCTCCGCCATTGACCGATATCTCAAGGTTGGTGATCGGCGCCCCGGTAAGCGTGGCGATGGGGGTTCCCGTGTTGGGACCGAACTCCAGATAAGGATTCGCCACGGATTCGTTGATGAGGACACCCTGACCGAGGGTGCCCGGCA
>NZ_JAOPWB010000053.1 GCF_025965855.1 Mycobacterium sp. | reverse complement strand
GCCGCCGCCTGGGCGCGCACCTCACCCGCCGAACGGGCCGACGCGATCGCGGCGGCCGCGGCCGACGTCCGCGCCGCCGCCGACGAACTCGCCGAACTGAACGAGCGGGAAACCGGGAAACTGCGCGACGACGCTCGCGGCGGCGTGGACGCCGCAGTCGGCACCCTGTTGCAGTACGCCCAGCTCGGACCCTTGCACCGCGGGCGCAGCCTGCAGGGCGGGTGGTCCGCGACTGATCTGATGGTTCCCCAGCCGCGCGGAGTCGTCGCGGTGTTGACGCCCTGGAACGACCCCGTCGCGGTCGCCGCCGGGCTGCTCGGCGCGGCGCTCGTCACCGGAAACACCGTGGTCCACAAGCCCAGCGAGCGCTGTCCACGGACGGGTCGGCGGTTTGCCGAGCTGTTGGCCGCCCGGCTGCCCGGGGGTGTCTTGGAAATCGTTGACGGCGACGGAACGGTCGGTGCGCGACTGGCCGAGGCGGAGCGCGTCGACGTGGTCGCGCACGTGGGCAGCAGCGCGACCGGTCGAGAGATCGCCCGCGCCTGCGCGGAACGCGGCGCCAAGGCCCTGCTGGAGAATGGCGGAAACGACGCGTTGATCGTCGACACGGATGTCGACCCCCGCTGGGCGGCCAGTCAGGCGGCGCTCGGCGCCTTCGCCAATGCGGGTCAGATCTGCGTGTCGGTGGAGCGGGTGTATGTCGTCCAGCCGATCGCCGAGCCGTTCGTCGACGCGTTGGTCGACGAGGCGGCGTCGTGGGCCGATCGGATCGGGCCGTTGGTCGACGAACGCCACCGCGATCATGTGCACAGCCACGTCGAGGACGCGGTGCGGCGCGGCGCTCATGTCCTGGCTGGCGGCGAACCGCGGCCGGGGCAGGGTTCGTTCTATCCGCCGACGGTGCTGACGGACTGCACGCCGGACATGCTGGTGCTGCGCGATGAGACCTTCGGTCCGATCGCGCCGGTGCGAATGGTGCCGGACTTCGCTGCCGCCCTGAAAGAGGCCGCCGACGACCGCTTTGGCCTGGCCGCCACCGTGCTGACCGGCGACATGGCGCACGCGCAGGAGGCGTGGCGCAGCCTCCCGGTCGGCACGGTCAAGATCAACAACGTGTTCGGGGGCGCTCCGGGGGGAGCGTCCGAGCCGCGCCGGGCCAGCGGCACGGGCTTCGGCTTCGGTCCCGAGCTCCTCGACGAGATGACCACCATGAAGGTGGTGCACTGGTCGCCGCTTTGATTCCCGCGAAAGTGCAACCGCCGACGCCTCCACTCGAGAAACGTGTCGCTAGTTGCACTTTCGCGGCCCGAGTTGCGCTGCCCGTTTCGGGGCGTGCGACCCACGTCGGCATTCGGCGCAGGGGCGGTGCCCTGCGGCCAGCGCGACTGCCTCGTCGAGGAAGAACAGCGGCGTGTCGTGGTTGGGCGCCCACTGCACGACTCGACGATCCCTGAATGACAGCGCGCAGGTGATCCAGGTCTTGTGCTGATGGTTGGGCACGGCGGTTGCCCATCCACGCGCCGCGGCCCGGGTCGCGATGATCTCGCCCAGCGGCGAGACCCGGTTGCGCGCCGGCCCGTCCGTCATCGGCTCCGTTCGAGGTCGAGCAGCACGCGCTTGGTGGCCGGTCCGCCGCGGTAGGCGCCCACCGTTCCGTCGGAACGGATCACCCGGTGACACGGCACGAAGATGGGGATCGGGTTGGTCGCGCACGCGGTGCCGACGGCGCGTACGGCCTTGGGGGAGCCGGACAGTCGGGCCAGGGTGGCATAACTGGCGGTGTCGCCGTAGCTGACCTCGGCGTTGAGGTGTTCCAGCACGGTGCGCCGAAAACCTTGGGACAGCGACCAGTCCAGCGCGACATCAAAGCTGTGACGGCGGCCGGTGAGGTATTCGTCGAGTTGCCGCGCCATCGGATCCAGCCTTGTGCGCGATTCGAGCACCCGCGGGCTGATGCGCTCCGCGAGGCTTTGCAGCACGCTGTCGCGGTCTTCGTTGGCGAACGCCACCCGCAGCAGCCCGCGCGGGGTGGCCGCCAACAGCAGTGGTCCGACGGCGGAGTCCACGGTGCGATAGGCGATGTCGAGCAGACCGCCGGCCTGGGCGTCCTGTTCCAGGCGGGCGTGCAGGCGCTGCAGCTGATCCCGGTCGACGGGGTAGTGCTTCCTGAGGTCCGGTGTGGTCATTCGTGATTCCTTGTCGTGTCGATGAGGGGATAGGTGCGGCGGAGGGTGGCGATGCCGTCGGCCGCGGCGCGCCGGGCGGCAGCAACGCTGCTGTCGAGAATCGCCGCGATCTCGGCGTAGGGGAGGCCGGCCAGATAGTGGTAGGCGACGGCCTGGCGCTGTTTGGGCGGCAGCGCGCCCACCGCGGCGTCCAGGTCGAGATCGTGCGCGTCGGCCCGCTCGGGAGCGGGGGAGTCGGGCGGATCGGCGACGGGGACGGCCCGCCGTGTCGCCGCACGCGCGATGTCGATGGCTTTGCGGTGTGCGATGGTCACCAGCCACGCTTCGACATTGGCGTCGGACGGCAGCTGCGGGTAGGCCTTCAGGGCGGCCAGGAACGTGTCGGACCAGGCGTCATCGGCATCGACGTGGCCAATCACCGCGCGAACGACTCGCCACACCGTGAGGCCGTGCCGAGCCACAACCGCCTCGAAAGGCGGCTTGACGGGCCGATCGACATTCATCCTGACGTCACCGACGGGTTCGGGCGAGCATTCGATTTCCTCCGTAACTCCTATTGTGAAGACGTCGGCGCGCCGTCGAATGTGAGACGCCTCGGGGTCAGCGATTTGATTAGTTCTGCGGATTCGACGAATCTAGCGCTGCCGCATTCTAATTGACATGAACGTCGCCTATGGCATGTCGAAGAACACCGCCGCCTTTTTCATTCAGGCCGCCGTCCGCTTGACCCGTGGCAGCGACTGTTCCTCGGCATCACCGTCCTGTTTCTCGTCTCTAGCGCGTTCACACTGGCCAAGGTGACCTGCGATCAACAAGAAGCCGCGACCGTGCGCGTCCGATTGGACGAAGCCGGGGTGGAAAGCCTGCTCGCGGAATACAACCCCGACACCGCCGCGAGCTGAAAACTTCCGTTCCTTAGCAGGTGCGTCGCGCCGAGCGTGCACCTAGGCCGAGTCTTCGGCCGAATCTTCGCACTGGCTACACGCTCGGCGCACGAGTAGAGCCCGCATATGCTGAGCCCACTGGCGACCCACACTTCGGATCCGACTGCGCCGCTGAGGCGCGCGGCGCAAGTGTTTCGCCTGCTCAGTTGCGTGTACGCGCTGGGATTCCAGAGCGCGGGGTCGTACGCGGCCGCCCAGCTCGCTCGGTCGTGCGCGACGGGCAGGCACTGCCGCCGACGACACCATATGTCGAGCTGCAAGAGTGCCTGGGTGAGTACGAGAGCCGGGCGGGGCACAACGTAATCGTCTTGACCTCACATTCTCGAGCTGTTCGTCGTTTACCGGGAAAGGAGGTTGAACGATGCACACACGACACACGGTGATCGATAGCCCGCTCGGCGAGCTGACGCTGGTCGCCGACGGTGATGCCCTGACGGGCGTGTATTTCCGGCATCATTGGCACCCGCCCACCGCTGCCGCACTGGGTCGGTCCGTAGAACCGGTTGCCGATGAAATCTTTCGGTGCGCCGCAGAGCAGCTGCACCAATACTTAACCGGAGAGCGCACACAGTTCGATGTCCGCATCGCCCTGGCCGGTGAGCCGCGCCTGCGGCGAGTCTGGGAACTGTTGCCCGACATTGGCTACGGCGAGACCATCACCTACGGCGAGCTGGCGGCCGCGCTGGCTGACGGCTCCACCGCATACGAAGTCGGTCAAGCCGTCGGGCGAAATCCGCTCAGTATCGTCGTCCCGTGTCACCGCGTCGTCGGAAAGAATGGCGCGCCAACCGGTTACGCGGGAGGCGTAAGCCGGAAACGATTCCTGCTGGACCTGGAAGCGCCGGTACCCGCGGTGGCCGGCAGATTGTTCTGATGCCGTCGAAATGGGATCGGCGGGTCAATGGCGCGGACTGGGACGCGGTCACCGCCAACATGAACGATGTCGGCGGTGCACTGCTTCCGCGGCTGATGACTCCCAGCGAGTGCGCGGCGGTGCTTGACCTCTACTCCGACGACAGCTTGTTTCGCGCCACGATCGACATGACCCAACACCGCTACGGGCAAGGCGAGTACCGCTACTTCACGCGGCCCTACCCGCACCCGATCGAAGAGCTGAAACAGGCGCTCTACCCGCGGTTGTTGCCGATCGCCCGCGACTGGTGGACCAAGCTGCGACGCGACCCTCCCTGGCCCGACACACTCGACGAATGGCTGGACATGTGCCATCGCGCCGGCCAAACGAAACCCACCGCTCTATTGTTCAATTACGGGCCGGGCGACTGGAACGCGCTGCACCGAGACCTTTACGGGGACCTCGTTTTTCCGATGCAGGTCGTGATCAACCTCAACGAGCCGGGCGTGGCGCACACGGGCGGCGAATTCCTGCTCGTGGAGCAGCGGCCCCGAGCGCAGTCACGCGGCACGGCCACCATACTGCCGCAGGGACACGGCTACCTCTTTACCACCAGGGAACGGCCGGTCCGCTCGACGCGGGGATGGTCAGCCGCCCCCGTGCGCCACGGGGTGTCGGTCGTCCGCTCCGGTCAGCGCTGCACGCTGGGCTTGATCTTTCACGACGCTGCCTGAACACCGCCGTAACTGCGTGCGGCACGATGGTGTGCATGGAGCTTTACGACGTCATGCGATCAACGCCCGCGGTGCGCGAATTCACCGACGACCCGCTTCCCGATGACGTGCTGGCACGGATTCTCGACAACGCCCGCTTCGCACCGTCCGGCGGCAATCGGCAGGGCGTTCGCGTCATCGTGCTGCGCGACAACGACACCCGGGCGGTGTTGGCCGAACTCGGACTTCCCGCCGCCCGCCGGTACACCGCGCAACTCGCCAACGGCGAGTCGCCGTGGAATCCGTTGCAGCCGACCGGCGTCGACGCGTCGACGATCGAGATGACGGAGGCGCCCGCGCAGATGTCGGCCCCGCTTCGCGACGCCCCGGTGGTGCTCGTAATCTGCCTGGACCTCGGCGTCGTCGCCGCCACCGATCAGAACCTCGATCGCGTCGGCGTGGTGCCCGGGGCCTCGGTCTACCCGTTCGTGTGGAATGTGCTGCTGGCCGCGCGCCATGAGGGCTACGGTGGGGTTCTGACCACCATGGCCGTCGCCGAGGAGCCCCGCGTCAAACAGCTGCTCGGTGTGCCCGACACGTACGCCATCGCCGCGTTGGTGCCGCTGGGCAAACCGGTGCGCCGGGTGACGAAGCTGCGACGACGGCCGGTCGCCGAGTTCGCCACTCGTGAGCGTTTCGACGGGGCACCGTTCACTGGTTAGGTGGGCACCGACACAACCGCGGCGCCCACCATGGCTCACCGGATCTGTTGCGCCCCATACCAGACGCCATCGGGGGACCCGATCGCGCCGGCGCGCTCGCGCGCTGCGGCCAGTTCGGGCGAGGTAGCGAATTGGAATCAATAGCCCTGCGCTACAGGCCAATTCGTCACAGTGATGCAGAGCCAGCGGTAGAAATCAAGCAGGTACTTGAGCAAGCAGCGCCTCGGCTTGCTTGACCCGGCGCCGGGTCCGGGCAAGCTTTCCCGACTTCATCTCCTTGCGCCAAACCGGGAACTCGTCGCCGAACTGCTGATGCTCGGCCCCGGCGGACTCGTAGATGACGTAGCCGCCCTTGAGAATGCTGAACGGGGCGTGCAGTTTGCCCAGCTTGTCGTACTGCGCGGTGGCGTGATTCGACAGCGGATCGAACCACGCCGGCGTCACGAAGTTGGACACCGAGACGCCGTTGACCACATAGGTCGGGGCCTCGACCGGGTCGCACACCTCGAAGCTGTACGCCTTCCCGTGGCCGTCATTGGCCCACAGGTTGCAGTTGGGATCGATGAACATCTCGAGCACTTCGTGCGACAGGACGCTGGACACGCTCCAGTCCCCGGTTGTCGCCTTCCCTCCGTTGTCCAGCTCCGGCTTGGCCGCCACCACGCCCCACAGCTTTCCGCCCTGGTCCTCGGTGTGGTAGCCGAGCACGCCCGTTGGCTGGTCCTTGATCGTGTCGACCAGAGCGATGCCGTGGGCCGTCGCGGGCACGTCGTTGGAGTTGGTGTAGAAGATCACCGCCGCGGGAGCCCGGTCCCACAGCGGGGCAACATCCAATCGGACTTGCGCGGCGATTGCCTGGGTCATGGTGGCGGCATCCTCGTTGGATACCAAATTGGACTGGTTGAGAATCGCGATAAGCATATATCCGCTCCCGTTTGTTGTTGATCTGGATCAAAATTCTGCACCCTCCCACGCACCCGCCACATGAGTAATTGACTACTCGATCGCTGTTTCCGCGGCGCCGAACAGTTGCGCGGCCGACAAGTGTTTGCCGGTATCCCTTGCCCGCAATGGCGACGCAGTGGAGTGCGAACGGCACGACCAGGTCGAAGTTTAGGCGGATCGCCTCGTAAATCGTTGCAATACAACGCAACTCGTATCATTCAACGAGTACTGCTGCGTGTCCGCGTGGTGCGGGTTCCGACAGGTGGACTGGTGGCGGATGGGGGAATCTGCCGAACGCTGGTGGCGGCCCGATGGTCCAGACAGGCGCGGACCTATGGTACTAATTTCAGTACCATATATGGTACTATTGTCGCGTGCCTTCGTTGAATATCCCATTTACCGAAGAAGAGCTTGAGGCCGTCCGCATCGCGGCGGCCGGCGGCGACATGTCTCTGCGTGCGTTTGCGCACCAGGCGATCCTGTCTGCGGCCAGCGAGCACAAGCGACGGGTGGCTGAGGCCGCGAAGATTGTCGCGACGAGGTCGGCCGAGCTCAACCAGCGTCTGGCGTGACCCAATTCCTCGACCGCGACGACGTTCTCACCGCCGGCGCTGCCGCTGTCGGGCAGATACTCAC
>NZ_JAOPWB010000092.1 GCF_025965855.1 Mycobacterium sp. | reverse complement strand
CTGCGCGGGCTGAAGGACCGCTACGAGGTGCACCACGGCGTGCGCATCACCGACTCCGCGCTGGTGGCCGCGGCCACGCTGTCCGACCGCTACATCACCGCGCGGTTCCTGCCGGACAAGGCCATCGACCTCGTCGACGAGGCCGCCAGCCGGCTGAAGATGGAGATCGACTCGCGCCCGGTGGAGATCGACGAGGTCGAGCGCCTGGTGCGCCGCCTCGAGATCGAGGAGATGGCGCTGGCCAAAGAAGAGGACGAGGCATCCAAGGAGCGGCTGGAGAAGTTGCGCGCCGAGTTGGCCGACCAGAAGGAGAAGCTGGCCGAGCTGACCACCCGGTGGCAGAACGAGAAGAACGCGATCGACGTCGTCCGCGAGCTCAAGGAACAGCTGGAGACGCTGCGCGGGGAGTCCGAGCGCGCCGAGCGCGACGGTGACCTGGCCAAGGCCGCCGAGCTGCGCTATGGGCGCATCCCCGAGGTGGAAAAGAAGCTCGACGCGGCGCTGCCCCAGGCCAAGGCCCGCAACAACGTGATGCTCAAGGAGGAGGTCGGGCCCGACGACATCGCCGAGGTGGTGTCGGCGTGGACCGGCATCCCGGCCGGCCGGATGCTCGAAGGCGAGACCTCCAAGCTGCTGCGCATGGAAGACGAGCTGGGCAAGCGCGTGGTGGGGCAGACGAAGGCTGTGCAGGCCGTTTCTGATGCGGTGCGGCGTGCTCGCGCCGGGGTCGCCGACCCCAACCGGCCCACCGGTTCGTTCATGTTCCTGGGGCCCACCGGCGTCGGCAAGACCGAGCTGGCCAAGGCGCTGGCCGACTTCCTGTTCGACGACGAACGCGCGATGGTCCGCATCGACATGAGTGAATACGGCGAGAAGCACTCGGTGGCGCGTCTGGTCGGCGCCCCGCCCGGCTACATCGGCTACGACCAGGGTGGTCAGCTGACCGAGGCGGTGCGGCGACGCCCGTACACGGTGATCCTGTTCGACGAGATCGAAAAGGCGCACCCGGACGTGTTCGACGTCCTGCTGCAGGTGCTCGACGAGGGCCGGCTCACCGACGGGCAGGGCCGCACCGTCGACTTCCGCAACACGATCCTCATCCTGACGTCCAACCTGGGATCGGGTGGCAGCGAGGAGCAGGTGATGGCCGCGGTCCGCTCGGCGTTCAAGCCCGAGTTCATCAACCGGCTGGACGACGTGATCATCTTCGACGGGCTCAACCCCGAAGAACTGGTGCAGATTGTCGACATCCAGCTCGCGCAGCTGGCCAAGCGGCTGGCGCAACGGCGGCTGCAGCTGGAGGTGTCGCTGCCGGCCAAGCGCTGGCTGGCGCAGCGCGGGTTCGACCCGGTCTACGGCGCCCGGCCGTTGCGCCGGCTCGTCCAGCAGGCCATCGGCGACCAGCTGGCCAAGATGCTGCTCGCCGGAGACGTGCACGACGGGGACGTGGTGCCCGTCAACGTCAGTCCGGACGGCGACTCGCTGGTTCTGGGTTAAGTCAGGCTCGAGCGTGAATCCTGGGCTTTGAGTGGGCGTGCAGGGCGGGAAAATCGCGTAAATCCCGCCGCCAGCTCACACTCAAAGCCGTCAGCGCACACGGCTCGAGGGGGACCTGACCCCACGGGACACCGGGTTCGTCCTGTGATGGGGTTGTAACCTGGTCACATTGTCTAATCCGCGCCGACAGCGGATACCCTGTGTGGGATGGTCCCCCTCTGGTTCACGCTGTCTGCGCTGTGCTTTGTCGGTGCGGCGGTATTGCTGTACGTCGATATCGATCGACGGCGGGGGCGCAGCAGGCGCCGTAAATCGTGGGCGCGGTCGCACGGCTTCGACTACGAACGTGAATCGACCGACATCCTGAAGCGCTGGAAGCGCGGGGTGATCTCGACGGTGGGCGATGTCCCCGCCCACAATGTCGTGCTGGGCCAGATCCGCGGCGAGGCGGTCTACATCTTCGACGTCGACGAAGTCGCCACGGTGATCGCGCTGCACCGCAAGGTGGGCACCAACGTCGTCGTCGACCTGCGCCTCAAGGGGCTGAAAGAGCCTCGGGAGAGCGACATTTGGCTGTTGGGCGCGATCGGGCCGCGAATGGTGTATTCGACCAATCTGGACGCGGCCCGGCGGGCCTGTGACCGGCGTATGGTCACCTTCGCGCACACCGCACCCGACTGCGCCGAGATCATGTGGAACGAGCAGAACTGGACGTTGGTCGCCATGCCGATCTCGAGCACGCGCGCCCAGTGGGACGAGGGCCTGCGCACCGTGCGCCAGTTCAACGACCTGCTGCGCGTGTTGCCGCCGATGCCCCAGGAGACCCCGCAGGAGGCGGGGGCGCCGGCGGCCCTGCGTAACGCGGCACCGAGCCGCCCCCTGGCACCCGCCGGTCGCCTGGAGTTGCCATCCAAGCGGCCGCAGCAGGACGTGTCGGGGTTGCTGGGCTCGGATGTTCCGGGCGCCCGCCGCCCCGAGCCGGTCCGCCGGGACGAGGGGCGCACGGAATCCCTTCGCCGCCCTCCGCCGAGCGGGCGCAACGGCCATCAGGCCAATAACTACCAGCGCTGATAGCGCACCGGGTGGGTGCGAGGCCGGTCAGTCCGCCGTCACTACACTGTCGCTCATGCCTCGCCCCGTAGCCCTGATCACCGGGCCGACGTCCGGGATCGGCGCAGGCCGCCGGGGGTTCGTGCGCACGGAATTCCACGCCGGGGCCGGGATGGACATGGCCAAGCTGCCCCGCGGCCTGATGCGTACCGCAACGAAACGAGTCGGCGGTCGTGACCGGAGCTGACCCGCGCGCGGAGCTGGCCGACCTGGTGCGACGGCTGTCGGTGGTGCACGGCCGGGTGACGCTGTCGTCGGGCAAGGAGGCCGACTACTACGTCGACCTGCGCCGCGCCACGCTGCACCACCGGGCCTCCGCGTTGATCGGCACGCTGCTGCGCGAACTCACCGCCGACTGGGACTACGCCGTCGTCGGCGGCCTCACCCTGGGCGCCGACCCGGTCGCAACCGCCGTCATGCACGCGCCCGGGCGGCCCATCGACGCGTTCGTCGTGCGCAAGTCGGCGAAAACCCATGGACTGCAACGCCTTATCGAGGGATCCGAGGTCGCCGGCAGGCGTGTCCTGGTGGTGGAGGACACCAGCACCACGGGAGCCTCGGCGCTGACGGCCGTGCGCGCCGTCCGGGACGCCGGTGCCGAGGTGGTCGGGGTGGCCACCGTTGTGGACCGCGCCACCGGCGCCGCCGAGGCCATCAAGGCCGAGGGGCTGTTGTACCGCAGCGTGCTGGGCCTGGCCGATCTGGGGCTGGGCTAGGGCCGCGAGCGGATCGTCGCATGCATGCGTTGTCACAGGTGCCACATAGGCCTCTCGAGCGGGCGACCGTCGTTGTGCCCGCCTCGCAGCGACAAAAGCCCACATCGCCCCGCAGCCGCAGTTGTCGCTGCGAGGCGGGCAAGCCGTCGCCCGCGCCTTCGAGCGACGCCCGTGGCGAATGTGACTGATGTCAACTAGATTCGGGCGCCTGACGCGCGTCGTGTGCGTTTTCATCGCCGCGGCGGCCTGTCTCATGGGCTGTTCGGGCTCCAGCCATCCTGTCCGGCCCTATGGCGCGCAGGGCGCGCGGCTCGGTGAATCGCTGGCACTGCTGGGCTGGAACATGTCGGTGTCGAACCTGCGCTGGGACGGCGATTACGTGCTGGTCGACGTCGACGCGTCACCCACCGATCCGCATGGGCCGCACGCCAAGCCCGACGACATTCGCTTTGGGCTCTACGGCGCGCTGGCGCACCCGATGGAGGCGGCCGGTCTGGGCAGCTGCGACAACGCGGCCGGCGTACACGACATCCAACACCCGCTGTCGGCGCCCCCCGACCGGCTCGCGGGCACGGTTTGCCTTGGGCCGCTTAAGGATCGGAGCCAGGTCCGCGGGGTGTACGGCTACTCGCCGCGCGACCGGATCCCGAACACGTCGGCGGCCTACCCGGCGGCGTTTCCGGTGGGGTTGCTGCCGACCAACGCCAACGACACCGGCCTGGTGGTCAAGACCATCAGCCTGTCGGCCTGGCGCGCCGACGGCGCCCCGGTGACCAAGGCGCAGCTCGGCGACCCCGCCGCGTTCAACGGCAACGGCTACATGCTGCTGGGTTTGGAAACCTCCGCCCTCGCGGACCGGTATCGCGACGATTCCGCCAAGCGCGGTGGACCGCTGATGCTGCTGACGTCGCCGACCCTGCCCGGCCGGGGCTTGAACCCGGCCTGCGCGATGTACGGGTCGTCGGTGCTGATCCTGCCCGACGCGTCGTTGGACTCGGTGCGCGTCAACGCGTCGCTGTGCACCCAGGGCGAGATCAACGAGGCGCTGCTGTACGCGACGGTGGCGGTCGACGGCACCCACGCCGGGGTGTGGACCCAGCGATGAGCGAACCCGGGCCCACCGAATGGGGAACGACGGCCGGCGGCGTCGGGCCGTGGCGGGGCGATCTTCCCGACGACCCGCGATATGAGCCAAACCTGTTGCACGACGGCGACACTCGCAACGTCGTCGACGCCTACCGGTACTGGGCCCGCGAAGCGATCATCGCCGACATCGACCTGCGCCGTCACCCGCTGCATGTGGCGATCGAGAACTTCGGCCACGACGCCAACATCGGCTCGGTGGTGCGCACCGCCAACGCCTTCGCGGTCGACACCGTGCACATCGTCGGGCGGCGGCGCTGGAATCGCCGCGGCGCGATGGTGACCGACCGGTATCAGCGGCTGTGTCATCACGACAGCACGGCCGGGCTGCTGGAGTTCGCCGCGGGCGCCGGTCTGACCGTGGTCGCCGTGGACAACGTCCCGGGCGCGGGGCGGCTGGAGGAGACCGCGCTGCCGCGCGAGTGCCTGATGGTGTTCGGTCAGGAAGGTCCGGGCATCACCGACGACATCCGGGCCGGCGCGGCGCTCACGGTGTCGATCGCCCAGTTCGGCTCGACGCGCAGCATCAACGCCGGCGTCGCCGCCGGGATCGCGATGCATGCCTGGGTTCGGCAGCACGCGGACCTGACGCGCGCCTGGTAGCGGCGTTGAGTGTGAACCCCCCACCTTGAGTGTGTGCTGGCGGCGAGATTTCGGCGATTTTTGCGCCCGGGATGCACACGGAAAGCCCTAGGCGCACACCCGATGCGTCGCTAGCTCCACAGCGTTACGTGGACCTTCGGGCGGAATCGGGTCACGCCGACGCCGCTTCCGCGGATCATCGCCTGGGTGCACCGCGGCGTAGTGATGAACCGGACGAGTTCGGACACGGCGGGTTGGCGCACCGACGGCCCCAACGTCGCCGCACACCACTCGCCCCACCTGTCCAGGCCGGGCCCGGTCGCGCGGGTCAACCGCCTGGCCGCGAGGTCCTTGGCGACGGCGAAACCGATCGTCAGCGAGACACCGCCAACCCGCTGAACCTCTTCGAGCGCGGCGGCGTCGCTCTGGAAGATCCGCTGGTGTGACTCCGGAATTGCTAAGTTACGCAACATCTTTGCGATCTCGCCGTCCACGCCGCCCGCGGCCGGGCCGAGCATCCATTGCTGCTGGCGCAGCACGGCCGGCGTCGGAATACCCGCGGCCAGTGGGCTGTTCGGCGGCACGACGGTGATGATTTGGTATTTCAGGAAGGGCCGCACGAAGATCGCGTCGTCGGGACCGAGCGAACCTTCGCCGGCCGGGCCGATCGCGATGTCGACGGCGCGCGAGCAGATCAAATCGCGGAACCGGCTCGTCGGATGCACGCTCAGCTCCACCGACAGGTCGTCGGCCCGCGACGAGAACAGCTCGATCAGCCCGGGCGCGGCGTGCTCGGCGAACGCGGTGGACGCGGCGATCCGCAGCAGCCGGCGGCCGTGGGCGGCCTCGGTGACCTCGATCGCGGTTTGTTGCTGCAGGCCCAGGATTTCGACCGCGCGGCTGGCCAGCCGCAGGCCGCCGGGCGTGAACGCCAGCCCCGCGCCCGTCCTGGTGAACAGCGGGTCGTCGAGTTCCTTGCGCAGCGCCGCCACGAGCATCGAGACGCCGGCGTCGGAGACACCCAACTCCGCCGCGGCGGCACGCACCGAGCCCAGGCGCACCACCGCCGAATAGGCCCGAAGTTGAGCCGGAGTCATGTAAGGAGCCTAATTTAGGAGAGTGCGTGACGTCCTTGCCGAGCTGATATCGATCTGGCGCGCCGGCGACACCGCGGGCGTGGGCACGGTGGTGCGCACCTTCCGGTCGGCGCCGCGCCCGCCGGGGGCCTCGATGGTGGTGGCGCCGGACGGTTCGGTGACGGGGTCGGTGTCGGGCGGCTGCGTGGAGGGCGCGGTCTACGAACTCGCCACCGAGGTCGCCAAGACCGGGACGCCGCGGCTGGAACGTTACGGGGTCAGCGACGACGACGCGTTCGCGGTCGGGTTGACATGCGGCGGCGTCATCGACGTCTTCGTCGAGTCGATGTCGCAATCGACGTTTCCCGAACTCGGCGCGGTGGCCGACGACGTCGGCGAGCACCGCCCGGTGGCGGTCGCGACCGTCATCGCGCATCCCGACGCTCGGTGGGTCGGACGCCGGGCGGTCGTCCGGCCGGATGCGCTGGACGGATCGCTGGGTTCGGCGCGTGCCGACGCCGCGGTTGCCGACGACGCGCGCGGCCTGCTGGCGGTGGGCCGCAGCGACGTCCTCAAGTACGGGCCCGACGGACAGCGGCTGGGCGAAGGCATGGAGGTGTTCGTCTCCAGCTACGCGCCGCGCCCGCGGATGCTGGTGTTCGGCGCCATCGATTTCGCCGCGGCCCTGGCCCAGCAGGGATCGTTCCTCGGGTACCGGGTCACCGTCTGCGACGCCCGAGAGGTGTTTGCCACGCCGGTGCGCTTCCCGACCGCCGATCACGTCGTCGTCGATTGGCCCCACCGCTATCTCGCCGCCGAGGCGCGTGCGGGCGCCGTCGACGGCAGCACGGTGATCTGCGTGCTCACCCACGACCCGAAGTTCGACGTCCCCGTTCTCGAGGTGGCGCTGCGGCTTCCCCAGGTCGGCTATGTGGGGGCGATGGGATCGCGCCGCACCCATGACGACCGGATGGACCGGCTGCGGGCCGCGGGGCTGACCGACGCCGAGCTGAGCCGGTTGTCCAGCCCCATCGGACTGGACCTCGGCGCCCGCACCCCCGAGGAAACGGCGGTGTCGATCGCCGCCGACATCATCGCCAAGCGCTGGGGTGGCGTGGGCCGTCCGCTGACCGAGACCGCCGGTCGGATCCACCACGACGCACCGGACCCGCAGGTAGCGGGCAGTTCAGCGATTACTTAACTCGCTATTGACGCTGCGGTCAGGCGGGCTGAGACTGAGGGCCCGTCGCCGAAGTGAGGTGCGTCACATGCAGGTGCCCGGACCCTTTGAATACGAACGTGCAACCAGCGTCGACCACGCCGTCGGACTGCTGGATCGGTTGGGGGAGGGGGCGCGCGTGATCGCCGGCGGGCACAGCCTGCTGCCGATGATGAAGCTGCGCATCGCCAACCCGGAATACCTCGTCGACATCAACGACCTGGCACCCGAGCTCGGATACGTGATCACCGATCCGACCCTGGTGCGCGTCGGCGCCATGACCCGCCACCGCGAGATCCTGGAGTCCGACACCCTGGCCGCCGTGTGCCCGATCTTCCGCGACGCGGAACGGGTGATCGCCGACCCGGTGGTCCGCAATCGCGGCACCCTGGGCGGCTCGCTGTGCCAGGCGGATCCGGCCGAGGATCTGGTGACGGTCTGCGGCGTGCTGGACGCGGTGTGCCTGGCCCGCGGTCCCTCGGGTGAGCGCAAAATACCGATCGACGATTTCGTCGCGGGGCCCTACGAGACCACCCTGGCGCACAACGAAATCCTGGTCGAGGCCCGAATCCCGGTGCGGCTCAACACGTCCAGCGCCTACGCCAAAGTGGAGCGCCGGGTCGGCGACTGGGCGGTGACGGCGGCCGGGGCGGCCGTCACCCTCGACGGTCCCGCAATTGCCGCCGCGCGGGTGCGCCTGACCGCTGTCAACCCCGACCCGGCCGCGCTGGCCGAGCTGTCGGCGGCCCTGGTCGGCCGGCCGGCCACCGACGAGGTGTTCGCCGAGGCGGGTCGCCGCGCCGCCGCGGCCTGCGAGCCGGTGACCGATGTCCGCGGCACCGCCGACTACAAGCGGCATCTGGCCTCCGAACTCACCATCCGCACGTTGCGCACGGCGGCCGAACGGGTGCGCAACCAGCCTGCACCGGAAGGGAACTAATCATGCAGGTGAACATGACCGTCAACGGCGAACAGGTGACCGCCGACGTCGAACCCCGGATGCTGCTGGTGCACTTCCTGCGGGATCAGTTGCGGCTCACCGGAACCCATTGGGGGTGCGACACCAGCAACTGCGGAACATGCGTCGTCGACGTGGATGGCGTGCCGGTGAAGTCCTGCACGATGCTGGCCGTGATGGCATCCGGCCACAGCGTGCGGACCGTAGAAGGACTAGCGGGGTTGGACGGCCAGCTGGACCCGGTGCAAGAAGGGTTCATGCGGTGCCACGGGCTGCAATGCGGCTTCTGCACACCGGGAATGATGATCACGGCCCGCGCCCTCCTGGATCGCGACCCCAACCCCGACGAGGAGTCCATCCGGGAGGCGATATCCGGACAGATCTGCCGCTGCACCGGATACACCACGATCGTGCGCTCCATCCAATGGGCCGCTTCCCACGCCGCCCCCGCGGAGGCGACATCATGACCACGATCGAATCCCGGCCGCCAGCGCCGGACGGACGTCCGGAAGATTCAGTCGACAACGACCAAAAGCCGTGCGGCCACGGCCGGATGCTACGCAAGGAGGATCCGCGCTTCATCCGCGGTCGCGGCACCTACGTCGACGACGTCGCGCTGCCGGGCATGCTGCACCTCGCCATCCTGCGCTCGCCCTACGCGCACGCCCGCATCGCCGGCATCGATGTGACTGCGGCCCTTGCCCATCCGAAGGTCAAAGCCGTGGTGACGGGCGCCGACCTGGCCGAGAAGGGCCTGGCCTGGATGCCGACGCTGTCCAACGACGTGCAGGCCGTGCTGGCCACCGACAAGGTGCGCTTCCAGGGCCAGGAGGTCGCGTTCGTCGTTGCTGAGGACCGGTATTCGGCCCGCGACGCGCTCGAGTTGATCGACGTCGACTACGACCCGCTGGATCCGGTCATAGATGTCAGGCGTGCGCTCGACTCGTCCGCGCCGGTGATCCGCACCGACCTCACCGGCAAGACCGACAACCACATCTTCGACTGGGAGACCGGCGACGCCGCCGCCACCGACGCGGCGTTCGCCAATGCCGACGTCGTGGTCAAGCAGGAGATCGTGTACCCGCGGGTGCACCCCGCGCCGATGGAAACCTGCGGCGCGGTAGCCGATTTGGACCCGGTGACCGGCAAGCTGACGCTGTGGACCACCTCGCAGGCGCCGCACGCGCACCGCACGCTGTACGCGTTGGTCGCCGGCCTGCCCGAACACAAGATCCGGGTGATCTCGCCCGACATCGGCGGCGGCTTCGGCAACAAGGTGCCGATCTATCCCGGTTATGTGTGCGCGATCGTCGGCTCGCTGCTGCTGGGCAAGCCGGTGAAATGGATGGAGGACCGCAGCGAAAACCTGACGTCCACCAGCTTCGCCCGCGACTACATCATGGTCGGCGAGATCGCGGCCCGGGGCGACGGCAAGATGCTGGCGATCCGGTCGACCGTGCTGGCCGATCACGGCGCGTTCAACGGCCAGGCGGCGCCGACGAAATACCCGGCCGGGTTCTTCGGGGTGTTCACCGGTAGCTACGACCTCGACGCCGCGTACTGCCACATGACCGCCGTGTACACCAACAAGGCGCCGGGCGGGGTGGCCTACGCCTGCTCGTTCCGCATCACCGAGGCGGTGTACTTCGTCGAGCGACTGGTGGACTGCCTGGCGTTCGAGCTCAAGATGGACCCGGCCGAGCTGCGGCTGCGAAACCTGTTGCGGCCGGACCAGTTTCCGTATCAGAGCAAGACCGGCTGGACCTACGACTCGGGTAACTACGAGGCCACCATGCGCAAGGCCATGGAGATGATCGGCTACGACGCGCTGCGGGTCGAACAGAAGGAGCGGCGGGCGCGCGGCGAACTGATGGGCATCGGGATGTCGTTTTTCACCGAGGCCGTCGGCGCCGGACCGCGCAAGGACATGGATATCCTCGGCCTGGGCATGGCCGACGGATGCGAGTTGCGCGTGCACCCGACCGGCAAAGCCGTTGTGCGGCTATCGGTTCAGAGTCAGGGGCAGGGTCACGAGACGACTTTCGCGCAGATCGTCGCCGAGGAGCTCGGCATCCCGCCCGACGACATCGAGGTGGTGCATGGCGACACCGATCAGACTCCGTTCGGGCTGGGCACCTACGGCAGCCGGTCGACGCCGGTGTCGGGCGGGGCAGCGGCGCTGGTGGCTCGCAAGGTGCGCGACAAGGCGAAGATCATCGCCTCGGGCATGCTCGAGGTTTCGGTCGCCGACTTGGAGTGGGAGAAGGGCTCTTTCCACGTCAAGGGTGACCCGTCGGCGTCGGTGACGATCCAGGACATCGCGATGCGGGCGCACGGTGCCGGCGATCTGCCCGACGGCATCGAGGGCGGCCTGGACGCCGAGGTCTGCTACAACCCGGAGAACCTGACGTACCCCTACGGCGCGTATTTCTGTGTGGTGGATGTCGATCCGGGCACCGCGGTGGTCAAGGTGCGACGCTTCCTGGCCGTGGACGACTGCGGCACCCGTATCAACCCGATGATCATCGAGGGCCAGGTGCACGGCGGCATCGTCGACGGCATCGGGATGGCGTTGATGGAGATGATCGCGTTCGACGACGATGGCAATTGCCTCGGCGGATCGCTGATGGACTACCTGATCCCCACCGCGGTCGAGGTGCCGCATCTGGAGACCGGTTACACGGTGACGCCGTCGCCGCACCACCCGATCGGGGCGAAGGGTATCGGCGAATCGGCCACCGTGGGATCGCCCCCGGCGGTGGTGAATGCGGTGGTGGATGCGTTGGCGCCGTTCGGGGTTCGGCACGCCGATATGCCGTTGACGCCCTCCCGGGTGTGGGAGGCGATGCAAGGTAGAGCGAGGCCCCCGATCTGATGACGATCAGCGAGCGGGCTCAGGAGTTGTTGGCGGCACGGACACCGTTCGTGCACGCGACCGTGGTGCGGGCCCAGCCGCCCACCTCGTCCTATCCGGGCGACGAGGCAATCCTGTTGGCGGACGGCACAATCGAGGGCTTTGTCGGCGGCCAGTGCGCGCAGAACTCCGTCCGCAAGGCGGGTCTGGGCGCGCTGCAGGCCGGCGAGAGCGTTTTGTTGCGAGTGCTTCCCGACGGCGACGTGCACTTCCCCGAGGCCCCCGGCGCCTGCGTCGTCGTCAACCCGTGCCTGTCCGGCGGGTCGCTCGAGATCTTCCTGACGCCGCAGCTGCCGGCCCCGCTGATCCGGATCTACGGGACCACACCGATCGCCGACGCGCTGGCGCAACTGTGCGGGCTGCTGGGGTATGACGTGCGGCGGGCTGACGATCTGGCCGACACCACTGCGGTCGTGATCGCCAGCCATGGCGGGCCTGAAGCCGAAACCATCCGCGCGGCACTGGATCACGGCATCGGCTACATCGGCCTGGTGGCCAGCAAGGTTCGCGGCGCCGCGATCCTGGACTCGCTCGACCTCTCCTTGGGCGAGCGGGCGCGGGTGCACACCCCGGTCGGACTGGCCATCGGCGCCAAGACCCCCTCCGAGATCGCGGTCTCGATCGCGGCCGAACTCATCGCCGGGATCCGCGGCGCCGGCCTGGTGCGCGCGATTGTCCCGGAGGGCGCCCCGGCGGAGGCGGTGGATCCGGTGTGCGGCATGACGGTGACGATCGGGCCCGACGCCGAGCACCTGCGGCTGGCCGGCGCGGACTATTGGTTCTGCGGCCCGGGATGCCGCGCCGCGTTCGCGAACCGGCCAGTCGGCGCATGAATGCGCCGCCGGTCACCGGTGTCGTGCTGGCGGCCGGCGGTTCGCGCAGGTTGGGGACGCCCAAACAGCTTCTGCCGTACCGGGATACGACCCTGCTTGGCGCGACTCTGGACGTCGCCCGTGGCGCCGGGTTCGACCAGCTCATCGTCACGCTCGGCGGCGCCGCCCAAGCGGTGCGGGATGCGGTGCCGCTGGACGGGGCCGAGGTGGTCGCGGTCGAGGACTTCGGGATCGGGTGTTCGGCCTCGCTGCGCGCCGCGCTCGAGCGGGTCGACCCGCGGGCCGCCGGCATCGTACTGATGCTCGGCGATCAGCCCGGTGTCGAGCCCGCCACGCTGAAGCGGATGATCGAACAAGGACCAAGCACCGACATCATGGTGTGCCGCTACGACGACGGGATCGGGCATCCATTCTGGCTGAGCCGTGGCCTGTTCGGCGAACTGCGTCGGCTGCACGGCGATAAGGGGGTGTGGAAGCTCGTGGAATCGCGCCGCCGCGAGGTGCGCGAACTCGCGTCCGACGGTCCCGTTCCGCTCGACGTCGACACTTGGGACGACTACCAGCGGCTGGTGAAGTCGCCGTGATCTTCAGCCACGTCGCGGACGTGATCGCGCGATTCGACGCGCACGACTACCTGCTCGATATGGGAACGGCGTCGGCGATCTATCTGGCGGTCACGCTCGGCCGGCCGCTGCTGCTGGAGGGCGAACCCGGGGTCGGCAAGACAACGGCGGCGAAAACCCTTGCGGCGGTGCTGAACACCCCGCTGGTCAGATTGCAATGCTACGAGGGATTGACCGCCAGCGAGGCGCTGTACGACTGGAACTATCAACGCCAGCTGCTGTCCATCCGGCTGGCCGAAGCCCGCGGTACCGGGATCGAAGAAGGGGACCTCTATACCGAGACCTACCTGGTCGATCGGCCCATCCTGCGGTGTGTGCGACATCGCGGGCCGACGCCGCCGGTGCTGCTGATCGACGAAATCGACCGTGCCGACGACGAATTCGAGGCGCTGCTGCTGGAGTTCCTCGGTGAATCCGCGGTCACGGTCCCCGAGCTGGGCACCTTCGTCGCCGAGCGCCCACCGATCACGGTACTGACCTCCAACCGCAGCCGTGACCTGCACGACGCGCTGCGCCGCCGCTGCCTGTACCACTGGATCGACTACCCTGAGCCGGCCCGGGCCGCCGCGATCGTCCGCCGGACGGTACCCGGGGCGACGGCGCCGTTGATCGAGCACGCCACCCAATTCATCGGGCGCACACGCGATCTCGACCTGGATAAGCCGCCGGGAGTGGCCGAGACGATCGACTGGGTCGCCGCGCTGGTGTCCCTGGGCGTGGCCGACCTGGTCGACGCGGCGGCGTCGGGCGCACTGGCCAGCCTGGGGGCGCTGGCCAAGACCCCGGACGACCGTACTCTGATTCGCGACGCGTACCACACTTTTGCTGAGCCGCACATGAGAGGAACCACAGCATGAAGATCGCCAACCAGTTCATCGTCAGCGCGCCCATCGAGCAGGCCTGGGACGTGCTGTGCGATCTGGAGCAGGTGATCCCGCTGATGCCGGGGGCGCAGCTGACCGGCCACGAGGGCGACGACTACCTCGGCAAGGTCAGGGTCAAGGTCGGGCCGGTCACCAGCGAGTTTAGCGGCAAGGTGCGTTTCGTCGAGCTGGACCGCGACCAACTTCGCGCGGTCATCGACGGCAAGGGCAAGGAGTCGAGGGGCACCGGTAACGCGGCCGCCACGGTCACCGCCCAGCTGCAGGCGGACGGGGAGCGCACCAGCGTCACCGTCGACACCGATCTCAAGATCGTCGGCAAGCTGGCCCAGTTCGGCAGCGGCATGCTGCAGCAGGTTTCGGAGAAGCTGCTGGGCCAGTTCGTGGAATCGCTGGAGGCCGAACTGGCCTCAAAGAACGCACCCGCCCCGCCAAGCCCCGCCGCAACGGAATCCGCTCCCGACCCGCGCTATGCGGCCCCCGCGGCCGAGCCCGAGCCCATCGATCTGCTCGATCTCGCCGGCGGCGACCAGCTCAAGAAGTACGGCGCGGCGGCGGTGGTCGTGCTCGCCGTGCTGGTGCTGATCTGGGTGCTGCGCCGCAGAGGTTAGCGGCTCATGAGCACCCCACTGCTGTTGCGCGGCGTCGATCTGGCGGCGTTCGCGGCCGCCCTGGTGGCGCGCCTGCGCGGCGCGGGGGTGCTGGTATCCGCCAATGGTCAGGCCGGCTTCGTGCAGGCGCTGCGGCAGCTGGTGCCGGACACCACGTCGGCGCTGTATTGGGCGGCCAGGCTGACCCTGGTCAACCGGATGGAAGACCTGGACGCCTTCGACTCCGTCTTCGCCTTGGCGTTCGGGACAGCGCGGCCCGACGGCGCAATGGGTCCCGAGCCCGTCCTGCCCCTGCCCGGCCCCACGACGCCCGCGGCCGGCACGGTGCGGCAAGCGGGAGGCGCATCGAAGGCCGGCGCGCGCAAGCTGCCCTGGGCCACCCGCGCCGACGCCGACGCCGACGGCGCGGCGGAAACGAGCGTCCTACTGCCGGATCTGTTGCCCAGCCGCATCGCCGCGCGCGCCGACGAACCGTTCGACCGCTTCGATCCCGACGACCTTCGCCTGCTCGGCTCCTGGCTGGAGGCGACCGTCGCGCGCTGGCCCCGCCGCCGCAGCATGCGCTTCGAGCCCAGCGTCGGTGGCAAGCGCATCGACCTGCGTGCCACGATGAACGCCTCGCGCGAAACCGGCTGGGAATCGGTGATCCTGGCGCGAACGCGGCCCCGCCGCCGGCCGAGGCGGGTCGTCCTGGCCTGCGACGTGAGCCGCTCAATGCAGCCGTACGCCGCGGTCTACCTGCATCTGATGCGGGCGGCCGCGCTGCGCCAGGCGCGCATCCGGCCGGAGGTCTTCGCGTTTTCGACGTCGCTGACCCGGCTCACGTCGGTGCTGTCGCACCGCTCGGCCGAGGTGGCGCTGCAGAAAGCCAACGCGAAAGTCACCGACCGCTACGGCGGCACGTTCATCGGCCGCAGCGTCGGCGCCCTGCTGGCCCCGCCGCACGGCAACGCGCTGCGCGGCGCGGTGGTGATCATCGCCTCCGACGGCTGGGACAGCGATCCGCCCGACGTGCTCGCCCACGCGATGGCCCGGTTGCGCCGCCGCGCCGCGATGCTGGTGTGGCTCAATCCCCGTGCGGCGCAAGGCGAATTCCAGCCGCTGGCCGGGTCGATGGCCGCGGCCCTGCCCTATTGCGACCTGTTCTTGCCGGCGCACTCGTTGACCGGGCTGCGCGAGTTGCTCATGGCCTTGACGCGGCCGCGGCTATCAATCGCGCCGTAACGGGTATCAGAGAGTTCATGGGAGTCAGCACGGAAACCGAGCTCCCCCGGGAGCAACTGTCCGGCCCACCCCGCGGACAGCACCAATGGCTGGTACTGGCGGTCATCGGCATCGCGCAGTTGATGGTGGTGCTCGACACCACGATCGTCAATATCGCGTTGCCCTCCGCCCAGGGGGCCCTGCATTTCGGCACCGAGAGCAGGCAATGGGTCATCACCGCCTACTCGCTGGCGTTCGGCAGCTTACTGCTGTTGGGCGGGCGACTGTCCGATATCGTCGGGCGGCGCCGCACGTTGTTGATCGGCCTGCTCGGGTTTGCCCTGGCCTCGGCGGTCGGTGGTGCGGCGAGCGGTTTTGCGGTCCTGTTGGCAGCGCGGGCATTCCAGGGTGTCTTCGCGGCGGTGCTGGCACCGGCGGCCCTGTCCACTCTCAACGTCACCTTCACCGACGCCAAACAGCGCGGCCAGGCGTTCGCCGTTTACGGCGCGATCGCCGGCGGAGGGGCGGTCGCAGGGTTGTTGCTCGGCGGCGCGCTGACCGAGTGGCTGTCGTGGCGGTGGTGTCTGTATGTGAACCTGGTTTTCGCGGTCGTCGCCGCCGCGGGGGTGCTGGCAGTCGTTCCGGCAAGAGGCAACCGCGGCAGTGTGGTCCGGCTCGACTGGCCCGGCGTCATCACTGGCTCAGGAGGCCTGTTCTGCCTGGTTTATGGCTTGGCCAACGCCGAAACCCACAGCTGGAGCGCGACTTTAACCATTGTGATGTTCATCGCCAGCGGCCTGCTGCTGATCGCATTCGCGGTGATCGAGGCGCGGGTCGCCGCCCCGTTGCTGCCGCTGCAGATTGTTACAGACCGCAACCGGGTCGGTGCGTATCTGGCCATCATGGTGGCCTTTTGCAGTATGTTCAGCGCCTTCCTGTTTCTGACCTACTATGCCCAGCAAAACCTCGGCTACAGCCCGCTGAAGACGGGCGTCGCGTTTTTGCCGCTGGCCGGCGGTGTCGCGGTGGCGGCCGGGGTGGCCAATGCGCGCTTGATTCCGCGGTTGGGCCCCCGCCGCGTGGTTCCGCCCGGGATGCTCATCGCCGCCGGCGGCATGTTTTGGCTGGCCCACCTGGATATCCATTCCACCTATGCGGGCGATGTGCTGGGGCCGCTTCTGGCCCTTGGCGTGGGCTTGGGGCTGACCTTCGCGCCGGCGATCGCGACCGCCACCGCGGGTGTTACCGGCGAGGACGCCGGCGTCGCGTCGGCGATGGTCAACACCAGCCAGCAGATCGGCGGGGCAATCGGAACGGCCGCGCTCTCTACGATTTTCGCGTCGGCTGTCAGCCGCTACATGACCGGCCATGGCCCGCCAGCCCCTACGCTGCGCGCCGCCGCCGCGATCCATGGCTACGACGTCGCGTTCAGTGTCAGTTGCGGGCTGTTCCTGGCCGGCGCGGTAGTCACCGCACTGATGCTGCGGCGTGAACTCCCCGAGGGCGGCAAACCAGCTGACGACGCAGCGACTGAAGACAAGCAGACTCAGCCGGGGGCGAGGCCGACGCCGCCCGACCGCGAGCGGGGTGACGGCAAATCCGACCTCCTCGCCGCGCTGCTCGACTCCGGAATCGACCGACAGGCCGCTGGGATCATCGTCGAGCTGGAGCGGCGGGTCGCGCGCTTGGAGGCTTCGCGGCCTACCGGTCCGGTGACACCAGTGCGCGAGCACCACCTGCCGGCACAGCCGCGGCCGTCGTCACCCTCGCGCAAGCGCGAACTAATTGGCATGGGCCCCAAGCTGTTTGGGATGATAATGGGCATAGCGCTGATCGCGGCGGCCATAACGGCGGCGGCGTTGCATGGATCGCGATCGTACGGTGAGGGCGTACCGAGCTGCTTTGCCGTCACAAAACCACATGTCGTGCATTACCGGCCCGGCACCCTCAACCAACTGATCACCGCGCCCGACTGCGAAGCCGTCGCGGGACGTTAATGCGCCAACGGATCCCAGAGCGCCGCATGGTCAATCGGGCATCGCGGCGATGAGCTGCTCGGCGGTCAAGGGCAGCGAGCGCACCCGGACGCCGAGCGCGTGGTAAACGGCGTTGGCGATCGCGGCGGCCGTCGGGCCCTGGGCGCACTCGCCTATCCCCAGGGGTGGATTGCCTTGCCCGGCAATGAGTTCAACCTCGACGGCGGGCACTTCGGAGAACCGCAGGATGGGGTAGGTCTCCCAGGTGTCGCTGGTGACGTTGAACCCGTCGAAACGCACCCGCTCCTTCAGCGTCCAGCTGGTGGCCTGCACCGCGCCGCCCTCGATCTGGTTGGCCGCGCCGTCGGGATTGATGACCAGCCCCGCATCGACCCCGATGGTCAGCCGGCGCACCCGGACGTCGTCGACCGCCTCGACCTCGGCGACGACAGCGCAGTAGGCGGCCGAATTCTTGTACCGCGCATACCCGATGCCGTGGCCGACCGAGCCTTCCGGTAAGCGCGGTGCACGTCCCGTCCAGCCGGCCCGCGACGCCGCCGCCCGCAACACCGCCCGTCCGCGCGGATCCGACAAATGCGCCAACCGGAATTCGACGGGATCGCGGCCCGCGGCCACCGCCAGCTCGTCCATGAACGACTCCGCCGCAAAGACATTGACGAAGGCGCCCAGTGACCGCAGCGCCGAGGTGCGCAGCGGCATCTCGGTCAGCAGGTGGTTGATCACCCGGTAGGCCGGGAAGTCGTAGCCCGGCACGGCGTTGCGCCCGGTGCCGCCGCCGGATTCGACCGGCGGCTCGCCGCCGGCCCGGATCGGCTCACCCCCGGCCCGGTCGCCGGCCGCCAGGAATGCGGTCGTCGGCGTTGTCCCGGGGCGGCCCATGTAGCTGCCGCTCCAAATCTCGTGGCACCAGTCAACGACGCTGCCGTCGTCGGCGCAGTCGGCGGTGATCTCGACGACTGCCGCGGGACCGAAAGGCGCCCAAGCCAATTCGTCGTGGCGCGACCAGACCAGGTGCACCGGCCGCCCGGGTGTCGCCTGCGCCAGCAATGCGGCGTCCATGGCGGCGTCGTCGGCGCCGTTGTGCCCGTAGCACCCGGCTCCCTCGACATGGCGCACGACCACGCGGTCGGCCGGGAGGTCAAGCGCCGCGGCCAATTCGCGCCGCAGCACGTGCACGCCCTGGCTGTGTGACCAGACTTCCAGGCGGCCGTCGGTGTGCGCGAGCGCCGCCGCGGCGGACGGGCCGATCGAGGCGTGCGCCAGGTACGGCCGGTGGTAGCGGGCCGAATGCGATCGCGTGGAGCCGGTAGACGCCGCGGCATCTTTGGACGCGAGCACCGAGGTGTCGGCCGCCGCCGACAGGAGAAACGCCGGAAGGTCGTCCTCGCCGGGCAGGGTCGGGCGCTGGTCCCAGCGGGTGTCATCGCGCAGCCGCTCGGCGGCGCGCACCGCGACTTCCTCGCGTTCGGCGATCACACCGAGGAACTCGCCGTCGCGCACGATGGTGATCACGCCGGGCAGCGCAAGGGTCGGGCCGGTATCGACGCCGCGCAGTTTGGCCCCGCGCGAGGGCGGCCGCACCACCCTCCCGTATGCCTGGCCGTCGAGCGTGAGGTCGTGCAGGTAGCGCGGCCGCCCGGTCAGTTTGTCGGGCAGGTCCAGCCGCGCGACGTCGGTGCCGACGACCGCGTACTCCGACTCCGGCTTGGGTGCCGCGGCTCCGGTGGCCGCCCGGTCCAGCAAGGAGTCGTCGGCGAGTTCCCAATAACTCGTGACCGATCCGTTGGGGCCGGTGAACTCGCCGTCGGCGACGTCCAACTCGTCGGGAGCCACGGCCAGCTTGGCCGCCGCGGCGTCGAGATAGATCGCCCGCGCCTCGGCGCACACCTGGCGCAGCGCCGCCCCCGACTGCTGGATCGACCGGCTGCCCGCGGTGAAGCCCTCGTCGGGGCTGCGATCGGTGGCCGCCGCGACCATCTGCACGCGCGCGACGTCCACGTCGAGTTCCTCGGCGGCGATCTGCGCCAGCGCCGTCAACACGCCCTGGCCCAGTTCCACCTTGCCGGAGCGAACCTCCACGACGCCGTTCGCGCCGATCCAAATCCACTGGGCCAGGATGGGATTGGCGGCCAGCGACTCCGGCAGGTCAGGCATCGGTGGACCCCCGCATCTCGGCCCCGGCGCTGCGCACCGCCGCAACCACGCGATTGTGCGAGCCGCACCGACACAGGTTGGCGTCCAGGGCGGCGCGGACCTCGGCCTCCGTCGGGTCGTGGTTGGCGGCCAGCAGCGCCGCGGCCGCCACCACGATGCCCGTCATGCAATACCCGCACTGCGCCGCCTGCCCGGCCACCAGTGCGCGCGCCACCGGGTGTGGCCGTCCGTCGTCGCCCAGGCCTTCGACGGTGCGGATCGACTTGTCGGCTACCGACCACAGCGGGGTGTTGCACGAGTACACGAGACGGCCGTCGGCGAGCACGAAACACGCGCCGCACAACCCCACCCCGCAGCCGAACCGGGTGCCCTTGAGGTTCAGGTGGTTGCGCAATACGTACAGCAGCGGGGTGTCGTCCTCGGCATCGACCTCGTGGCGCTGCCCGTTAACCGTCACATCTTTCATGACTCCAGCATCCTCGGGTGTCGAGTGTGCGCCCCGGGTGTTGAGTGTGCGACGCGGGCGGGATCGCGGCGAATTTCCCACTCTGGGCGCACGCGCAACGCCGAGACCGCACACTCGGCGAACACTCCACTAGGGCAGGATCGGCAGGTATGGATCAGCTATGGGCCAACCGGGCGGCCAGCTGCGAAGCCGCTGTCGCGCAACGACACCTGAAACGGCTTTGGGCGCTGCCCGGAACCCAGCTGGGGGTGGTGGCCTGGCCGGCGGCGCGGCGGGACCGGCTGTTCGGCACCTGGCACTACTGGTGGCAGGCGCACTTGCTGGATTGCCTGGTCGACGCGCAACTGCGCGATCCGCGGCCGGAGCGGCGCACCATGATCAACCGCCAGGTCCGCTCGCACCGGTTGCGCAACAACCTCTCGTGGACCAACAGCTATTACGACGACATGGCGTGGCTGGCGCTGGCGCTGGAACGCGCCGCCCGCATCGCCGGCGTCACGCGGCGGCGCGCGCTGCCGAAGCTGGCCGACCAGTTCGTCAAGGCCTGGGTGCCCGAGGATGGCGGCGGCATCCCGTGGCGCAAGCAGGACCAGTTCTTCAACGCCCCGGCCAACGGCCCGGCGGGAATCTTCCTCGCCCGTTACGGCGATCGGCTGAAACGGGCCGACCAGATGAGCGACTGGATCGACCGCACGTTGATCGACCCGGAAACGCACCTGGTGTTCGACGGCATCAAGGCCGGCTCGCTGGTCCGCGCGCAGTACACCTACTGCCAGGGCGTGGTGCTGGGCCTGGAAACGGAGCTCGCCGCGCGCACCGGCGCGGAAGCCAGAGCCCGGCATCAGGCGCGGGTGCACCGGCTGGTCGCGGCGGTCGGCGAGCGCATGGCGCCCTCGGGTGTGCTGCGGGGCTCCGGCGGCGGCGACGGCGGCCTGTTCGCCGGCATCACCGCCCGCTACCTCGCACTGGTCGCCACGACCCTGCCGGGTGACTCCGCCGACGATGCCGTGGCCCGCGACGCCGCGCGCACCATCGTGCTGTCGTCGGCGAAATCGGCCTGGGAATACCGGCAAACGGTGAACGGGCTGCCGCTGTTCGGCGCGTTCTGGGACCGCGACGCGGAGCTGCCCAACGCGGGGGGAAAGGAGGCGGAGTTCGTCGAGGGCGCGGTCAACGCTTCCGAGATTGCCGAGCGGGATCTGTCGGTTCAGCTTTCCGGCTGGATGCTGATGGAGGCCGCAGGTAACGTCACCGCCGTGAGCGAGACATGAGCGAACTCAGCGGCGGCTGGATCCCGGACGAGGCAACGCTTGCCGATGCCAACCTCACTCGCTTCATGGCCTGGCTCGCCGAGACCGATCGCGGCGAGTACGGCGACTACCACGAACTCCTACGCAAGTCGGTAGACGACATCGAATGGTTTTGGGACGCCGTCTGGAATTTCTTCGACATCCAGTCGAACAGCCCCCCGCGCGCGGTGCTGGGCGAGCGTTCCATGCCGGGCACCGAGTGGTTTCCCGGCGCCACGATCAACTACGCCACCGAGGTGTTCCGGCACGCCACCGACGCGCGCCCGGCCGTGGTCGTCGCAGGCGAAGACGGCTCGAGCGAGTGGTCGTGGGCGCGGCTGCAGCGGGAGACGGCGGCGTTCGCCGCCTACCTGCGCAACCTCGGCGTCAAGCCCGGGGACGCCGTCGTCGGGTACCTGCCCAACGTCGCCGAGGCCGTCGTCGCCGCCCTGGCCGCGGCCAGCGTGGGCGCGATCTGGGCGGTGTGCAACCAGGACGTGGCCGTCGACGGCGTGATAGCCAGGCTGGGCCAGGTGGAGCCGGCCGTGCTGGTGGCCACCGATGGTTCTGTGTACGGCGGCAAGCGCATCGATCGGCTGGCCGAGCTGGCCACGATCCGCGCTGCCATGCCGACGCTGCGGGCCGCCGTGGTGGTGCCGCGGCTCGGGCTCGCGGTCGACGACGACGCCGTGCCGTGGGCCGCGGCGGTGGCAACGGATGCCGCCCTGGACATCACGCCGGTCCCGTTTGCGCACCCGCTGTGGGTGATGTTCTCGTCGGGGACGACCGGGAAGCCGAAGGGCATCGTGCACGGCCACGGCGGTGTCGTGCTGGAGCACCTGAAGTATCTGAGCCTGCAGCTGGACCTGCACCCGGATGACCGCTTCCTGTGGTACTCGTCCACCAGCTGGATGATGTGGAACCTGCTGTTGTCCGGGCTGCTGGTCGAAGCGACCATCGTGCTCTATGACGGCAGCCCAACGCATTTGAGCACCGATGGCCTCTGGCGGGTCGCCGCCGAGACCGGTGTCACGGTGCTCGGCGCCGGTGCGGGCTATCTATTGGCTTGTGCCAAACGGGAATTGAAGCCGGGCGCGGCGTATTCGCTGGATGCGCTGCGTGCGGTGGGATCCACCGGTTCGCCGCTGCCGGCGTCCGGATTCCGCTGGGTGCAGGAGGGGCTCGGCCGGTCGGTACCGGTGATTTCGATGAGCGGCGGCACCGATGTCTGCACGGCCTTCATCGGCGGTTGCTCGATCTTGCCGGTCGAGGCCGGCGAGCTGTCGTCCATCTGCCTGGGCGCGGCCATCGAAGCCTGGAATGGCCAGGGCCGCCCCGTCATCGGGGAAGAGGGCGAGCTGGCGCTGACGAAGCCGATGCCGTCGATGCCGGTGTCCTTCTGGAACGACGACGACGGCAGCCGGTATCGCGCCGCCTACTTCGACAAGTACCCCGGGGTCTGGTGTCACGGGGACTGGATCACCATCACCGACCGGGGATCCGTTGTGGTGCACGGCCGTTCGGACGCCACCCTGAACCGGATGGGCTTGCGGATGGGCAGCGCCGAGATCTACACGGCGGTCGAGCGCATGCCCGAGGTGCAGGACTGTCTGGTGGTCGGCGTCGAGCAGGACGACGGCGGCTACTGGATGCCGTTGTTCGTGGATTTGGCCGACGGCGTCGAGTTCGACGACGCGCTGCGGTCGAAGATCGTCGCGGAGATCCGTCGGCACGCCTCGCCGCGACACGTGCCCGACGACATCCTGGAGGTTCCGGGTATTCCGCGGACGTTGACCGGCAAGCGGCTGGAGATCCCGATCAAGCGCATCCTACTCGGAGCCGCCCCGGACCAGGCCGTGCAGCAGAGTTCGATCGACAGGCCCGAACTGCTAGACGCTTTCGTTGCGTACCGCAGAAGTCGGGTGTCCTGAGTCGGGTTCCTCGTCGGTCTTCTGGTCGGTCGTGGCAGTCGCGCGGCGGCGCCCCCGGTAGCCGCGCCAGGCGGCGACGAACGCGGGAATCAGCGACACGAACAGGATGGCCAGGATGATTTTTTCCAGGTTCTGGTGCACGAAGGGCATGGTGCCCAGGAAGTAGCCCGCCAGCGTCGCGCCACCACCCCACGCGATGCCGCCGACGATGTCGAACCCGAGGAACACCGGGTAGCGCATGTACGACACCCCGGCGACCACCGGGACGAACGT
>NZ_JAOPWB010000002.1 GCF_025965855.1 Mycobacterium sp. | reverse complement strand
CGCACACTCGACGTGCCGCGATCAGGGATCATTTCCTCGATCAGCGAGAACACGGCGCGGGTAGCCGCGCCGGGCGGCCGCACCGCTGACATCGCGGCGTACAGGCGCCAACAGATGTCGTAATCGGAGATCCGTAGCGTCGCCAAACCGGAATCGCCGATCTCGTCGAGGATGAACCGGCTCAAAAAGCCGATGCCCAAGCCGTTTCGGATGTGGGTCGCGGTGGTGGCGATATCGGCGACCTCGAGGGCGATCGTGCGCTGCACCCCGGCGGCGGCGAACGCCCGGTCGACGACGGCCCGGTTGCCGTATCCCGGCGGCCCGTCGACGAACGACATCCCGGCCAGCTCGGCCAGTGACACCGCCCCCCGACCGGCGAGGGGGTGATGCACGGGAACGACCAGCAGAAGCGGAAAGGCGGCGACGAGTCGGGTGTGCAGGTCGGCCGGCGGCCCGTCGGGGAAAACGACCAGCGCGACGTCGAGGCTGCCGTCGCGGAGTTGCTGCGCCAGGCCCGCGGAACCGGCTCGGGCGGAACGCAATTGGACCAGCACGCCGGGATGCCGGGCATAGAGCTCGGCGAGCAGCGTCGGCAGGTCGATGACGTTGATCGACGTCAGCGTCCCCAGGGTGACGGTGCCACGGATGGCTCCGCGAGTGGCGGCGACGGCGTCTTTGGCCGCGCGGGCGGCGTCGATGGTTGCGCGGGCGTGGGGCTCCAGCTCCTGTCCCGCCGGCGTGAGCGTCACCCCCGCCGGGCCGCGAACGAACAGTTCCGCGCCGAGTTCTCGTTCGAGAGCCTTGATCGTCGCGGACACTCCGGATTGGACGACGTGCAACCTTTTGGCGGCCCGGGTAAAGCTGAGGTTGTCCGCGACAGCGAGGAAATACTCCAACTGGCGAAGCTCCACCGAGCCATTATCACCGCTGGTGATGGCTCCCATCAGAAATTTTCGTTGGCGCCTGACAGTTGAGTCAATTTACGTTCGCAATTGGCTCGCGTCGATCCCAATCCCCTCAACCGGACGGTGCGCTTTATGAATTTGCAGACCCCCACGCTGACCAGGACGCGGACCCGGTGGTCCTCGGCGTCCACCGACGACCAGTTCGTCGTGCAGAACCCGGCGACGGGCCAGACCGTCACCGTCGTCCAGGGTGCCGGGCCGGACGAGGTCGACCAGGCCGTCCGCCGGGCACACGTCGCGCACCTGCACTGGAAGCAACGCCCCGCGCGGGAGCGCGGCCGATACCTGCGCCAGATCGCCGAGATCATCCGCGCCCACGCCGACGAGATCGCGGCGCTCGAGACGCTGGAAATGGGCAAGCCGATCAGCCAGGCGCGCAATTTCGACGTGGAAGCCGCGATCGCCATATTCGAGTACTTCGGCAGCTTGGTGGAGGTGCTGCCCAACCAGGCGCGCGACTACGGCCCGGTCCTGGACGTCACCACGCTGGAACCGTACGGGGTGATCGCCGGCATCGTCCCCTTCAACTGGCCGCCCATCCACACCGCCGGCAAGGTCGCACCGGCGCTGGCCGTCGGCAACGCCGTCGTGCTCAAACCACCGGAACAGGCGCCCTCGGTGGTGTTGCGGATGGTCGAACTGATCCAGTCGGTCCTGCCGGACGGTGTGGTTCAGGCCGTGCCTGGCAGGGGCGAGGTGGGCGCCGCGCTGGCCGGGCATCGGTTGGTGGGCAAGGTCTCTTTCACCGGATCGCCGCGAACGGGCGCGGCGGTGCTGCGCACCGCGGCCGGCAACCTCACCCCGACGCTGATGGAGCTGGGCGGAAAGAACCCGCTGCTGGTTTTCGACGACGCCAACCTGCACGAGGCGCTGCTGGCCGCCGTCGACGGCGGCTTCTTCAACCAGGGCGAAGCCTGCACCGCGGCGTCGCGAATCCTGGTGCAGGACAGCATCTATGCCGAGTTCGAGGCGAAGTTGTGTGACGCGGTGAGGCGGCTGCGGGTGGGCGACGGCTCAGACGCGGCGACCGACGTCGGGCCGTTGGTCAGCCGCAAGCAGCAGAACCAGGTCCTGGACTACCTGCGGATCGGTGTGGCCGAAGGCGCCCACATCGCCGCTCAGGCGCCGCTGCCCGACGATCCTCGATTGGCCGACGGCTTCTACGTCGCTCCGACGGTCCTGACCGACGTGACCCCCGCCATGCGGGTGGCCCGCGACGAGATCTTCGGCCCGGTGGTCGCCCTCATTCCGTTCACCGACGAGGACGAGGCGGTGCGCATCGCCAACGCCACGCCGTTCGGACTGGTTGCGGCGGTGTTCACTCAGGACAGCGATCGGGCGCTGCGGGTGAGCCGGCGGATCCGGGCCGGGTCCGTCTTCGTCAACAACTATCACCGGATCTCCATCGGCACCGGATTCGGCGGGGTCGGCCACAGCGGGTTCGGGCGCGAGCACGCCCAGGAGACGCTGGCGGAGTACGGGTACACCAAGACGATTCGGCTGGCCGCCGATCGCGACGAGCTGTCGTACTGGAGCGCCGCCACCAGAGCGCTGACCGGCTAGGCCTCTGGTGCGGACCATGAGGACCATAGCCCTCGAAGAGCATTACGCCACAACGGAATTCCTGAGCGGACCGGGTCGCTGGCTGGCGTCCCGCGCGGGCATCGTCGAACCGATCAGCGATCTGGGCGACGGCCGGATCGCGGCGATGGACCATGCGGGCGTCGACGTGGCGGTGCTCTCGCTGGCCGCGCCGGGCGTGGAACAGCTCGACGGGCCGGAAGCAGTTCGGCTGGCCCGCGAATGCAACGAGGAGCTCGCGGCGGCGGTCGGTCGGTACCCGGAGCGGCTGGCGGGCTTTGCGGCCCTGCCGATCAGCGCGCCCGAGGCGGCGGCCGAGGAACTCGAGCGGGCAGTGCGCGATCACGGCTTTCCGGGCGCGGTGATCAACGGGCACAGCCGGGGTCGCTACCTGGACGATCCGTTCTTCGACCCCGTCCTGTCGCGCGCGGCCGCGCTGCGGGTCCCGATCTATCTGCACCCGACCATCCCGCCGGCGGGGGTCATCGAGTCCAGCTACGCAGGGTTCTCCGCGGAGGTCACGTTCGCCCTGGCCACCGTGGGCTGGGGCTGGCACATCAACACCGCCACGCATGTGCTGCGCCTGATCCTCGGTGGCGTGTTCGACCGCTACCCCGAGCTGCAGTTCATCATCGGGCACATGGGGGAAGCGACGTCGTTCATGTTGCCGCGGTTTGACGCGACGCTGAAACCCGAACTGACCGGCCTGCGGCACCCCGTCAGCACCTACTTGCGGCGAAACCTCAACTACACCTTCGCCAACTTCAACGACGAGGCGACCTACGCCAACCTGATCGCGCAGGTCGGCGTTGGGCGAGTGTGCTTTTCGGCCGACTACCCGTTCGGGTCGATGCTCGCCGCCCGCGCTTTCCTCGACGGCCTGCCGCTGGGCGACGACGACCGGGCGCTGATCAGCCACCGCAACGCCGAGCGCTTGCTGCGCCGCTAGGCTTCACCGGTTGTTGGTCGGCACGCGGCGCGGTCATGGGTTAGCCTGAGCTGTCCCGGAGCACCACGGCAGGAGCTCGATGTCACCGTCAGACAGCGCCGCCGCGCGGCTCACGCGCGAGGACGAGGGCTATCACAAGGGCCTGAAAAACCGCCAGATTCAGATGATCGCCCTGGGTGGCGCCATCGGCACCGGCCTTTTCCTCGGTGCAGGTGGGCGGCTGGCCTCGGCGGGGCCCGGGCTGTTTTTGGTCTACGGGGTTTGCGGCATCTTCGTGTTCTTCATCCTGCGCGCGCTCGGCGAGCTGGTGCTGCACCGCCCGTCGTCGGGATCGTTCGTCTCCTACTCCCGCGAATTCTTCGGGGAGAAATTGGCTTTTGTCGCGGGCTGGATGTACGTCCTCAACTGGTCGATGACGGGAATCGTGGACACCACGGCGATCGCGCACTACTGCCACTACTGGAGGGCGTTTCACGCCATCCCGCAGTGGACCCTCGCGTTGATCGCGCTCGTTCTGGTGTTGTCGATGAACCTGATCTCGGTCAAGGCCTTCGGCGAGCTGGAGTTCTGGGCCTCGTTGGTCAAGGTGCTGGCGCTGGTGACGTTCCTCGTCGTCGGGGCGGTCTTTGTGGTCGGCCGCTTCAAGGTCGACGGTCAAAGCACCGGTGCCGGGCTGTGGGACAGCCACGGCGGCCTGTTGCCCGCCGGCCTGCTGCCGCTGGTGCTCGTCACCTCGGGGGTGGTCTTCGCTTACGCCGCAATAGAACTGATCGGCATCGCGGCCGGGGAAACGGAAAACCCGGAGAAGATCATGCCGCGCGCGATCAACTCGGTGGTGTTCCGCATCGCCGTCTTCTACATCGGGTCCACCGTCCTGCTGGCCCTGCTGCTGCCCTACACCGCCTACCGAGACCACGTCAGCCCGTTCGTGACGTTCTTCTCCAAGGTCGGTTTCAGCGGCGCGGGCAGCGTGATGAACCTGGTGGTTCTCACCGCCGCGCTGTCGAGCTTGAACGCGGGACTGTATTCCACGGGCCGCATCCTGCGGTCGATGGCGATCAACGGCAGCGGCCCCAAGTTCACCGCGCCGATGTCGAAGAACGGTGTGCCGTACGGGGGGATCCTGCTGACGAGCACAGTGGGTTTGTTGGGCATCGTGCTCAACGCCGTCAAACCGAGCCAAGCCTTCGAAATCGTGCTGCACATTGCCGCCGTGGGCATCGTGTTCGCGTGGGGGACGATCGTGGCGAGCCAGCTGCAGCTGTACCGGCTGGCAAAGGCCGGGAGGTTGCAACGACCGAGTTTCCGGATGCCGCTGTCGCCATACAGCGGCTATCTGACGCTCGCTTTCCTGGTCGGCGTCGTGATCCTGATGTTGTTCGACAAGGTGCAAGGCCCGTGGCTGGCCGCCGCGATGATCATCGGCGTCCCCGCGCTCATCGGCGGTTGGTTCCTGGTCCGACATCGGGTGAGTGCCGCCGCCCAAGACACCGCAGTGCCGGCCTCTCCCGCCACTGACCCACCCGTGGTGGCTTAAATCGCGGCCCACGGCTCGTCCAAGTCCCGCCCTTCGGCAAGGTCGCCGCAGTCGACGATCTCCACGTCCCGCCTGCCGCGCAGGTAAGCCCCCGCGCCCCGATCCCCCGATAGCTGCGCCCGCACCTCGGGCCAGTGCCGGCGCGCGATCACCGCGGGGTGACCCGGCCGGTCGCCGAAGTACGCGCGCGCCAGACCACTGCGCGACGACGCCGCGCGGGCCAAGACCCGCGCCACCACGGCGGGACCGACGTCGGGGGTGTCGACGACGTGCAGCACCGCGTAGTCCGCGTGCAAGTGGTCGGCCTCGGCCAGACCGGCGCGCACCGAGGCGCTCAGCCCGTCGCGCCAGTCGGGTGCGACGACCGGGGTGACCCCGGGCGGCGTCGCGACCTCGGCGGCCCCCAAGACCACGACGACGTCGCCGCAGCCACCGTCACGCAGCGCGCCGACCGCGGCGTCCAGCCACCCGTCTACCAGCACTTTCGGCTGCCCGTAGCGCCGTCCCTCACCCGCGGCGAGCAGCACCCCGACGTGGTGCGGAGCCGGAGCTCCCGAGTGCGATAACGGCACTCTCCTATGATGACGTTCAGCTTCTCATTCGGCGACAACCGATGGAGCGACATGACTCAGGACCCGGAAGGAAGCTCACCCTGTGGGCGTCCACGCAGACCCCGCACGAGTTGCGGGCGTTCCGTGCGGGCCTGTTAGGCATTGCGGCGCAACGGGTTCGGGTCATCATGCCCGACACCGGCGGCGGTTTCGGCCAGAAGGTGGCCATCGGCTCGGCGCCCGCGGTGATCAACGCGATCAACGCCATAGCGGAAGCACCGCGGGGGCAAGCCATGCATGAGCAACCGGTCCAGTTTGTCGGTCAACGACACTCCGATCGCGGCCAGCGTCGAACCGCGCATGACGCTGGCGGACTTCCTTCGGGACTTCTGCCGCAGCACGGGTTACCAGGGCATCGTCGCCGCGGACCACCGAGCGGCCGAGATCGAGTCGGTCACGTAGCGGTAAACCTGCGCCATCGGCTCGGCATCGATAGGCGGCTGGTTGCAGTAACTTTCGCCGCTTGTTGCGTACTCTAAGCCCTGAAATCGAAGACTTTCGGGGAGCGGCGCGTGCAGTTATCGCAAAAGGCGCGGCGAAGGCTGGCCGGCGGCTCGCTGCTGCTCTCGGCCGTCCTGGCCGGCCCCGCGTTGGTTTCGGGCTGCAGTTCGCTCATCGACGGCAAGCCGGTCGCCATCCCGGGGGCCGGGCCAACCGAGCCCACCTTTCCCACGCCGCGGCCCAGCACGACGACGCCGGCGCCGACCATCAGCCCGGGCCCGACCTCACCGACGAGCCCGACCGGGCCGGCGAGCCCGACCACACCACCGGCCGGGGTTATCCCGCTCCCGCCCGACCACAACGGCTACGTCTTCATCGAGACCAAGTCCGGCGTTACCCGCTGTCAGATCAACAAGGAGACCGTCGGCTGCGAGGCTCCGTTCACCAATTCCCCGCTGCAGGACGGTGAGCACGCCAACGGCGTCAGCATCAGCGCCGGCGGCAACGTGCAGTGGGTGCTGGGCAACCTGGGCGCCATCCCGACCGTCACCATCGACTACAAGACCTACGCGGCGCAGGGCTGGACGATAAGTGCCAGCGCCGAAGGGACCCGCTTCACCAACGACCACACTCACCACGGCATGTTCGTCAGCGTCGAGAAGGTCACGACGTTCTGAGCGCCTGAAAGCGCGAGGCAGCTGGTCACGGCGTCGACTTTGTCCGCACTGTGTCCGCAGCAGATTGATCGCCGCGACCAGGGGCACGGCGACGCCGTCGAGGTCGTCATCGAATAGTCCGTACTCGAGACAGGTATTTATGCGACCAACATTTGCGACAACGTGACCTGGAATTTTGAAGCGGCAGCGCCGCCTTTGGGTGATGTCTCATATGTGGTCTTGAGTTCAACCGGTCAGTGCATCGGTTGGATCAGGTTAGCTGGTCGTTAGCCCCAGAAGATGGGGTCGGCTCGGTCGTCGAGGTAGTCGAGCAGGTCCTGGATTTGTGGGCTGGGGTCGAGT
>NZ_JAOPWB010000359.1 GCF_025965855.1 Mycobacterium sp. | reverse complement strand
CCCGCCCGGCGCGGCGGGAGCCCGGGGCGACACGGCCACGGGCTCGCTCGGTCGGGCCGGCGTTCCCAACCGGCCCCACCCCGCCAGCACGCCGGCGGCGACCACGACCCCCGCCACTCCAGCGGCGGGTCGTTGAGTTGCCAGCGCGATCGCGCCTATCAGCAGAAACGACTGGACGGCCAGTCCCGGCACACCCAACGTCCGTCGGCCCTGGAGCAGTCGCATCGCGTGCCGGCCCACCAGCGCCGCCGCCCCCAGCAAGGCCACCGTCAGCAATCCGGCGCCGCGACCGGGGTGCTCACGACCGAATCCCGCGACAACCGTTGCGGCGCAGAGGATTCCGATCAGTTCGATCGAATACAGGGCGGTCAAGGCCGCCAGGACGGGACCGCTCCGTTCACCGGAGCCGGTGCCCGTCACGGACGTGCCCATGCGCGGCAACGTATCGCGCGCGGCTGAGGAGAGCCTGAGTTCCCGCGCGCAAATGGCGACGATTTTCGGCAGGCGGGCGGCACTGGCTAGGCTTGCCCGCTGTGATCACCCGGATGTCCGAGCTGTTCCTGCGCACCCTGCGGGACGACCCCGCCGACGCCGAAGTGCCCAGCCACAAACTACTCATCCGGGCCGGCTACATTCGGCCCGTCGCGCCCGGGCTGTACAGCTGGCTGCCCCTCGGGTTGCGGGTGCTGCGCAAGATCGAACGGATCGTCCGCGACGAGATGAACGCGATCGGCGGGCAGGAGATCCTGTTCCCCGCCCTGCTGCCACGCGCGCCGTACGAGACGACGAACCGGTGGACCGAATACGGCGACGGGGTGTTTCGGCTTCAGGACCGCCGCGGCAACGACTACCTGCTGGGCCCGACGCACGAAGAGCTCTTCGCGCTGACCGTCAAGGGCGAATACAGCTCCTACAAGGACTTTCCGCTGCTGCTGTTCCAAATCCAGAACAAGTACCGCGACGAGGCGCGGCCGCGGGCCGGCATCCTGCGCGTCCGCGAGTTCCTGATGAAGGACTCCTACTCGTTCGACATCGACGACGCCGGGCTCAAGGCCGCCTACCACGCGCACCGCGAGGCCTATCAGCGCATCTTCGAGCGGCTGCAGGTGCGCTACGTCATCGTGTCCGCGGTGTCGGGAGCGATGGGCGGCAGCGCGTCCGAGGAGTTTTTGGCCGAGAGCCCGGTCGGTGAGGACACCTTCGTGCGGTGCCTGGAGTCCGGGTACGCCGCCAATGTCGAGGCGGTCGTCACCGCCCGGCCCGAAGCGCCGCCCGCGGAGGTCGTGGCCGGGCTGCCCGAGGCGGTGGTCTACGACACCGGCGACACCCCGACGATCGCCACCCTGGTGGACTGGGCCAACACGGCCGACCTGGGCCGCAGCGTCACCGCGGCCGACACCTTGAAGAACGTCCTGCTCAAGGTCCGCCGGCCGGGCGGGGAGTGGGAGCTGCTGGCCATCGGGGTGCCCGGCGACCGCGAGGTCGACGACAAGAGGCTGGGCGCGGCGCTGGAACCGGCCGACTACGCATTGCTCGACGACGCCGATTTCGCCAAGTACCCGTTCCTGGTGAAAGGTTACATCGGGCCGAAGGCGTTGCGCGACAACGGTGTTCGTTACCTCGTCGACCCGCGGGTGGTGGACGGCACCAGCTGGATCACCGGGGCCGATGAGCCCGGCCGGCATGTCGTCGGGCTGGTGGCCGGCCGCGACTTCACGGCCGACGGCACCATCGAGGCCGCCGAGGTGCGCGACGGCGACCCGTCCCCGGACGGGGCGGGCCCGCTGGTGTCGGCGCGCGGCATCGAGATCGGGCACATCTTTCAGCTGGGCCGCAAGTACACCGATGCCTTCACCGTCGACGTGCTCGGCGAGGACGGCAAGCCGGTGCGGCTGACCATGGGCTCCTACGGCCTCGGGGTGTCGCGGATGGTGGCCGTCATCGCCGAGCAGCACCACGACGAGCTGGGCCTGCGCTGGCCGTCTGCGGTCGCTCCGTTCGACGTTCACCTGGTCATCGCCAACAAGGACGACCAGGCCCGCGCCGGGGCGATGACGCTGGCCGCCGACCTGGATCGGTTGGGTGTCGAGGTGCTGCTCGACGACCGGCAGGCGTCGCCCGGGGTGAAGTTCAAGGACGCCGAGCTGCTGGGCGTGCCGCGCATCGTCGTGGTGGGGCGGGGCTGGGCGGACGGCGTGGTCGAGCTGCGGGATCGCTTCGGCGGGCAGACCCGCGAGGTGGCGGTGGGCGCCACGTTGGCCACCGACATCGCGGCGAGCCTGAACGGGTAGCGCGGGCTACTCGTTGCCGCCCGGGAAGCTCGTCGTGATGGGCCAGGCGCCCAGCACCCGGCTCCACCTGGCGGCCATGACCGTGCTTTGCGTCAGGGCCGTCGAGGCGAACGCACGGTCATCCGCCGTCTCCGCGTGCTCGATGACCGCGCGCCACGCCGTCGCGCCGTCGTTCTCCATCCGCGCCGCCAGCCGCGCCGCGTCCGCCGCGCTGCCCACCAGCATGGGCAACTGGTAGCCGGCGGCGGCGACCGGCGCGGTGACCTTGCGGGCGGCCAGCATCGCGATGACGTCGTCGCGACGCTGGCGGTGCTGGTCCAGGGCCTCCACCACCATGCCGTTGACGCTGGGCGGTGACAGGGCCGACACGATCCCGTAGCCGTAGATGGTCGAGTGCTCGATGGCCAGCGCGTCGCACAGCGCCGCGTTGTCGGCGTCTTTTCCTGATGTCATATCGAGCCCGATGTCATATCGACGGCCCCCCGGGCACCAGCGCCACCGTGTAGGACGCCGTGCAGGAAGCGGCGATGGACGCCAGCAGCCCGGCTCGGTAGCCCGACGCGGTCGTCACCAGGCGGCTGGCGCTCTCCGCGGATGCGCGCAGCGAATTGATCACGTCGGACACCGGGGGCGGCGGCGGTGGCGGGCCCGCCGGCTCGGCGGGGCTCGGGCTGGGGCTCGTCGTCTCGCTCGATGACGAGGTGAGCTTGCCGGCGGCCCGGGAAATCTCCGTGGACAGCGCGCGGGCGTGCGCGGCGCGCTGGGTGGCGACCACGGTCAGCGCGGCCGCGATCTGGGGCGCCGTACCGACGGCCGTGGCTGCGGCACCGGCCAGCGCGCTGTCTTTGCGGGCCTGGTCCAGCGGCCCCAACAGGTTCTCGACGGAGGGCGGCTTGGGCGGGGACTGGCCGCAGGCGGAGGCGACCACCCCGAGCGCGGCAAGGGCCGCGGCGCCGGCGAGCACACCGCGCCTGCTGGTGACGGGTAGTGCGCTAGACACAGCAACATCCTGCCATTTGCGCGAAGGTGGGCGCAGGCCCGAGGACCTTGACCACGCCGCGATCACGCCGTCATCCCGTGATTCCTGGCGTATCGTAGATAGCTGACTCTGACGGAGCGGCAGGGATTGCGTTCCGCCAGGAGACCGGAAACCGCCCGGAAGTCACCTGGGTGGTGACATCCGCCTGGTGACCGGACAACTCAAGATGAGGAGCTCGCCGTGACCACCGGGCTACCTTCGCAGACGCAGGTGATCGAGCTAATCGGCGGAGAATTCGCGCGCGCCGGTTACGAAATCGAAGACGTGGTCATCGACACCCACACGCGCCCGGCGCGGATCACCGTGATCGCCGACGGCGACGACCCCCTCGACCTCGACACGATAGCCACCCTGTCCCGTTCGGTTTCGGCTTTGCTGGACGGCCTGGACGACGTCCGCGACCGCTACGTGCTGGAGGTCAGTTCCCCGGGCGTGGACCGCCCGTTGACCAGCGAGAAGCACTTCCGCCGCGCCCGTGGCCGCAAGGTCGAGATCGCGTTGTCGGACGGATCGCAGCTCACCGGCCGTGTCGGCGAGACCCGCGATCACACGATCGCGCTGGTCGTTCGCGCAGGCCGGGACTGGTCGGTACGCGAGATCCCCCTCGCCGAAATCGTGAAAGCCGTTGTGCAAGTTGAGTTTTCGCCGCCAGCCCAGGCGGAGCTGGAATTGGCGGGGGCGATCAAGGGTCGGGCCGACAGGACGGAGGCCGGAGCATGAACATCGACATGGCCGCGCTACATGCGATCGAGGTGGATCGGGGCATCTCGGTCAACGAACTGCTCGAGACGATCAAATCCGCGCTGCTCACCGCCTACCGGCACACCCAGGGTCATCAGATGGACGCCCGCATCGAGATCGACCGCAAGACCGGCGTCGTATGCGTGATGGCCCGCGAGACCGACGAGGACGGCAACGTCATCAGCGAATGGGACGACACCCCCGAGGGTTTCGGACGCATCGCCGCGACGACCGCACGCCAGGTGATGCTGCAGCGATTCCGGGACGCCGAAAATGAGCGCACCTACGGCGAGTTCTCCACCCGCGAAGGGGAGATCGTCGCGGGGGTGATCCAGCGTGACAACCGGGCCAACGCCCGTGGGCTGGTCGTGGTGCGGATGGGCAGCGAGACCAAGGCGTCCGAGGGCGTGATCCCGGCCGCCGAACAGGTTCCCGGTGAGAGCTACGAGCACGGCAACCGGGTTCGGTGCTACGTCGTCGGCGTGACGCGTGGGTCCCGTGAGCCGCTGATCACGCTGTCCCGCACCCACCCCAACCTGGTCCGCAAGCTTTTCTCGCTCGAAGTCCCCGAAATCGCCGACGGGTCGGTGGAGATCGTGGCGGTGGCCCGCGAGGCGGGGCATCGCTCCAAGATCGCCGTGCGGTCGAACGTCCCCGGCCTGAACGCCAAAGGTGCCTGCATCGGCCCGATGGGGCAGCGGGTCCGCAACGTGATGAGCGAGCTCTCCGGGGAGAAGATCGACATCATCGACTACGACGAGGACCCGGCCCGCTTCGTCGCCAACGCCCTGTCGCCGGCGAAGGTGGTCTCCGTGTCGGTCATCGACGAGTCCGCCCGGGCCGCCCGCGTGGTGGTGCCGGACTTCCAATTGTCGCTGGCCATCGGCAAGGAGGGCCAGAACGCCCGGTTGGCCGCCCGACTCACCGGATGGCGCATCGACATTCGCGGGGATGCGCCGGGGCACACTGAGCACCAGGCCGAACACGGCGCCACGCACCCGGTGGCGCACGACCGCTAGCTAACCGAACGTCGGGGCCTGCCGTCGGGGTGCCCCGGCGCAGCTTCGGGTGGTTCTGACCTCCGGTCAGGGGGCGCTAGACTATGCCGTGATCCAGCGCGAATTTTCGGCCCCCGAAACCAATCGGGCGCACAGAAGCACTGATGGACCGGTGCGGACGTGCGTAGGGTGCCGAAGGCGAGAGCTGGCCGCCGAACTGCTTCGAGTGGTGGCTGTGTCGACGGGGAACGGCGAATATGCCGTGATCGTTGACGACAGGAGTAGCCTGCCGGGGCGGGGTGCATGGCTGCATCCCGTGCCACAGTGCGTGCAACAGGCGATTCGGCGGCGGGCTTTCACCAAAGCGTTGCGCATCACCGCTCCACTGGACACATCCGCGGTGGTCGAGCACCTAGAGTCTCTAGAGGTGCCCGATCGTCCGGCAACAGAAGAGGCAGCAAAGAACATGAGCACACCGTGAAGTCCCGATGACAATGCGTCATAGCTAAACCCGAGGCGCGGCCCGCTGCTGTCGCCTCATAGACAGGAGATGTAGTGGCAGGTAAGGCCCGCGTACACGAGTTGGCTAAGGAACTCGGTGTTACCAGTAAGGAAGTTCTCGCCCGGCTGAATGAACAGGGCGAATTCGTCAAATCCGCATCGTCGACGGTGGAGGCGCCGGTGGCTCGCCGGCTGCGCGAGTCGTTCGGGGGCAGCAAGCCGGCCGCCACCAAGGCACCGGCCAGGGGTCCCGACAAGGCCCTCGACAAGGCCCTCGACAAGGCGATCAGCAAGCCCGCCGGGAACGGCGAAGCGCCGGCCAAGCCCGCC
>NZ_JAOPWB010000288.1 GCF_025965855.1 Mycobacterium sp. | reverse complement strand
TGGGCCCACATCTGCTCGTACTCGGCTTCGGTGGCGGCGATCGCGGGTGCGTTTTGCCCGAACAGGTTCGAGAACACCAACTGCACCAGCTGGTTTCTGTTAGCGGTAACGACCACGGGATGCACCGTGGCGGCCAGGGCGGACTCGAACTCACTGGCCACCACTTGGGCTTGCGCGGCGGCCGATTGCGCTTGCGTCGCTGCCGCACTCAGCGACCCCGCGTACTGCGCCGCGGTTGACAGCATCGCCGCCGAGGCAGCCCCCTGCCAGGCATCTGCGGCCAATCCCGAGGTGACCGACGAGAACGATTGCGCCGCCGAACTCAGCTCGGTCGCCAGCCCATCCCACGCCGCGGAAGCGGCCAACATCGGAGCCGGGCCGGCGCCTGCATGGAGCAAAGACGAAATGATCTCTGGTGGTGACGTCAGAAAGCTCATCCCCCGGGTGTCCTTCCCCTCTACCCCACAACCACGTTTTCCACCGGGGACGGGCACCTCACGCCACAGGTCGGACGATCGGTCGCATCACAGGGCCGGTAGGCCAGACTCTAGGGAAAACCGGCCCAAAATTCTCGGTATTTACCAAACGTTTCCATGCCAACAGCCGTGCGTGCCGACGCGACTACCGTGGCGCTGTGACCGACCGTCAACAGCGCGCGATGTCCTTCGGATCGATAGCCGAAAACTACGACGGGCTGCGGCCGCAGCCCCCGCAGCAGGCGGTGGACTGGCTGATGCCGCCAGGTTGCGGGGTCGCCGTCGACGTCGGCGCGGGCACCGGACTGTTCACCCGCACGCTGGTGGGCAAAGCCGCACAGGTCGTCGCCGTCGAACCCGACGCGCGGATGCGGAAGGTCATGACGGAGCGATCCCCCGGCGTCCGCGTCGTGGAGGGCCGCGGCGAGTCGATTCCGCTTCCCGACGCGTGCGCCGACGCTGTCTTCGTCTCGTCGGCGTGGCACTGGATGGACCACGAACGCGCCGTGCCGGAGATCGCTCGGGTGCTGCGCGACGGCGGTCGGCTCGGGCTGATCTGGACGAGCCGGGACCGCGAGGTGGGCTGGGTGCGCAACCTCGACCGGCTGCCCGGCGACGAGACCTCCGAGGCCAAAGCGGCGGAAAGGGCGCGCCGGCGCCTGGACGTCGCCCTCCCGGCGCCGCCGCCCTTCCGCAACATCGCCCGGGAGACGTTCCGATTCGTGCGGGCCATGACCATCGACGACGCCGTCGCGATGCTGGGCACCTACAGCGGGGTCATCGTCGCCGCCCCCGACGATCGCGCACGGCGGCTGGCCGAAGCGCGCGCCGCTTTGGAGGCGCGGTTCCCCGGCGCCGACGTGATCGACATCCCTATGCAGTCGCGCTGTTGGCGTGCCGATCGGATCGCGCGCGCAGGTGGGCTTTGAGGCACCGCATGCGCCGCCATCGCCGACCGTATGTCAGCATTTGGAAATGAATTCACAGAGCCTTGCCCGCATCGTCGGAGTTTCGGCCGTGGCGGCGTGGGCGGCGCTGAGCACGCCCCTCGTCTCTACCGCTTCCGCCGATCCGTGCTCCGATGTCGCGGTGGTTTTCGCTCGCGGCACCCATCAGGAGCCTGGTCTGGGAAACATCGGGCAAGCATTCGTCGACTCGCTCACCTCACAGGTCGGCGGGCGGTCCGTCGGGGTCTACGCGGTGAATTACCCGGCGAACGACGACTACCACAACAGCGCGACGGCCGGTTCCGATGACGCGACCGCGCACATCCAGGACACGGTCGCCAGCTGCCCCAACACGAAAATCGTGCTCGGTGGGTATTCCCAGGGCTCGACCGTGATCGACCTCGCCAGTCAGGCGCTACCGGCCCCTGTGGCCGGTCACGTCGCCGCCGTCGCCCTGTTCGGCGAGCCCTCCAGTGGGTTCTCCACCATGTTGTGGGGCGGCCAGCCGCTGCCGGTCATCAGCCCGCTCTACGTGGGCAAGACCATCAGCCTGTGCGCCCCCGACGACCCGATCTGCTCCTCAGGCGGCAACATCATGTCGCACATGTCGTACATCGACGCCGGGATGGTCAACCAGGCCGCGACGTTCGCGGCCAGCAAGATCGGTCAGGCGCCGCAAACGGCCCAGAACGGCTAATCGCTTCCAAGCGGTCGCGCTTGTCGCGCTGAGCCGGGCACATCGAACGTCTCCTCCGTCAGAAACGCATGTGGCGGATGTGACGTGGTTAGGTCGGGATTGTGAAATCCCTAGTTGCGTTGTCTCGCGACACCGTCGCGGTTCGAATCTTGATCGCCGTGCTGCTCGGCATCGCCGTGGCTATCGCGGTCGGCAACACCGTCGGCTGGCGATTCGCGATTGTCGGCTGGATAGCTACCGCCGGGCTGTATGTGGTGTCTACGCGGCTCCTGCTGGGCGGAATGGACGCCGACCAGACCCGCGAATACGTGACCCGTGAGGACCCCACCCGGTGGGTCGCCGACGCGGTCGTCGTGTCGGCAAGCATCGCGAGCCTGGCCGGGGTCGGCTACGTGGTGGCCGCCGGCTCGCGATCCGGCGCAGTGGCGGTGGTTGCGGCCCTGGTCGGAATCATGACGGTCGCGGCCTCCTGGTTTGCGGTGCACACGCTGTTCACCGTGCACTACGCGCGGCTCTATTACTCGGACGAACCGGGCGGGATCAACTTTCACGATCCGGAGCCGCCCCGATTCCGCGACTTCGCATACGTGGCCTTCACCGTCGGCATGACCTACCAGGTGTCGGACACCGAGATCGGACTGACATCGATCAGGGCGACGGTGTTGCGGCAGGCGCTGCTGTCCTATCTGCTCGGCGCCGTTGTCCTGGCCGTCACCATCAATTTGGTCGCGGGGCTGGGTTCCAAGTTGTAGCGCCGGGCTAATCTGGCTGGCATGGCCATCCAGTCCACCATGCTCGCCCTCGGCACTCCCGCGCCGCCGTTCTCGCTGCCCGAGCCGGCCACCGGCGCCACCGTCAGCCTCGACGACCTAACGGGTCCCGCGCTCGTCGTCACCTTCATCTGCAACCACTGCCCGTACGTCAAGCACGTCGCCGCCGGGCTCGCCGCCCTGGGCCGCGACCTCGCGGATAGAGGCGTCTCGATGGTCGGCATCTCGAGCAACGACGTCGGCACCTACCCGCAGGACGGGCCCCAGCAGATGGTCGCCGAGGCCCGCAGCCACGGCTGGACGTTTCCCTACCTCTACGACGAGACCCAGGATGTCGCGCGCGCCTTCTCCGCGGCCTGCACGCCCGACACGTTCGTCTTCGACGGCGAGCGCCGGCTCGTCTACCGGGGCCAGCTCGACGACTCCCGCCCGGGAAACGGCAAGCCGGTGACGGCCGCGGACGTCCGGGCGGCGGTCGACGCCGTGCTCGCCGGGCAGCCGGTCAACCCCGATCAGCGGCCGTCGATCGGGTGCGGCATCAAGTGGCGGTGACCCCCGTTCGCGCCACGAGCACGAGGTAGTTCGCGGCCCTTGCTGCTCGTCATGAAAATGGTTGGGGCAACGGGCTGACTACCGGTCGATGGTGACCTGGTCGCCCACATGGATGACGCCCTCCGCCACCACCTCGAGGTATGCCCCGGCGCACGGCTGCGGGCCGTGACCGCCTGTGTCCCAACGATTCTCGGCCGCGGGTGTGCGAAGCGCGTGCGGGGCACGCGGCAGCGTACCGTGCTCAAGGGTGGGCACCACGCACCGCGACGTGGCCGTCAGGGCGCGTAGCCGCGCCTTCCCCACGACGATTTCCCTTCCGGCCCAGCCGTTTTCGATATATGGAGGATGACCCGGCGGTGTCGCGATCACCAGGTTCGGCCGGTAGCGCAGCGCCTCGACGCCGATGTGATCGAGGGTGGCCGTGGTGATCGCGTGCAGCGGGGCCTCGTCGGTGAACGAGTGACCCGGCGTCGCCTGAGCGATCTCCAGGATGCGGCCGCTCACCTCGGCGTCCAACCCGAGCTCGAGCAGTTGCTCGGGATCCGGGCGTTCCAGCGTCGCGCCGAGCGGTCGCTGACTGACCAGTCGGACCGTCCGGCCCAACAGCCGCGAGAGCACGTCGTCGACGCCGGGGTCATCGGCCATGACGTCGGTCCCGTCGGGCAGCCTGATCCTGACCCGCCCGGTGTCCGCGTTGGCGGTGCACTTCAGCAGCCCGCGCCAGAGCCGCGCCTGTTTGGCGCTGGCCACATAGCCGGTTTCGGTGTCAACGAGCGCCAGCCGCCGGTCCCCCTCCGCGCCGCCCTCGTCGACGAACAGGGAGTCCACGGTTTCGCCGAGCATCGACTTCACCGGATAGCGGCGCAAACTCTCCACCCGCATGTGCACCGCAGCGCAACCTGCCAGGCCCGTCGGCTCCTCCACTACCCAATCCCCCGCGAGAGGCACTTCATACACCGTCAGGGAAGACAGTAAGCGGTTGCGACGGCTGGCTCTACGACCCCCTCAGGGGCGGGTAGGTAGCCGAGTATTGACTAACCCGGGCAGTAAACCGATTCCGCGGCGCTGACCATGCCGGTGATGTCCGCGAACGAGTAGCCCTTGGAGACCAGCTGGGAGTGCAGGTCCGAGGCAATGGCGTCAGGAGTTTTGCCAGCCATGCGGTCGGAGCAGATGCCGTGGCCCATTGAGACGATGTCGGAGTCGCCTCCCGATTGCCAAGTGAAACCGAGGTTTTTCAGTTTCCCGAGGTATTGGTCATCGTTGCTGTCAGCCGTCGCAATCGCGGTGCTCGCAGTTAGTGCAGCGCCAACCAGGACGGGGATAGTCAGTTTGGTCAGCCAGCGAGGTGCAAACATTTCATGCCCTTCTTTTCTTGTCGACGTCGAGGGTGTCGTCAGTATATGGGTGGCCGGCCAGCATGAATATTAAAAACTGTGAAACTTGTGACGAGATGATTAGACGGCCTCAGTGACCGATGCGCTCAGCTGGTGACGACGATCGAGTCCTCGCCGGTTTTCCAGGCGTTCGTGAAAGTGCTGATGGGAACCTGCTCGTCGGGGTAGTCGACGCCGGGGTCGTTGAGGTGGACGATCTGGCTGTTGGTGTCGACCCCGGTGACGACGAGGAAGTGATCGGCCTGCGTGCGCTGATCGCCGGTGTGCCAGATGATCGCGGAGTTGACCCAGGCGATGACCTTGCGGTTGTTGCCGAGGTATTGCTCCAGCGCCGGCAGCCCCGTCTGTTCCGGGTGCTTGTCGTAGGTCATCATCGATTTGATGCCGTAGTGGCCGAGGAGCACCACCTCGTCCGCCATCTCGACGCCGCCATTGCCGTTGGAGTGGCTCGGGTCGCCGCGGGGGGCGTAGATGGGACCCGGGTTGGTTCCCGACGGTGTCTGCTGGGCCAGCTTGATCATCTGGCGCTCGGTCGGCGAATTGCCGGTGATCTCACCGACCACGTCGGCCACGGCCATCAAACCGCAGTTGTCCTCGAGCGACTGCTCCTGCCAGTACTTGGCGGCCGCCGCCGGGTCGCCGTACACGCCGTCGGCCGCTGTCGCCGCCGGGCAGCCCCCCGGCGCGAAAACAATGGCCATGCCGACGACAGCGGCGACCAGTGCGCTGCGCGCCAAGGGGGTGATCCGGAAATTGCACATGAGGGCTCGCGAGGCTAAGTCGGGGATTCGAATTGCGTGCAAACGGTAGCACCTTGGGCGCGCCCGGTTGGCGGAATAGCGTAACAGGGCGGGCCGTCATATTCGCGGTGCCCGACAAGTGGTAACAAGCGCTTCGCCAGTCGGCGGGAATGCAACAACATCGAATACGCCGGGTTACCAGCCGGTGCATAGCCTCATTAGCCGTCGAGTGGCAACTGTTGCCCTGATCGACGATTTGCTAGGGGATCTGATCCAGGAGTTTCCTTTTCTGCTCTGTGAATTCCTGGTCGGTGAGGATGCCCGAGTCGCGCAGCGAGGCCAGCTCACGAAGCTCGGCGGCGACGCGGGTGATCGGGCCGCCGGCCGGGGCCTCCGGAGGCGCCGCCTTTCCGGTAGTCGTGGGCGCCCCGATCCGCTCCCGACGGCCCGGGCCGCCGCCGAATGCAGCGCGGCGGCCAGTCCGTCCCAGGCCGTCGCGGCGGCCAGCATCGGCCCCGAGCCAGGGCCGGTGTACATCCGGGCGGAGTTGATCTCGGGCGGCAGTGCTGCCCATGTCAGTCCCTCCGATCGGGTCAAACGCCGCCAGGGCAGTGACGGCTTCGGTGACGACGTACTGGGACGGCGCAGCCAAAACCGGGCCAGCAATTGATCGCACTTCATTCAGAAGTACATGTCCGGCGCGTCAAGGTGGCCGACACCGCGCCGAACGGACGTCTTAGCCCGCGGGTGTCGGGGCACCCGCTGTGCGACCATGGATTGGGTCGTGTAGAAGAGTCTGGTGAATGCGCCGCAGCCCAAACGGTTCGACACGTCGATGCTGCGCGAAGCCATGGTCAGCCGGCTGTACCGCCGATCGATGGCCGAGGGCCAGATCTCGGTGCCGGCCGTCCCCGGCTTGATCGACGAGTACGCCCGGTTATGCGCCAACCTCTGCGCGACCCTGGGCGTCCCGTACACGCCCGAACAGGCTCTTCAGCTCAATAAGGTGCTGGAGGCCGAGCTGGCGAAGGCCTTCAAGGCCTCCCAGCGGTCGGAAATCGTCATCTCGTTTCAGGTTCCCTTCGGAACGGGCCTGAACTACCGCGTCAAAGCCGAATGGCGGACCGTCGAAGCCGACTACGATGACTGGGTCGCCACCCGGCCGGCGCCGCTGTTCGGCACCGAGCCGGACGCGCGCGTGCTGGCGCTGGCCTGCGAGGCGGCCGACGCCGCGAGCTGTCGGGTGCTGGATGTCGGCGCGGGAACCGGGCGCAACGCGCTGGCCCTGGCCCGGCGCGGCCACCCCGTCGACGCGGTCGAGATGGCGCCGAAGTTCGCCGAGGTCATGCGCGCGGAGGTGGAAAGCGAATCGCTCGGCGCGCGCGTCATCCAAAGCGACGTCTTCACGGCCATGGAGGGCGTCCACGAGGAGTACCAGCTGATGGTGCTCTCCGAGGTGGTGTCCGACTTCCGGACGACCCACGAGTTGCGCGGCGTGTTCGAACTCGCCGCCGATCTTCTGGCCCCCGGCGGACGTCTGGTGTTCAACACGTTCCTGGCGCGCCCGAGCTACACCCCCGACAACGCCGCACTGGAACTCGGGCAGCAGTGCAACACCATGATCTTCACCCGTGACGAGGTGACGAGCGCGGCGGCCGGGCTGCCTCTCGAGCTCATCGCCGACGATTCGGCCTACGACTATGAGAAAGCCCATCTGCCGGAAGGCGCTTGGCCGCCCACAGGCTGGTTCGAGACCTGGGCCACCGGCCTCGACGTGTTCGACGTCGCGCGCGAGGAGTCCCCGATCGAGTTGCGCTGGCTCGTCTACCAGAAGCACTAGACCACCCAAGCACCCGCCCCGCCACGGTTGTGTGTGCGCTGAGGGCTTTCCGTGTGCGCTGAGGGCTTTCCGAGTGAACCCACGGCGGGATTTCGGCGAATTCCCCGCCCAAGATGCACTCTCAAAGCCCTGAATGCACATTCAAGCCCGAAGGACCGCCCGCGGTCAACGGTCCTCCTCGACCAAGCCGCCTAACGCGATGTTGGACTAACCGCGTTGCAATGCCGATAAGTTCTTTCGCGCTCAGTACACGTTCGGCGCAGGGTTGTAAGCGGTCAGATCCCTGGTCGCCGGCCCTTCCAGCAGGGTGCCGTCCGGGGCGAAGCGTGACCCGTGCAGCGGGCATTCCCATGCCTCGTCGGCGTCGTTCCAGTTGACGATCCCGCCCAGGTGCGGGCACACCGGCGAAACGCGGTGCTCGGTGCCGTCGACGCGGCAGCGGGCCTCCAGGTGCCACGGGGGTCCGGTGACCACGCCGCCCTCGCCGTTGACGGGGCTGCGACGGCCGGTGCGGATCGCCGGGGCGATCCAGCCCTTGGTCAGGTTGAAGCCGACTTCCAGGTTGGCCTGCACGGCCGTCAGCAGGCCCGACAGCTCGTGGGGACTCCAGCTGGCGAACGCGCGGGACCAGTCCATCCGCCCGCCCAGGATGCGGCTCGACAGCGCCAACGCCGCCGCGGCGCCGTTGGTCATCCCCCATTTGTTGAAACCTGTTGCGACAAAGATACTTTCGTCGTTCGGCAGAATGGGGCCCACATAGGGCAGACGGTCGATGGGCGTGTAGTCCTGCGCCGACCAGAAGTGGGTCTGCACGGCTCCCGGGTAGTGCTTGCGCGCCCACGACGAGAGTTCCTCCAAGGACTTCGATGGGCTCTTCTCACGGCCCACTGTGTGGCCGGCCCCGCCCACGATCAGCCGCTCCCCGTCCGCGGTGGGCGCATAGCGCACCGAACGCGTCGGCGAGTCGGTGGAAATCATCATCGGCCGGGTGATGCTGCCGGGGACCTTGAACGCCAAGCAGTAGGACCGGCTTGGCTTCAGCCGCGCGAAATAACCGCCGCGATCCAGGATCGGGATTCCGGTGGCGAGCACCAGCTGGCCGGCCTCGAGCTCGACGTCCTGCTGCGCGGTGTCGTTCACGTGCACGCGCACCCCCTTGCCGCGCGAGGACACGCGCCGGACCCGGGTGTGCTCGACCAGCCGTCCGCCGTGGCCGAGCAACTCGGTGGCCAACAGGTCCAGGAACGGCATGGGGTCGAACTGGGCCTGGTCGGGCAGCCGCACGCCGCCGTGGTACGGAAACGGCACGTCGGCGTTGTCGTCCCACACGGCGGGCAGGCCGACCGCCTGGCAGGCCTTCAGTTCGGCGCGCGCGGACAGGACGCCCTTGGCGGACTGGGCGTAGGTGTAGGCGTCCTCGCGCTGCACCGCAACGCCGTGCGACGCGCAGTGGTGCAGCACCCACTCCTTGCCCTCTCGATTGCCGTCGACGTAGGCGCGGGCCACGTGCCTGCCGTGCCTGGGCAGGAGCTTCGACAGCTGGCTGCCCTGCAGCAAACTGATCTTCCCGGTGGTGTTTCCCGTCGCGCAGGCACCGACGGTGCGCGCCTCGACCACCAGCACGTCCCTGCGGGCGCGGGCCAGGAGAACGGCGGTCATCAGCCCGGTGATCCCCGCGCCCACGACGATGACGTCGGCGGAACGTGGACCGTCGTCAAGCTGGCTTGCGGCCCAGGGCTGTTCGGCGCGGTCGGCCAACCATAAAGAAGTCACGGCTGGGCTGATACCCTCCGCACAACAGAGGGAAACTGCGCGCCGCTCGCGCAATCCCGTTCAAGCCCGTTTGAGCTGAGCTTGCGCCTCTTTGACCGATTCGGCGGCCGCGCGGCTCGCCCGTTTCGCTTTGTCGTAGTCGGCTTCGGCTTTGGTGAATTCGCGTTCGGCTTTGCGCAGGGTCGCGAGCGCTTCGTCACGCCGCTGCCGGGCCGCATCACGTTCGGCTTGCCGCTGGGACAGGGTGTCGTCGGCTTCGGCCCGGGCCTGCTCGGCGTCGGCGACGGCGGCGGTCATCTTGTCCCGCCGCCGCTGCGCCGCCGTGTCATGCGCGGGCCGCGATTGCTTCGGCTCCGCCTTCGTCGCATCGCCGAACGCGCCGAAACCCGACCATCGCTCGGGCTTCGCCAATCGACCGAGTCGTTCCCTGACGTCGGGGTCGGCGACCGCGGCTTGCAGTGTGCTCGTCACGTCTTCCCGCACCGACGCCGACGGCCGCTTGACATCGGCCGCTTCGAACGCGGCGCCAACGAGCTCATCGATGAGCTTGTGCTGCTCGGCGGACAAGGCCCGGATGCGTTCGCCGTCCATCTCGGCGTGCGCGGCGCGCAGCCGGTCACCCAGGTCGGCCAGGCGCTTCTTGGTGTCCTTATGCCCGAGCGCGACCCGGTTGACGATCCACGCCGCCGTCGTGGGCTTGCGTGCCGCGGAGATCCGTTTGGCGGCCGCGGCGTCACCGCGGCCCTTCGCCTCGGCGACCAATCGACTGCGTTGCGCGGTGAAAGCGTCCGGCTCCGCCCGGTACAGATCGTCGAGTTCGTCGTCGGCCATGACGCCATGATCCCTCGCGCTCGGGCAGCTCGACTCGCGTCACGTTTCAGAGCGAACGCCCCGGGCTATTTGATGCGCATGCTGGCAAATACCGGAAACAGGGCTTGATCACGTCCACGAACAGATGGCTCCGCCGGTGCCTGCTGGCGGTGTTGCTCGCCGTCGCGGTGGTGGGCGCGATCCAGCTGGCATCGTTGGCCAGGTGCCCGAACGGCGCGTGCCCCCGCCCCGGCGTCGCCGCGAAATCTCCTGACGCGGCCCAGATAACGATCACACCCGGACCCAACGCGCACGACGTGGACCCGGTCGCGCTCGTCATGGTGAAGGCCGATGCGGGGACGCTGACGGACGTTCGCATGGTCAATGAGAGCGGCGGGTCGGTCCAGGGCGTCACGACTCCGGATAACACCGCCTGGAAGCCCACCGTCCCCCTGGGGTACGGGCGCACCTACACGCTGACCGCCACGGCCCGCGGGCCCAACGGCGTTGCGGCCACGCAGGTCTCGTCGTTCTCCACGCTGCGGCCGTCCAACCAGACCAAGGTTTCGTTCACCACCACGTCGGAGGCCGCGCTGCACGACGGTGGCACCTACGGCGTCGGGACGGTGGTCGTCGCCCACTTCGACGAGCAGATCGCCGACCGGGCCGCCGCCGAGCGACAGCTGAGCGTGACCACCAACCCCACGGTGCAGGGTTCATGGTTCTGGGTCGACCGCCAAAACGCCCACTGGCGACCCGAGCACTACTACGCCGCGGGAACGACCGTCACAGCCGAAGCCAAGATCTACGGAATCGCGTTGGGCGACGGCTTATTCGGGCAAGACGACAGCCGGGTGTCGTTCCGGATCGGCGACGCGCACATATCCATCGCCGACGACGCCACCAAACAAGTCAGCGTCTTCGACAACGGCGCCCTGGTCCGCACCATGCCCACCAGCATGGGAATGGGCGGCATCGAAGACGTCGCCGGGCACACGATCTCGCTGTGGACCCCGCCGGGCATCTACACCGTGATCGATAAGGGCAACCCGGTCGTGATGGACTCCTCGACGTTCGGCCTGCCCAAAAACTCACGCCTCGGCTATCGCGAGACCATCAATTACGCGACCAAGATCAGCACCGACGGCATCTACCTGCATGAGCTCGATGCGACGGTGTGGGCCCAGGGCCACCGCGACACGTCGCACGGGTGCTTGAACCTCAACGCCGACAACGCGAGGTGGTTCTACGACTTTTCGGTACCGGGTGACGTGGTCGAGATCCGCAACAGCGGGGGGCCGCCGTTGACGCTGGCCCAGAACGGTGACTGGACGCTGAGCTGGGACGAATGGCGCAATGGCAGCGCCCTGAAGCCGGCCTCGTAAGCTCATCCCGATCGGCGGAGTTGCCTTTCGCCGCAACGTCATTCGCCCCGTCGCACCCAACCGAAGGGCATGGTTCACCCCATATTTGCTTGACCGTCCGCCAGGAAAGTCTTGACTGATTCCAAATAAGAGAGTGATATTGGCAGGGTGTCCTCATCGGCGAGTCACGCAGACCGGCTGCGGTTGGCCGATCTGCGCGTGACCCGGCCCCGGGTCTCCGTCCTCGAGGCCGTGCACGCCCACCCCCATGCCGACACCGAGACGATCTTCACCGCGGTGCGCGGGGGTTTGCCCGACGTTTCGCGCCAGGCCGTGTACGACGTACTGAATGCGCTGACCGCCGTGGGCCTGGTGCGGCGGATCCAGCCATTGGGCCTGGTTGCTCGCTACGAATCCCGCGTCGGCGACAACCACCATCATGTCGTGTGCCGCTCGTGCGGGGTCATCGCCGACGTCGACTGTGCGGTCGGCGAGGCGCCCTGCTTGACCCCATCGGACGACAACAACGTTCTGGATGGCTTCGTCCTCGACGAGGCCGAAGTCATCTACTGGGGCATGTGCCCCGATTGCTCGACGGCGGAGTCCTGATCACTCCCGTGATCGCAGCCCGCATCACAACCACCGGAAAGGAATGCTGTGTCATCCCATACACCCAAGAGCGAGAGTGAAAACCCGGTAATCCGTGCGCCCGAGCCCAAACCGCACCCACCCCTGACGAACCGGGACTGGTGGCCCGACCAGATCGACGTGTCGACGCTGCACCCGCACTCCCCCCAGTCCAATCCGCTGGGCGACGACTTCGACTATGCCGCGGAATTCGCCAAGCTCGACGTCGACGCGCTCAAGGCCGACGTCATCTCGGTGATGACCTCCTCACAGGACTGGTGGCCCGCCGACTACGGCCACTACGGCGGCCTGTTCATCCGGATGAGCTGGCACGCCTCGGGCACCTACCGCATTCACGACGGCCGTGGCGGCGGCGGCCAGGGCATGCAGCGCTTCGCCCCCCTCAACAGCTGGCCCGACAACGTCAGCCTGGACAAGTCCCGCCGGCTGCTGGGGCCGGTCAAGCAGAAGTACGGCAACAAGATCTCCTGGGCCGACCTGATCATCTTCGCCGGCAACTGCGCCCTGGAGTCGATGGGATTTGAGACCTTCGGCTTCGCCTTCGGCCGCGAGGACGTCTGGGAGCCCGAAGAGATCCTCTGGGGAGAAGAGGACGAATGGCTGGGCACCAACAAGCGATACTCCGGTGAGCGGGATCTCGCGCAGCCCTACGGCGCAACCACCATGGGCCTGATCTACGTGAATCCGGAAGGTCCCGAGGGCAAACCGGACCCGATCGCCGCGGCGATCGACATCCGCGAGACGTTCGGCCGGATGGCGATGAACGACGAGGAGACGGCCGCCCTCATCGTGGGTGGGCACACCTTCGGCAAGACCCACGGCGCCGGCGGCGGCGATCTGGTCGGCCCGGAGCCGGAGGCCGCCCCGATCGAACAACAAGGGCTGGGCTGGAAGAACTCGTATGGCAGCGGCGTGGGCAAGGACGCCATCACGAGCGGCCTGGAGGTGGTCTGGACGCCCACCCCGACCAAGTGGGACAACACCTTCCTGGAGATCCTGTACGGCTACGAGTGGGAGCTGACGAAGAGCCCCGGCGATGCCTGGCAGTTCGTCGCCAAGGACGGGGCCGGTGCCGGCACCATCCCCGACCCGTTCGGCGGGCCGGGTCGCGCCCCGACGATGCTGGTCACCGACATCTCGATGCGCGAGTCCCCGATCTACCGCGACATCACGCGGCGCTGGCTCGACCATCCCGAGGAGCTGAGCGAGGCGTTCGCCAAGGCCTGGTACAAGCTGCTGCACCGCGACATGGGGCCGATCACTCGCTACCTCGGGCCGTGGGTTGCCGAGCCGCAGCTGTGGCAGGACCCGGTTCCGGCCGTCGACCACGAGCTGGTCGACGACAAGGATGCCGCGGCGCTCAAGAAAACGGTGCTCGACTCCGGCCTGACGGTCCCGCAGCTGGTCAAGACGGCCTGGTCGGCGGCGTCGAGTTTCCGTCGCACCGACAAGCGTGGCGGCGCCAACGGGGCGCGGCTGCGCCTCGAGCCGCAGCGCAGCTGGGAGGTCAACGAGCCCTCCGAGCTGGACAAGGTCCTGCCCGTGCTGGAAAAGATCCAGCAGGACTTCAACGGGTCGTCGGGCGCCAAGAAGATCTCGCTGGCAGACCTGATCGTGCTGGCCGGCTCGGCGGCGATCGAGAAGGCGGCCAAGGACGCCGGCTACGAGATCTCGGTGCACTTCGCGCCCGGACGCACCGACGCCTCGCAGGAGAACACCGACGTGGAGTCGTTCGCGGTGCTCGAACCGCGGGCCGACGGGTTCCGCAACTACATCCGCGCCGGCGAGAAGGCGCCGCTGGAGCAGCTGCTGGTGGAGCGGGCCTACCTGCTGGGCGTCACCGGTCCGGAGATGACGGTGCTCGTCGGTGGGCTGCGGGCCCTCGGTGCGAACCACGGCGGCACCAAGCATGGGGTGTTCACCGACCGGCCCGGCACGCTGACCAACGACTTCTTCGTCAACCTGGTCGACATGGGTAATGAGTGGAAGGCGTCGGAGACGGCGGAGAACGTCTACGACGTGGTCGACCGCTCCTCGGGGCAGCGCAAGTGGACGGCCACTGCCAACGACCTGGTCTTCGGGTCCAACTCGGTGCTGCGTGCGCTTTCCGAGGTCTACGCCCAGGACGACAACGAGGGGAAGTTCGTCGAGGACTTCGTCGCGGCCTGGGTCAAGGTCATGAACTCCGACCGGTTCGACCTCAAATAGCACCCGGATAAGCGACACCCCGCGGGCTTCGGCTCGCGGGGTGTCGTGCGTTTCGGGGGCAGAGTGATACCACGCACAGTATTACCCACGGGTAACCTACGAAGGCGTAAGTTGCGTACCGTAGGCGATGTCAGACGTATCCACTGACCAAGGCTGGGTAAAGGTTGAGATGAGCGAATTGACCTACCTCGAACTGCACGGAGAGCGGGTCGCCTACCGGGATGCCGGCCACGGCCACGCCCTATTGCTGATCCATGGTATGGCCGGTAGTTCTGCCACCTGGGGTGCAATCATTCCTCAGCTTTCCACGAAATTCCGCGTGATCGCGCCGGACCTCCTGGGTCACGGCATGTCCGCCAAGCCGCGTGGGGACTACTCGCTGGGAGCCTTCGCGGTCTTTCTACGCGACCTGCTCGACGAACTCGGGGTGGAGCGGGCAACTGTGATCGGGCAGTCCCTCGGCGGCGGCATCGCGATGCAGTTCGCCCACCAGCATCGGGACTATTGTGAGCGGCTGGCCCTGATCGGCAGCGGTGGCCTCGGTCCCGACCTCAACCCGCTGCTGCGGGTGCTGTCTGCGCCCGGCGCCGAGCTGGTGCTGCCCGTCGTGGCGCCGCAACCGGTGCTGAACCTGGGCAACAAGCTCGGTGCGTGGCTGACCTCGGCCGGTGTCCAGTCGCCGCGCGCCGGTCAGATGTGGCACGCGTATTCCTCGCTGTCGGACGCACAGACCCGCCGAGCCTTTTTACGGACGCTGCGCTCAGTGGTCGACTACCGCGGACAGGCCGTCAGCGCGTTGAACAAACTGCACGTTGCGGCCGGCCTGCCCACTGTCTTGATCTGGGGGGATCACGACCGGATCATTCCCGTGGCGCACGCCTACGCCGCCCATGACGCGCTCGAGGGCAGCCGCCTCGAGGTGCTCGAGGGAATCGGACACTTCCCGCACGTGGAAGCGCCGTCGGCGGTGGCGCAGATTCTGGAGGACTTCATCGCTTCGACGACGCCTCAGGAGACCGCGCCGGATCACCGAGTGAAATCCCACTGGCCGTAATCGGCCGCGAGCACGTCGTCCACATCCACGTTGATGCCGCCCAAGAGCGGGCCGGGGTTCGACGGGCTGTTGACCACAGCCTGATACAGCACCGCCATCGGTTCGCGGTCCCCGTGCGACCACGATCTCGTCTGCCACGCCCACCGGTGCCCCGGCGTGCTGGAGTTGCCGATGACGCCGTCCCGGATCGCCCACCCGCACGTCTGGGCGTGCCCGTAGATGCCGCTGCGCCCGACGCCCAGTACCGAGTTGATCCCCCGAAACCATTGGACCCCAACATTATTCCAGGTGTTGACGTCGATGTCGTCGTCGATGCTGAAGAAGATCGGGGCCGAATCCGGGCCCCCGGCCGCGGCGTGCAGCCGTTGCGCCGTCTGGGCGTCGGCCACGCCGCCGTCGTACCCGCGGGTGCAATCGGAGGGGTCGGGCCAACCGGGCTTGCCGTACTGGAAGTTGCTGACGATCTGAAGGCCGGCCGCGCGCAGCGCGTCCGCGTACTGGCGGGTGATGGGCTTTGCCTCGAAGTTCGCGCCCGGGCGCGACTCGGACACGTAGTTCACCACCCCGCCATAGCCCGCCGCTTTGATCTCGTCCGGCGGGATCCGCCGCTCCGCGAAATCAATCAGCCGCAGGTCGGCGGCCGACGCTTTCTGCTGCGCGAACGGTGCGGCCAGGCTCAGCAGAGCCGGCGCAAACGCAAATTTGAGGGCGTCGCGTCGTGAGACCGATCGCCGTCCGCCGTGCACCGCGCGATGGTAACAAAACGGGCTGGCCTCAGAACTGGTGCTCGGCCTCGATGAATTGCGCGGCGCGCTCGCCGATCACCACGCAGGGCGCCATCGTGTTGGCGCTGGTGATGCGCGGCATGATCGACGCGTCGGCGACGCGCAAATTCTCGACTCCGTAGACCTTCAGGCGCCCGTCGACCACCGACATCGCGTCGCGGCCCATCTTCGCCGTCCCCGATTCGTGCCAGTAGGTGGTCACCGCGTCGCACAGGTAGGTCTCCAGCTCGGCGCCCGACAGCGTGCCCGGCATGACCTCCCGCGCGACGAACGGGCGGAGCTCCGGGGCGTTGCCGATCTCGCGCAGGGTTTCGATGCAGGCGATCGCGGTCTTGAGATCGTCCGGATGCGACAGGGCGTTGGCTTCGATCCGGATGGGGTCTGCCGGGTCGGGGCCCGACAAGCGCAACCGGCCTCGGCTCCTAGGGTGCGTCGGCGAGCCGAAAAGGATCCAACTGTTTTGTGGCAGGCCGTATTTCGCGACGTTCTCGGAGGTGGATTTTGGGAACGGCCCCAAGCATGCGAACAGGTCCGGCCCCTGCATGTCGGCCGCTCCGGAGTCCCAGAACAGCGCCGCACTGACCTGGGTGTTGCCGCGAATGTCCTCGGGAAATTCCCATACGCAATCGAACCCGAAGTGGTCTTGCAAGTTGCGTCCGACCCCGGGCAGGTGCTGGCGGACCGTCACGCCGACGCCCCCCAATTCCGCTTCGTCGCCGACGCCGGACTGCATCAGCACCTTGGGCGTGTGGATCGCCCCGAGCGACAGCACGACCTCGGCATCGGCGGCGACACGATGGACCGTGCCGCCGTGGACGACCTCGACGCCGACGGCCCGGTCGCCCTGGAACATCACCCGCGTGACCAGGGCGTGGGGCAGCACCGTCAGGTTCGGCCTTTCCAGGTACGGGGCGGTGTAGGTGCGAAACACCGACAGGCGCTTCCCCGCGCGCCAACGCAGATCGGCGATCGCCGCGCCGCGCGTGTCCTCCATCAGGCGGCCGTTGGGGCTCTGGTAGGTGGGAATCCCCAGTGCCCGCGCCGCCGTCAGCGTCGCCGTGGTCACCGGATGCGCGTTGGGCGCCGGTTGCACGAATACCGGCCCGCCCCTGCCCCGATGATTCGGCTCGCCGATGCCGTGCCAATCCTCGATGCGCCGGTACAGGTCCAGGACCGCCTCGTATCCCCAGGCCCGTTCGCCGGATTCGGCCGCGAAGTGGTCCCAGTCGCTGCGGTGTCCGCGCGCCCACACCATCAGGTTGATGCTTGACCCGCCGCCCAGCACTTTGCCCATCGAAAACGGGATCGATCGCCCGTGAAGCCGCGGGTCCGGCTCGGATGCGAAGCCCCAATCGCGTTCGCTACCGAGGTTGGATGGCCATTGGCTTGCTTCGGTCACGCTGGAGACGTCGTCGCTGCCGCCGGCCTCCAGCAGCAGGACCTGCACGTCGGGGTTTGCCGCCAGGCGGCCGGCGATCACCGATCCCGACGACCCGGCCCCACAGACGATGACGTCGTAACGCGACTCCAAGACGGCATCCACGAATGGGTTCCTCCCCTTAGCTGGGTATAGCGCTGTATATCTACACGCAGTCGGGTGCCGAATGGTTCGACGGTCGAGCCGAGCGTCCGCGCCGCCGCCGTCGCTGCAAACTCGACGAGATCAACTAACCGATCCAGGACCTTCGCGATGGCCGAAACATGCGCGGCGTTAACGACTTCAATGCCTGGTCATGGCCCTCGTTGCGTCGATTAGTTGTTCGAACTATAGTCTGGACACATGTCCAGTTTGCTGTCACGGAGCTCGGGAGTCCGTTGATCGCGATGGATTGGGGGCCGGCCGTCCGCGGTCTTTCGTCGGCGGATAAGAGTTGAGTATGCGAATTGCCCTGCTGTCCTACCGCAGTAAGGACCATTGCGGCGGACAGGGCGTCTACGTGCGCCATCTCAGCCGCGGCCTGGTCGAGCTCGGCCACGACGTCGAGGTGTTCTCCGGCCAGCCCTACCCCGAGCTGCTGGATCCGCGGGTGCGCTTGACCAAGGTGCCCAGCCTGGATCTCTACCGCGAGCCCGACCCGTTCCGGGTGCCGCGTCCGAGCGAGATTCGCGACCGGATCGACCTGTTGGAACTGCTGACGGTGTGGACGGCGGGCTTTCCCGAACCGCGAACCTTCACGCTGCGCGTCGCCCGGCTGTTGGCCGAGCGCGCAAACGATTTCGACCTGGTGCACGACAACCAGAGCCTTGGAACCGGCCTGCTGTCGATCGCCGACACGGGGCTGCCGGTGGTGGCCACTGTGCACCACCCCATCACGCGAGACCGCGTCCTCGACGTCGCCGCCGCACGATGGTGGCGGAAACCGCTGGTGCACCGCTGGTATGGATTCTCCAAAATGCAGGAGCAGGTGGCGCGCCGGATCCCCGACCTGTTGACGGTTTCGTCGTCGTCGGCCGCGGACATCGTCGCCGACTTCGGTGTCTCCCCGGAGCAACTGCACGTGGTGCCGTTGGGTGTGAACACCGACTTGTTCCAGCCGGCATCGCACCCCCGCCAGCCCGGCCGCGTCATCGCGATCGCCAGCGCCGACACCCCGCTGAAGGGTGTGCGGACGCTGCTGCACGCGGTCGCCAGGCTGCGCACGCGCCGCGACCTAGAGTTGCGGCTCGTCGCCAAGGTGGAACCCAACGGTCCCACCGACAAACTCATCGCCGAGCTGGGCATCTCGGATATCGTCCACATCACCAATGGGCTTTCCGACGAAGCGCTCGCCGCCGTGTTCGCGTCGGCCGAGGTCGCCTGCATTCCCTCTCTCTACGAAGGCTTTTCGCTGCCCGCGGTGGAAGCCATGGCGAGCGGAACGCCGATCGTGGCCAGCCGGGTGGGCGCACTACCCGAAGTCCTGGGGACCGACGGCGCCTGCGCCGACTTGGTGCCGCCGGCCGACGTGGATGCGCTGACCGGCGCGCTCGGCGAGCTGCTCGACTCGCCGGAAAAGCGCCGCACCATGGGCAAGGCGGGCCGGGACCGCGCGATCAGCGTGTTCAGTTGGGAAGCCGTGGCCGCTCAAACCGTGCAGGTCTACGAGCGGGCGATCGCTCGATGCTGACGGTAGATTTCGACCGGCTCGGTATCGGGCCGTCCACGAAGGTGATCGACGTGGGTTGCGGGGCGGGCCGGCACGCCTTCGAAGCCTATCGGCGCGGCGCCGACGTCGTCGCTTTCGACCGCGATGCATCCGAACTGCGTTCGGTCGACACCATCCTGCGAGCGATGGCCGACACCGGAGAGGCGCCCGCGGCGGCGTCGGCGAAGGTCGTTCTGGGTGACGCGCTGAGCCTGCCATACGCCGACGAGACGTTCGACTGCGTCATCGCCTCGGAGATCCTCGAGCACGTCCTACAAGACGACGCTGCCATCGCCGAACTGGTCAGGGTCCTCAAAGTCGGTGGCGCTCTGGCGGTCAGCGTCCCGCGCTGGCTTCCCGAGCGGGTGTGCTGGCTGCTTTCCGACGAATACCACGCCAACGAGGGTGGGCATGTGCGCATTTACAGGGCGAGCGAGTTGCGGAACAAGATCGCCGGCGGGGGGATGGAATTGACGCATGCTCATCACGCGCACGCGCTGCACTCACCGTTCTGGTGGCTGAAATGCGCGGTGGGGGTGTCGAACTCCGATCATCCCGCGGTGGCCGCGTACCACAAGCTTCTGGTGTGGGACCTGATGCGGCGGCCCAAGGTGACGCAGCTGGCCGAGTCGCTGCTCAACCCGCTCGTCGGCAAGAGCGTAGCCATGTATTTCACCAAGCCGCGTGCTGCGGAAAGCGAAGCGGCCCCGGGATATTCAGTTGCGTCGGTTTAACGCGCCGGCCGTTCCGGGTGTCATCACCCCGGACCAATGCCGGCAGACCGCGCAGTCGATAGCCGCCGCGCAGGAATCGTCGGGCGCCATCCCCTGGTTCGAGGGTGGTCACACCGACCCGTGGGATCACGTGGAATGCGCGATGGCGCTCACCGCGGCCGGGCTGCTGGAGCCGGCGCGGGCCGCGTTCGAGTGGAGCCGCCGCACGCAGCGGCCCGACGGCTCTTGGCCCATCCAGACCCGCGCGGGGGCCATCGAAGACGCCAACAGCGACAGCAACTTCTGCGCATACATCGCCACCGGCGTATGGCATCACGTGCTGATCACCGGCGACCGGTCGTTCGCCGCCCAGATGTGGCCGGTGGTCCACAAGGCGATCGATTTCGTCATCGACTTGCAGTTCGGCTACGGCGAGATCGCCTGGGCCCGAAGCGAAGCCGGACCTCTCCCGGAAGCGCTGCTGACGGGGTGCGCCAGCGTGTTCCACAGCATCCGCTGCGCGCTGGCGCTGGCCGTTCTCGTCGGGGACCCGCAGCCGGAGTGGGAGCTGGCACTGGGGCGCCTGGACCACGCGATCGCCGTGCATCCGGAGGCGTTCACCGAAAAGGACCGCTACTCGATGGACTGGTACTACCCGATTCTCGGCGGTGCCCTGCGCGGCCCGGCGGCCGCCGCGCGGATCAGGCAGCGCTGGGACGACTTTGTGGTCGGCGGCCTCGGCATCCGTTGCGTCGACGATCGGCCCTGGGTGACCGGCGCCGAAACATGCGAACTGGTGATGGCCCTCGACGCCATCGGCCACCGCTCCGCCGCGCACCGGCAGTTCGCCGCGATGCAGCACCTGCGCGAAGAGGACGGCTCCTATTGGACGGGCCTGGTTTTCGCCGACGGGAAGCGGTGGCCCGAGGAGCGAACCACCTGGACCGGCGCGGCGATGATTCTGGCGGCCGACGCGCTGTCGGACACCACTGCGGGCAGCGGGATCTTCCGCGGCGAGGAGCTGCCCATGGGGCTGCACACCGACTTCCACTGCGAATGCGTGGTTAGCGGCCCCGGCCGGTGACTCCAGTTTGGCCCATGGGCTCCCCTGCCCGCCCGGCGGTGCGTTCGAGCACCCGCAGCGAACCGGTGACCGAAACCTCCCGGAACTGACCGGAATCCATGGCGCGGCAATAGATGTAGTAGGGCGGGCGGCCGCCGTCGCGCGGATCGGGATACACGTCGTGGATGAGCAGCGCCCCGCCGGCGTCCACCCACTTCGCCCATCCTTCGAAATCCTCGTTCGCGGCCTTCTCGGAGTGGCCGCCGTCGATGAACAACAACTGCAGCGGGGACCGCCACCCCCGAGCCACGATCGGCGACTTGCCCACGACGGCGACGACGTGGTCGTCGAGGCCGGCGACATCGAGCGTGCGACGGAACGTCGGCAGCGTGTCGAACAGCCCCGTGACGTCATCGACCAACGAGGCGTCGTGGTACTCCCAGCCGGGCTGGTGCTCCTCCGAGCCATGGTGATGGTCGACGGTGTAGAGCACGCTGGCGGTCTGCTGCGCCGCTGCGCCGAGCAGCAGGGTGGATTTGCCGCAGTAGGTGCCGACCTCGACGCCGACGCCGCCGTTGAGGTAGCTCAGCGCGGCGTCATGCAGCGCGCGCCCCTCGTCGGGCGGCATGAAGCCTTGCACCTGCTCGGCCAGCACAAACAGGCGCTCGGTTGGACTGGCGTCGGCGTGGCTCATGAGGCGAACCTATCGGGTTGGTTCGGTGGCGCCGACACGGTGGTCGCTTGAGGGCCGGAGTGCGCGCCGTCCGTTATTGACGCTGCGCAAGCGGCGAGCGCGCATTCGCTTTACCATCATGCTGTGCGCGCTTTGCCTGTCCGCAAGTTGCTTGATTTCGGGATGGCCGCCGTGGTCGCCGCGGCCACGCTGACCTTGACCGCCGCGGTGGTGCCATCCGGGATGCCCGGGGCCGCCGCGGCGAATTGTCCCCCAGTGCAGGTCGTCTTCGCCCGCGGGCGATACGAATCGCCGGGGACCGGCGTGCTCGGCAATGCGTTCATCAACGCGCTGCAATCCAAGGTTTCGAAGAACATCGGCGTATACGCCGTGAAGTACCCCGCCGACACGGAGATCGACATCGGCGCCAACGACATGAGCCACCACATCCAGGACGTGGTCAACAATTGCCCCGACACCCGACTGGTGCTGGGCGGCTACTCACTCGGCGCGGCCGTCACCGACGTGGTGCTCGCGGCGCCCATCGCCGCGTTCGGTTTCGACAGCCCCCTGCCGCCGGGCATCGATCAGCACGTCGCCGCCGTTGCGCTGTTCGGCAACGGAAGCGCATGGGCCGGTCCCATCACGAACTTCAACGCGATCTACAACGACCGGACCATCGAGTTGTGCCACGGTGCCGATCCCGTCTGCAACCCGGCCGACCCGAACACCTGGAAAGAGAACTGGCCCCAACACCTCGCCAGTGCGTACATCGATGCGGGCATGGCCAACCAGGCCGCCGACTTCGTCGCGGGCAAACTCTAGGCGCCCAGTGACGCGGCGCTTCGGGCGCCGAGGCTTGCGGGCAGCCGGCTGAATCCGCGTAGGTTGACCAGTCCCCGCGGCTGCGGGGGCGCGGTCAGCTCTAGATCGGGAAAGGCCTCGAATAAGGCGCGTAGCGCGGTGGCGCCTTCGATGCGTGCCAGGGCCGCGCCGAGGCAGGCGTGTATACCCGACGCGAACGCCAGATGATCCCGGGCATTGGGCCGGGTGATATCGAATGTTTCGGGGTCGGCGAATACGTGCGGGTCGCGGTTGGCGCCGCTGAGGAGCAGGGCCACCATGTCTCCTGCGCCGATGCGGAAACCGGCGATGCCGACATCGGAATGCGCGGTGCGCGCGGTCATCTGCACCGGGCTGTCGATCCGAAGGATCTCCTCGACCGCCGACGGCCACAGCTCGGGGTCTGCCCGTAACCGCGCGAGCTGATCGGGGTATTGCAGGAGGAGAACGATGCCGTTGCCGATCAGGTTAACGGTGGTCTCGAAGCCCGCGCCGATGAGCAGGGCGGCGTTGGCGGTGAATTCGTGATCGGTCAGCGTGCCATGGGTAGCCAGCCGACTGAACGGGTTGTCGCCCGGCTCACCGGCGCGGAGTTGATGGAAGCGCTCACGAAGTTCGCGATCAGCGCCGCGCAGGCTGTCGATGGCCCGCCGGTAGGTCCGCCAACCGATACCGATGTCCAACAGTGGGGCACCGCGGTGCCCCCACTCCAGCATCCGTGCGTGAATGCCGGGCGGCAGATCAAGGATTTCGGCGATGACGGCGACCGGCAGTTGGGATGCGAAATCCGCGATGAGATCCGGCTGTGGTGTGCCGGCGAGGCGCTCGATGAGCTGGTCGGTCACCTCGGCGACGCGGCCGCTGAGGGTGTCGATCGCGCGCGGGGTGAAGCTTTGTGCCACCGCCTGTCGATATCGGGTGTGCTCGGGCGGATCGACGACGACCATGGCGGGTGGTTCGACAGGATTGGCCACGACTTCGTCGTCGGTCTTAGAGATCAGCGTCCGCAGGGGGCGTGGGAGGTCCATGGCGGACGTTGCCGTCACGCCGAAACGTTTGTCGCGCAATATTTCTCGACATATGCGGTGATCGACGCTCACCCAGGTGAACGGTGTGCGCACCAGCGGTCCACGCACGCGGATCTCTTCCATCAGCGGGTAGGGATCGCCGCCGCGTCCGTGACTGGCGATCAGCCGGGCCAGCGGATCGCCGCGCAACGCTTGGATTCTCATGAACGCCCGAGGCACGCCATGCATGGCCACCCATCGGGCCCACAAGCCAACGCCCATAACGACCCCCTACAGCAAAGCCCATCTACCGCACCTGCGATACAAATAGACGTATGATGTCTCTCACGTATCAATCGCTACGATACGACCTACCCCCTGAGCCGGCAAGGAGAACCACGTGACGACGAGCCGAACGGCGGACTTCGTGCGGCGCCTCACTGCGCCGGAGCCTTCCGTGCTCGCCCAACTGCACCAACCCGACGACATCACCAGCCGCATCTTGGATGCCACCGTCGAGCAGGCCGAACTCGTCGGAATGCGCCGCATCACGATGGAAGATGTCGCACGGCGCAGTGGGGTGGGACGCGCGACGCTGTACCGCCGGTTCCCCACCAAAGCCGCCCTGATCGATGCCGTTGTTCTCGGCGAAGCCCGCCGTTACTTCGATGGCCACGCACAAGCCTGCTCGCACGCCACCACACTGGAAGATCGCCTGGTTTACGGCACGGTGTTCACCGTGACATTCCTGCGGGAACACGTGCTACTGAAGAAATTGCTCCGTACCGAGCCTGAGACCATCCTGCCGAGCCTGACCGTCGATGCCGGCCCCATCCTCGACTTCGCCACCGACCAGGCGGCCGTGGAGCTGAGGACCGAGCTTTACGGCACGGCGAGCACCACGCCCGGGCAGGAGCACCATCTACGCACCGTCGCCGAGCTGCACACCCGACTCACGCTGTCCTTCATCGTTACCCCGCACACCAGCATCAACCTCGCCACCATCGAGGACACCCGCGCCTACGTGCGCCAATACCTGTTGCCGATGATCACCGGGACGTGCTGAGGGGCGTTGGCCATGTCACCGCTTGTCGGCTGTCACGCCGGTCGCGATTTCAGGCTTCGTACGTGACCTGATACCAGTGGCGCACCGGCTTGTGGCCCTTGTCGGCCTGGCCCGTGTCCGTCGCGCTCACCACGTTGACGTCGGTCACGCCGGGATTGTGGGCCTCGATGTCGCGCTCCAGCTCGTGCAGAAGTGCGCTGTGCGGCGGGGCTGGGTGCGCGAGCGCCTTCGTCCTGCGGGTGTCTGCCACGCGAGGAATTATGCCGGGGTATCGGCCGTTGCGCAGCCGATGCTAATGGCCTGTGTTGCAAAGGGATTCGGGCTAACGGGCGGCTCTGCCCCAAGCCGCGAAAGTGCAACTGCCGACGCATTTCCGAGAAGCGGCGTCGGTACTTGCACTTTCGCGGTTCAAAACGGCGGAGCAAAATTCTGGACTGCCGGAAAATAGGCTCGGTAATTAGTTGTCGCGCCGGGACAGCATCTGATTCTCCACCGCATCCCCCAGCGGGGTTCAGGCCGGGGTGTCGGTGCTCGAGTACACCTTGAAGTCGCGGGTAACCTGGCCGGCCGGCGCTGCGCCGCGCCGCCGGGCGAGAAAAGAAGGATGGCGGCGCATCGCGTCGCGGCGCTCACGGTCTCGTCGCCGAGCGGCGGCCCATGCCGGATGGGACTGAAGGAAAATGACCGTCGCTCCCGATGCGTTCGCCACGATTCCAACTCCTCCCGAGCAAATCGCAAAAAGCACCAACAGTGGTTATCGGTTCGTAATTCAGGATGCCCCGCCAATCCTGAGACGAAACCACGCGCCAAGGTGAGAATTAGCCGTGAATTTCGGCGTAACCCAGACCTCACCGCCCCACCGATCCACACCCTAGCGACGGCCACCGACAGAATTGCCGTTGGATTCCTGTTTCGCGCCCGGACGGCGCCGGCTGCTATCGTGCCTTGCTTATGCCGCAGATGGACCGCCGCCGCATGATGCTCACGGCCGGGATCGGCGTGCTCGCAGCCGCACTGCCCGTCCCCGAGGCCCGCGCCGACCCGCCCCGACACGCGCCCGGGGTGCCGCCGCCCGCCGCGCCCAGCGGCCAAGCCGGGAGCTACATCTTCCAGGACGAATTCGATGGCCCGGCCGGCTCGGCCCCCGATCCGTCCAAGTGGGCGGTGGCCAAGGCCCGCGAGGCGATCAAGGACCCGACGTACTGGGAGCGTCCCGAGAACATCGGGCAGTACCGCGACGATCGCCACAACGTGTTCCTCGACGGCAACTCCAACCTCGTCCTGCGCGCCGCGAAGGATGGTCCCACGTACTTCAGCGGCAAGGTGCAAAGCCTGTGGCGGGGCGGGGTCGGCCACATCTGGGAGGCCCGGATCAAGCTCAACTGCCTGACCGCCGGCGCCTGGCCCGCCTACTGGCTGGGTAATGACGATCAAGGCGAGATCGACGTCATGGAGTGGTACGGCAACGGCAGCTGGCCCTCGGCCACCACCGTTCACGCCAAAGCGAACGGCGGCGAATGGAAGACCCACAACATCGCGGTGGACAGCGCCTGGCACACATGGCGCACCCAGTGGGACGAGGCAGGAATCCGGTTCTGGAAAGACTACGTCGACGGCGCTCAGCCGTACTTCGATGTACCGGCGAACTCCCTACCGGACTGGCCGTTCAACGGCCCCGGCTACACCGTCTTCCCGGTGTTCAACCTTGCGGTCGCCGGTTCCGGTGGCGGCGATCCCGGGCCGGGAACCTATCCTGCCGACATGCTCGTCGACTGGATACGCGTCTGGTAGTCAGTGCGTGAGAAGCGCGGTCGCGCTCCAGACTCTGCTGCCCGGGTGCCGCGGGTCCGGTTGCGGCAGCCAGTTCATCGGGCGCATCCATATCGGCAACCGGCGGAACCGGTGGGCGGCAACAAATAGCGCTTCCACCTGGACGGTGCGCCAGCCGAGGTCTTCGAAGTAGGCCACCCCGTTCTCGGGTGCGAACTTGAACGGCGCGTTTTGCAGCATGCCGGCCATCTTCTTGTTCATCATCGCTTTCAGGCCGGGACCGGCGAAGTCGAGCATCCACCAGGCCACCTCGGGTCGCTTGATCGCCGCCGAAAGCGCGACGACATCGCTGTCTTCCAGATACATCAACAGGCCCTCGGTCAGCACCAGCGCCTTGGTCGCGCCCCCCAGCGCGTCGTCGAGGAAGGCGTCCCGGGCTTGCGGGTCGGCCAGGTCGACGGCAACCCGGGTCAATCGGCACTGCGGTGTCTGGTCGGCGAGCAGCTGCGTCTTTTCCTCGAGCAACTTCGGCAGATCCGCCTCCACCCACGTGAACTCCGGGGGGAGCTCCAACCGGTATGGCCGGGTGTCCAAACCGGCGGCAAGGTTCAGCACCCGGTCGCAGCCGGCGGCGATCGCTTCGGCGATGGCGTCTTCGATGATCTTGGTGCGCGCGACGAGCCACCAACCGTTGCGGGTCGAGCGCGGGACGTTGGCGACGATCGCGCGGCCGTGTTCACCTGCGAGGCGCTCGGCGAGCGGGTCGCTGAAAAGCGCGTCAGGGCGGGCAGATTCGGTGGCCCGGTGCAGTGCCGTCCAGCGGGCCGTGTCCGAAACATGGGTAATGGTGTGCATGGGGCTGACAGTAGTTGCAAATTGCCAATCTGCTTGGGCTTGCCAGACCGGCGCAGGGGTTGGTGGAGCATTCGCGAGTGAGCTGCGGCGGTGGTGGGTGCCGGTTAGGATTGGCCGATATTCGCCCGCGGGGTGTGTGTTTTAGGGAGGTAATGGGCGATGGTATTTGCGATGGAGCCGTGACGACCACACAATCTGCACCGCGATCGCCCATAGGCCACCACCGCATCCTACGAACCACCTGTTAGTCCGCAGTTCCGCGCTGAGAGCGTGCAGGTTTAGCGCCATGGCTCACACTGCGACCGCAAACGCGCCGAAGGCAAACACCACCGCCAGGCTGTCCTGGCATTTGGCCCGACGGCGCCTCAACGTCCTTTGGGCCATGCTGCGCGACAACACGCTCTACCAACCGACACCCGGTTCCGCGGCGGCTCGACAACCCGATTGAGAATCGATTCCGTCGTATTCGTCTGAGATGGACGGCGGCGGGCTTCGCCGATGTTCGGCTCCGGTGCTGCGTCGGTGTTTGGCCGGTCGGCGGGTCAGACGGACAGGGCTCAGGAATTGCTGGCTGGTACGGGTAGCGGGAAGAGCTGAAGAAACCGTGCCACGGCGCCGCTGTCGCCAGAGATCGTCATGTCGCCGGTGCGCAGGACGTCATCGAGGGTACGACGGCGATAGAGCAGCGCGGCCAGGGTCTGTGGGTCGGTCTCCAGTTTTGCGGCGGCCTGTTCAGCCTCGCCGCGCGTCAGGTGGAGTTGGCCGTCGGCAATCTTAATGCTGAAGTGGTTCTCGCAGAGACGAAGCGTGATCGTTGCGCTGAATCCTTGCGCGGCTGTGTGGTCGAACAATGCCTTGAAGGACAGGACGAGAGAATCGATGCTGCGGTCAGCGTCGTAGGGCATCGAGGGAGAGCGGCTGCCCCAGCGGCCTAGGTGGGTGACGACCGGCTCGAGCTCGGCGCCCCAGTCGGTCAGCTCATAGACCTGGGAGCCGGCCGGTGGTGGCAACTTGTGCTGGCGCACGACGCCGGCCTCCTTCAGCTCACGCAGTCGCTGCGCCAGGACATCTGGGCTCGCGCCCGGCATGCCCGCGCGCAGGTCAGTGAACCGTTTCGGCCCGAGTAACAGCTCGCGTACGACCACCAGTGCCCAGCGCTCGCCGATCACATCGAGGGCATGCGAGACCGCGCATCCCTCCTCGTACTTACGTCTTCCCACCATGACAGCCCAGCCTACCAGCTGAGATACGAAAGTTCTATCGACTAGTTGTACAATCCAATCATCACATAGTAGAGTCCAACTTGCGAGCTACGAGGCGATCAACGGTGACCGCCTAAGCCGTGCCCTGAATACCGAAACCAAGGAGACCAGTCATGCCCCAGTTCTTTGTCGAAGCTCCGATAGGAATTCGCGACGACGCCAAGCAAAAGATGATGAAAGACCTCACCGCCGCGATCGACGACGCGTATCACATTCCCGACGTGCGAGTCTGGCTGCGGGAATACCAGGCCGACAACGTCGCGCAGGACGGGCGGCTGGGTGCCGAGGCGATCAGACCAGTGTGTTTTCTCGAGGCACCAGAACTGTCCAGTCTCGACGCCAAACGAAAGATGGCCGAAAGGATCCTCACCGCTATCGGTGCGGCATACGACGGCATCGCTAACACCGCTGAGACGCTGATCCTGATGAACCACTACCCGCTGGAGACCGCGGGGTTAGCCGGCCGCCTCCAGTCTGACGACCCGCAGCTGGTCGAGGCGATGAAGCAGCTGAATCGATGAGCTCCGCCGGCGCCCAAACACAATGTCTAACTCAGAGCAGGGTGCGCGCAACGCACCCTGCTCTGAGGCAATTGCCTTGTGAGCGAAAGGAAACCTCCGATGACTGAAAAACTCAATAGCGTGGCGCGAGCGGTGATCGACGGCCCGCACGTCGCAACAATTGCGACATCGAATGTCGATGGCCGACCCCAATCGTCAGTCATCTTCGTCAAGCGCGACGGTGACACGGTGCTTTTCAGCACCATCAAGGGACGGTTGAAGACACGCAACATGACGCGCGACCCGCGGGTAAGCCTGCTCGTGCGGGATACCACCACGGGGCGGTATATCGAGATCCGAGGGACCGTCGACATCACCGAGGACCCGCAGAAGTCGTTGCTGTACGAGATGTACGACCGATACATGGACGGTGCGACGCCCCCTCCCGAGCCTGAAGCCGAGCGGCTGATCGTGCGGATCACACCCGAAAGGCTCTATCACTGGCCACCCGTTCCGGCGGACGCATCACGGCCCGCGGAGGAGGCGTCCTCGTCGGCGGACGCATGATGTAGAAGGTCGCCGGTTCGATCCCGGCCCTGACCACAGGAACTTTGCACGTGAACGGGCCATCACCGCCTCCAGGGAGTCGTCGCCAAGCTCGTTGCCGAGCTCCAGGGCTATGAGCCGCCTTCAGCCCTCGACACAGGCAAAGACGCTTGACCGTTTCGACGTCGGGTTCATCACCGCGAGCTGATCGGTCCCAGCACCAGATCGAACGACCGGTGCCTAACCACAACCGGATGCGCAGCCACGTGACCGCCCTACTGACCGGCCTTACCTCCGGCCAGCCACGCGGAGGTCACCGCGCGGGTCTGGGGCGGTGGAAAGTCGGTGTCCGGTTGGCCGATTTGACCGACTTTGACCGTCCACACCGATGATGAGCGGTCGATGCAGCTCCCGGCGCCTTGGCTGGGCAGCCACAGCACCGCGGGGTTGGCACCGCCGCCCGCGCCGCAGCCGTAGACGCCGACGTACCCGTCGGCGCGCCCACCCCAGGCGCCGCCGTTGCGGAGCAGGCAACGCGTGCCGTCGTCGAGCGTCAGCGCGAACGGGTCCGGGGTGGCGGTCGGCTGCACGGGCGGGAGCGGACCGTCATAGCTCGCCCGATGCATTCGCTTGTCCCAGGGATTGTCAACGCACAGCAGTGATCCGGGCGTCGACGGCCAGCAGGTGCCGGCACCGGCCGCGGTCGGCGAACAGTAGTAGACGTTGTTGGCCACCGCCGACGGCGACGGTGTCGTGCAGTCGCTGACGGTGAAGACGTTGCCCTCCGCGGGCGCCTCCCGGTAACCGTTGATCGCTTCGCCGCTGGGCCCGACGGCCACGACGGTGATCTGCTGGGTGGGTGGCGGATCGGCGGCGGCCGGTGCGGAGAGCGACAAACCTCCGATCACTACAGCGATCGGCATCAGGGCAACTCGCGACACCATGTTCACCGCGCAAAACCTTCCGTCGGGCGGACCCTTTGTTGAAGGGTAGAGCCACCGGATCTCGACGGATAGCTGTTGTCGCGGCGCCGGTCCAGTACGGTGCGCTTATGCCCGGTCGAAACCGCCGCTTCCTCCTGCGCGAACGCCCCACCGGACGCATCGGCCCCAACACCTTCGAACTGAGCGAGGAGCCTGTGCCCGAGCTCGCAGACGGCGAGGCGCTGGTGCGCGTCGACTGGATCTCGGTCGACCCGACCAATCGCACGTGGATCAACGACACGCCCACGTACCTGCCGCCGGTGGGCATCGGCGAGGTCATGCGCGCGGCCGGGCTGGGCGAGGTGGTCGCGTCGAAGAATCCGCGTTTCCCGGTCGGGCAAACCGTGCAAGGCCTCCTCGGCTGGCAGGAGTACGCGGTCGTCTCGGACGCGTCACTTGTGACACCGGTCGACGTCGCTGAGGGCATGTCGCCGAGCGCCTACCTGGGTGCGCTGGGGACCACCGGGCTGACCGCGTGGATCGGCATCCGCGACATCGGCAAGCCCAAGCAAGGTGAGACGGTCGTGGTATCGGCCGCGGCGGGTGCGGTCGGGTCGGTCGCCGGGCAGCTCGCCAAGGCCGACCGCGCACGTGTCGTCGGGATCGCCGGCGGACCCGAGAAGTGCGCCCTGCTCACCGAGCAGCTCGGTTTCGACGCGGCCGTCGACCACCGCGCCGACGACTGGGCGGCCCAGCTCGCCGCGGCGACCCCCGATGGCGTTGACGTTGACTTCGAGAACGTCGGCGGCGACATCATGGACGCGGTCTTCGCGCGGCTCAATATCGGTGCCCGCATCGCGCTCTGCGGCCTGATCTCCGGCTACAACTCGGCCGATCCGCCGCCGGGACCGCGCGCGTTCAGCAATCTGCTCGTCCAGCGTGCGACGCTGCAGGGCTTCATCGTCCTCGACCACCTCGGGCGCGCGCCGGAGGCGATCTCCGAAATCACCGGCCTGATCGCCGAGGGCAGGCTCACACCGCTGGAGACGGTCGTCGAGGGCTTCGAGCAGCTGCCGACGGCGATCAACATGCTGTTCGACGGCAAGAACGTCGGCAAACTTGTGGTCAAGGTCGGCAACGGCTAGCGCGGGGCAACAACGGTTTCCAACTGACGAGGACATCATCAATGTCGAACGATGTCGTCGGTCCCGACGCCGCTGACGCTGTCCCGCAACTGCGCCGGGGTCTTGCCAACCGTCACATCCAGTTGATCGCGATCGGCGGCGCCATCGGCACCGGGCTTTTCATGGGAAGCGGAAAGACAATCTCGCTCGCCGGCCCGGCGGTATTGCTGGTGTACGCGATCATCGGGTTTTTCGTGTTCTTCGTGCTGCGCGCGATGGGCGAACTGCTGCTGTCGAACCTCAACTACAAGTCGTTCGTCGACTTTGCGGCCGACCTGTTGGGCCCCGCGGCGGGCTTTTTCGTCGGCTGGTCGTACTGGTTCGCCTGGATCGTCACGGGCATCGCGGAGATCGTTGCGATCTCCGGCTACTCGAAGTTCTGGTGGCCCGACGTGCCCGCGTGGCTGCCCGCGCTTGTGACGGGCTGTGTGATCCTCGGGTTCAACTTGTTCAGCGTCCGCAACTTCGGTGAGATGGAGTTCTGGTTCGCCCTGATCAAGGTCGCGGCGATCGTGTGCCTCATCGTCGTGGGTGCCGTGCTCGTGGCGACCAATTTTGTTTCCCCGCAAGGCAATCGGGCCACGGTTGAAAACCTCTGGAACGACGGCGGATTCTTCGCGACGGGGTTCATGGGCGTGGTCGGTGGGTTCCAGATCGCATTCTTCGCTTTCGTGGGTGTGGAACTCGTCGGCGCCGCGGCGGCTGAAACGGCGGACCCGCGCCGCACCCTCCCCCGCGCGATCAATGCCGTTCCGCTTCGGGTGGCGATCTTCTACATCGGTGCGCTGCTGGCAATCCTCGCCGTCGTCCCGTGGCGGCACTTCGCCGTCGGCCAGTCCCCGTTCGTGACGATGTTCGCCCTGGCGGGACTTGCCGCCGCGGCCTCGATCGTCAACTTCGTGGTGACCACCGCGGCCGCCTCCTCGGCCAACTCCGGGGTCTTCTCGACCGGCCGCATGCTGTTCGGTCTGGCCGACAAAGGAAGCGCTCCGGCGCCCTTTGGGCGACTGAACCGCGGCGGCGTGCCCTCGGTCGCTCTCTTTCTCACGGCCGCGCTACTGCTGATGTCCATTCCGCTGCTCTACGTCGGCGGTTCCGTGATCGGGGCGTTCACGCTCGTGACCACCATCGCCTCGCTGTTGTTCATGTTCGTGTGGGCGGTGATCGTCGTCAGCTACCTCGTCTACCGGCGCCGGCACGCGCAACGGCATGCCGACTCGTCATACAAGATGCCCGCCGGCGTGGCGATGTGCTGGGCCATCCTGGGCTTTTTCGCGTTCGTGATCTGGACGCTGTGCACCGAACGCGAAACCGCGATCGCCCTGGCGTGGTTTCCGCTGTGGTTCCTGGTACTCGCCGCCGGCTGGCTGGTGGTGCGGCGCCGGCCCGGGCGCGCCGAAAGGTATCGCCGGTTCCAGGCCGAGATGAACCATCCCGTCGGCGACAACGCCGAGACCTCGGCCGCCTCCTGACGCCAGCGTGGGGCCGACGTTGTTGGGATCGGTAGCCAATCCCGCGCTCTGTACTTACCGCAACGACGACGCCACCGAGGCGGCGCCATATGAAAGGAAGTCAGAAATGAAGCTCGTACCCACCAGCATCGAAGAGCAGATCAACCGCGTCGACCGCCAGCGCAGCCTGTACATCGGGATCAGCACCGGCCTGGTTGCGGCCTGGAGCCTCTTCCGCCTGATCTGGGTGCTCTACCTCGGACTGACGTTCGGTTGGTTCTTCGGCTCGATGGTTTTCCAGGTCGTGCTGTGGGGCGCGATCGGTGCCGTCGCGGGTGTCGCGGCCGTCGGATTCCTGACCCGCTATTCCAAGGGGTCTTGAACCCGGCACGCCGCAGTGGAGACGTCCCGAACCCGCTTGGGGCTCGGGACTTTTCCGTTGCGGGCACTCATCGCACTTGCTGGATGCGGATCAGGTTCCCCGCGGGATCGCGCACGGCGCAGTCGCGGAGCCCGTATGGCTGCTCGGTCGGCTCCTGGACGATTTCGGCGTCGGCGGCCTGCAGCCGCTCGAAGGCGCCGTCGAGGTCCTTGGTGGCCAGCAGGATCATCGCGTAGGTGCCCTTGGCCATCATCTCGGCGATGGTGCGGCGCTCGTCGTCGGTGATGCCCGGGTTGGCGGCCGGTGGGTTGAGCACGATGGACGTGTCGGGCTGGCTCGGCGGCCCCACCGTGATCCAGCGCATCTTGCCCTCCCCGACGTCGAGGCGGACCTCGAAGCCGAGGGTGTCCCGATAGAAGGCCAGGGAGGCTTCCGGGTCGTCATGCGGGAGAAAGCTCGAATGAATCGTGATGTCCATGGCGTCAGGCTAGGGGCGGCCCGGTGACCGGCGCTTCTCGATTCCTGATCGGTCTGGTCACCTGCTTTGCGACGCACGGTGCTATCCCCGTGGTCGCGTCGGCCGCCTGGCGCCGATACGCGCTGGGCGGCATGCCGACCAATTCGGTGAACCGAGTGCTGAACGTGCCCAGCGATGCGCAGCCGACCGCGAAGCAAACCTCGGTGACGCTGAGGTCGCCGCGGCGCAACAGCGCCATCGCACGCTCGATGCGCCGCGTCATCAGGTACGAGTAGGGCGATTCGCCGTAGGCGCGACGGAATTCGCGGCTGAGGTGCCCGGCCGACAGGTGCACACCGCGGGCGAGCGCCTCGACGTCCAGCGGCTGCGCGTAGTCCCGGTCGATCCGGTCGCGGACGCGACGCAGCAGCGCGAGGTCGCGCAGCTGCTGCGCGGCGGAGCTACTGGTCATCTAGGCGATGCTGCCACGATCGGCGGGACTTGCCCAGCGCCGGGCCGGCCCCGCCGAATCCATAGCGGCGCAAGGCCCTTCGCGCAGGGCGCTTACGGTGTTGTCGCCCGCCGCCACGCCAGCGGATTGAGGCCGCGATACGGATCGGTGGCGCGCAGCCGCCGCAGGTCACCCAGGATCTTCTCCAGCGCCCGTTGCGTTTGGTCCTTGACGATGTCCACCCACTCCTGCTCTGTGACACCCAGCGGTCTGCTGGTATCGATCGGTGGGCCGAACCGAAGGTACATGCGCTGCGGTCGAGGAATCAGGGTTGGCCCGATTCCCCGCAACAATGGCATCGCCATGTCCGGGCGCCCGTTCAACCTACGGCCCAACGCCTCACTGAACCGTCCGTAGGCGCTGTCGCGGGTGGTCAAGCTGCGATAGACTTCGTCGCCGCCGACGAGACCGGCAGGCACGATCGGGTAGCCGTTCTCCACCGACAGCCGCGCGAATCCCGTGCGCCCCTGCCAGCGCAGCCGGTACTCCTCGCCTTTGAACTTGGCGATCTCGCGGCCGCCCCCCGGGAACACCAGGATGGTCTCGTCGTTGCGCATGAGTTCGCGCGCGGTCTCCGGCGCGCCGACCACTGCGCCGTACGCCGCCATCAGGTCACCGGGCAACCCACGCATGCGCCCGAAATTCCGGTCGGCCAGTGGCCGCACCCGGGTCCCGATCGCGCGTCGCACCGTATCGGAGATCAAGAAGACCTCGGAGCCGAACTGAGTGTGGTTGCCCGCCAACAAGAACCGCGGGTCGACGGGTAAGTGCTCGACACCGTCAACATGGGGCCGAGAGAGGTCGGCAAGGGGACGGAGCCGGTCGCTCACCGCATCGAGAGCCCGCCGCAGTGTCCGCACCCGCGCGCTTGGCTCCATGATCGTGGCCAGGTCTGTGTTGTCAGCCACGGTCGTCTGCGCCCGGGCGGGAGAACACGACGGTGAGCGAAGGCGGCCCGAGCCGCGTCGGACTGGGCAGCATCTCGATGTTCATCTGTGGATCGGCGGCGCGGCCCAGGGCCTCCATCGCCGACGGGCTGTAGGCACGCAGCGCGCTGATGAACCCGTCGTGCAGCCCCGGCTGAATCCACGACCATCGCAACAGCACCAGATGAAGCGGCAGCACCACTACCGGAAACAGCATCATCGCCAACGGGCTCTGCCGTTTGAGGTCGATGACGAGGAACCGCTTGGCCACGCGGGTGGCCTCGGCGACGGCGCGGCTGGCGACCGCCGGCGGGAGGTGGTGGAACGCCAGCGCGAACACCACCAGGTCGTAGCTGTTGTCGGCGGCGTCGATCGCCGTCGCGTCAATCACCTGGGTGCGCGCCCGCGGGTGGTTTCCCAGCTCCCCGGCGGCGATGTTGGCCACCGAGGTCGGATCGAGGTCGCTGACGGTGACGGTAGCGGTCGGGTGGAGCTTGAGGATCTGCGCGGAGAGCTTTCCGTGGCCCGCGCCGATTTCCAGGATGCGCGGATTGGGGATGTTGGCGACGACGCTCAGCGCCGTGCGCGCGTACTTCTCATGCTGATTGGTCAGCGTGCCCATCCGGTCGAGCATGCCGATGACCTTCTGCTTGACCTCGTCCGCCACGTCGTCACGGTCGAGGTACTCCAGCGCATCGGTCTCGAACCGACGATCCAGCCACGACGCCTCAGGGCCACCCCTCGGCATCGTCGCAATTGCCTGCTCCAGCTCGTCGGTCGTAGCCATCACGGCCTCTCCTTCTCCTGTCATCAACCCGTTCTCGAACCACCATAACAAACGAACCAGTTCGTCTGCTTATGATATTCCTGTGAGGACGAAGACCGAACTGCGCGGCGAAATACTTGCCGCCGCCCGCGCGGAGTTCGCTAAGTACGGCTTGGCCGGGGCGCGCATCGACCGCATCGCGCGCGCCGCCAATGCGAGCAAGGAACGGCTGTACGCGCATTTCGGCGACAAGGAGACCCTGTTCCGCGATGTGGTCGCCACCGATGGCGCGGAATTTTTCCGCGCCGTGGAGCTGTGCCCCGATGCGGTTCCCGAGTTCGTCGGCGGCATCTTCGACCTGACGCAGAGCCGGCCCGAACACCTTCGGATGATCACGTGGGCCCGGTTGGAAGGCTTTCCGCTGGACATTCCGGAATTCGACGAGGAGCGCGCGCCCGAGCGCGCCATCGCCGCCCTGGAGCAGGCGCAAGCCGACGGCCACGTCGACCCGGCGTGGCAACCCCCGCAGCTGCTGGTTTTTCTCTTTGCGATCGCCCTGGCGTGGGCGAACTGGCCCGATCCCGCGGCGGTCACCACGGACGCGACGGTTATCGCCCGCCGGCGCGCCGCCGCCGTCGAGGCGGCGGCCCGCATCGTCAAACCCGTTGAGCGGACCTAACCGCCGAAAGTGAACTGCGCGACGCATTCTCGGCGTGTCGCGTCGTGAGTTTCACTTTCGGCGGCCGGCGCTTCGTTCGCGACTCCGGCAAGCGCGTAGTGTCCCAGGCCATGGCAGATGAGATGCATTTCGTCGAAGCCAACGGGCTGAGATTCGCCTACCTGGAGGACGGCTCGGGGCCGCTCGTCCTGTTGCTGCACGGGTTCCCGGACACGGCGCACACCTGGGACGATCTTCGCCCGCGCCTCGCCGCCCAGGGCTACCGCGCGGTCAGCCCGTATATGCGCGGATATCACCCCAGCGCGATGCCCGCCGGGGATGCCGATCAAGAAACGTTGGCGCGCGATCCGCTCGCGCTGATCGAAGCGCTCGGCGCCCGCGAGGCCATCCTCATCGGGCATGACTGGGGAGCCGCGGCCGCCTACGGTGCGGCCGCACTCGGGCCGGATCGAGTCAAAAAGCTGTTCGTCGTCGGCATTCCGCACCCTGGGGCGCTGAGGCCGTCGCCGAAGAAGCTCTGGGGCGTCCGCCACTTCGCGGCGTACAAGTTGCCGGGAGCGGCGGACCGATTCGCGCGCAACGACTTTGCGGCGCTGCCCGCCATTTGCCGGCGCTGGTCCCCGACCTGGAACCCGGATCCCCGGGAGTTCGACGCGGTCCGCGCGAGCTTCTCAAACCCGGCGAGCTTGAACGCGGCCTTCGGCTACTACCGCAAACTCTCCCCCATACCCAGCGCGTCACTGAAGGCGAAGATCAAGGTGCCAGTGGTCGCCTTTGCGGGGCTGGACGACCCGATCGCCGAGCCATCCGACTACCGGGGCGCCGCGCGAATGTTCGAGAACGACTACCTCATCGAGGAGGTCCCCGGCGGACATTTCATGCACCGGGAGCATCCCGAGGCGTTCGCCGAACGGCTCTTGGGTCATCTGTGAGTGGGGCCGGCCCTACGTGCCGACCAGCTCGGGGTGGAACTTCGCCGCCATCCGGCGCAGCCCGTCCTGCCAGTCGACCGTCGTGCCGCCGATGAGCTCATGCATGCGGGTCACGTCGGTGGGATTGCCGCGCAGCGCCTGCTCGCTTGCCTCGAATACGGGCTCCTTGCCGACGAGCGAGCCGAGGTAGCCGCACCACTCCTGGAGGCTGACGGCCTGGTCGCCACACCAGTTGACCGTGGTCGCCGGCACCGATGCCGCGTCGAGCAGCTTCGGCAGCGTTGCGATGATGTCGTCCTCGTGGATCGGGTTGTAGCGGGCCGGTCCGCCGGGCGGGACCGGGATCGGGATGCCGGCCAGCATCATCTCCATGTGGTAGTAAGGCCACCCGCCGTTGTCGCCGTACGGGACGTTGAGGCGGGCGATGACGGTGGGCACGTCGAGGATGCGCGCCATCGACCGGGCGACGACTTCCCCCGCGACCTTGGAGATCGAATAGGTGGGGAACAAACACTTGTGGTTGTCACCCAGGGCGGATCGCTCGGTGCGGGGTTCGTCATCGGGCGGGTCATACACGGCGGCCGAGGAGCAGTGCAGGAAGGCCTTCGCACCGCGGCAGTGGGCCATCAGCAGGCCGACGGACTCGGCGTTGGCCCCGAGGTCCGTGTCCCAGTCCCCGCTCTTGGCCACCGCCAAGTTGAGGACGTAATCGAAATCACTTGGGAGACCGGTGAAGTCCTCGGCTGCCAGGTTGACCGTCTGGCACCGAATCCCCGCATTTTCGAGGCCTTCTCGCGCCGCGGGATTCGTGAAGCGGGCGACCCCCCACACCTCGTTGTCGGCCGCGAGCGCCAGGGCGATGGGAGTGGCCAATTGACCGGTCGGGCCGGTGATCAGGATCTTGGATCCGCGCATGCGCTGATAGTAAGGAGGGCCGGTGGTCCCTACCCCGCGGGGTACCCCGACTTTCGCGCATTGTGCTCGGCAGTTGGTGCCGCGGCGTGACAGGAGCACTCTGCACATGGAATCGACGTCGATCAACCCGGCCGCCGCCGCCATCGGATCGCGATCGGTCGACGTCACGAGGACCAAGACGAGAGCGACGGTGACAATCCCGGCAAGCCGCAACCGGGTGAGCGCCTGCTACAGCCCCGGCTGGTCGTCGATGATGCCCAGCCAGATCTGCGCCACGTCGATGGCCACCTTCTCGCTGATGAAGGCGTGCTGGGTTCCGGTGTAAATGTCGCGGAACGCGCGCTCCAGGCGGCTGCCCTCGCGGATCGAGCTGGTGCCCGCCACCAGATGGGCCCACTCGGCGCAGCCCCGGGCCGTGTCGGTGGCATAGACGGCGGCGACCCGCATGTCGGCGCGCAGGGCCGATGTCAGGTCTTCGCCCGCGGCAACGGCGGCCTCGGCGGTGGTGAACGCGTCGAGCACCAGGAGGCGGGCGGCGCGCCAGGCCGCCCGGTGGTGTGCCAGCCCCTTCTGGAAGGTCGGGCGGCTGGCAAGGGACGCCATGTCGCTCATCCGGAACTTCGTCGCGGCCAGTTCCTGGACGTCGTCGAGCATGCTTTTGGAAACACCCAACGCCCACGAGGCGTGACCGGCGGCGGTGACGGGCATCAGCCCCATGCGCGTGGCCGGCGACGTGCCGCGGTACGGCTGCCGGACGAACAGCTCGAAGCTGCGGCTGGAGGGCACGAATACGTCCTGCGCGCTGTAGTCATAGGAGCCAGTTCCCTTGAGCCCCTGCACGTACCAGCCGTCGTCGAAGCTGATCTGGTCGCGCGGGATTACGGCTACACGCATTTCCGGGAAGCCCTCGCTGATCCAACGCATCTCGCCGTCGTCCATCGGCAGGAACCCGGCGGCGATGTATTGCGAGTGGCCGATGCCCGAGCCGAAGTTCCACGACCCGTTCACCAGATAGCCGCCGTCCACCGCGGCGCCCTGTCCGTTCGGAAAGAACTGGCCGCCCAGGGTCACGTGGTTGTCGTGGGCGGTGAACACCTCCGCGAAACCCTCGTCGGGCAGATACGCCGAGGCGGCGAACGACGACGGCAGGTTGGCGATGCCGATCCACCCGAACGACCCGTCCTGCCAAGCCATTTCGATCCAGGTTTCGATCATCTCGGCAAACGATGGCTCGACGCCGCCGGCCGCGACGGGGTTGAACGCGGACATCAGCCCGCTGGCCCACATCTCGTCGACGATCGGCGAGGTGAGCGTGCGCGCCCGCTCGGACTCGGCGGCTTCGGCCTGCACAAGGTCGCGCATGCCGCGGGCCAGCGAAACCACCCGATCATCCGTGTCGGCTATCGACGTCATTGTCGTTTCCCATCATCGATTACGGTGCGACGGCATCAGCCTTTTTCGCGCTGCCATACCGTAGACGCCGCGCATTGCTCGACAAACAATACGGTGGCAAGGCCTCGGCGACCACCACGCCCGATGCCGATCGCCGCGCTCTTGTTGTGGCGCGGCGTGTTCAGTCTCGTTTTGGTGTTTACGAAACGGCCGCCACGCAAGCCCTTTCATAAGCCGGAACTGGTATGCCCTACCGTGTCTTTGTGCGCTGGATCGTCGACGGCATGAACGTGATCGGGAGTCGCCCCGACGGTTGGTGGAAGGACCGCGGCCGGGCCATGGTCGCGCTGGTGGAAAAGCTCGACCGATGGGCATCAGTGCAAGGCGAAGACGTGACCGTGGTGTTTGAGCGACCGCCGGCAACCGCGATCACCTCATCGGTGATCGAGATCGCGTATGCCCCGAAGGCGGCCGCCAATTCGGCCGACGACCAGATCGTCCGGCTGGTGGAAGCGGACGCCCGGCCGCAGGAGATTCGGGTCGTGACATCGGACAAGGGGCTGGCCAGTCGGGTCGCAGCCCTGGGCGCCACGGTCTACCCCGCGGCAAGCTTCCGTGACCTGATCGACCCGCGCGGCTGAAGGCCTCGGCGGAGTCAGCGGTGCACGTCAACCTCAAGCAGGCGGTGCTGCTCCCCCGACGGGAAACGGACGATGCGCGTGATCCGCACCCCGGCCGTCGAAAGATCGAAACCTCAACATCTTTCGGCGAAGGAGGGGCGGCGCCGGGCGCTGGCCGCCACGGGCGATCAGCCGGGGCCGGTTACGACGGACGGCTTCTGACGTCGAAGTCGACCCGCTCACCGTCAACCTTGGTGATGCGCATGTGCGCGGTGTACGGCTTGCCCTCCGGGCCGGTGAAGTGGCAGTCCTACTCCTGGCCGGCCTTGGCTTCCACGCCCGACGGGCAGCTCACGTCGGTCGGATGAAAGCCTGTCTGGCTCGAGACGACACCGACGACGGATTGGGCCGCGCCGTCGGGTTTGACCGTCGCCTTCGCGGAACACGCGGTCAGGAGGAGCGCAGTTGCGAGCGTGCCCGCCGCCGCCCGCTCGACAATGTTGGTCATTGCTCAGCCGCCATTCCGGCGATTGACGATCGTGATCGGATCGCCAGGCTAACACACAATGGCGGCGATACCGGCGATACAGCAGCTCAGAGCGGTGGGCCGTGTTGCGCCGCAAACGGACGGTGTCAGCCCACCGCCGCCAGTGCCGCGTCGTAGTCCGGCTCCTGCGCGATCTCCGGCACCAACTCCGTGTAGGCGACGTTGCCGTCGGCGCCGATCACGACGACCGCCCGGGCGAGCAGCCCGGCCATGGGGCCGTCGACGATGCTGACGCCGTAGTCCTTGCCGAAGCTGTCCCGGAACGCCGAGCCCGTCTTGACATTCTCGATCCCCTCCGCGCCGCAGAACCGCGCCTGCGCGAACGGCAGATCGTTCGACACGCACAACACGGACGCACCGGTCGCGGCGGCACGCTGGTTGAAGGTCCTGACGCTGGTCGCGCACACCGGTGTGTCGATGGACGGAAAGATGTTCAGCACCACGGGCTTACCGCTGTACTGGTCGGCGCTGACCGCGCCCAAGTCCGTGCCGGTCAAATTGAAGGCCGGGGCCGGAGATCCGACGGCAGGAAGCTCGCCCACGGTGTTGATCGGGTTTCCACGCAAGGTTATCTGTGCCATGGCCACAGTCTGCCAAGGCCGGCGGGGCCGCCTTGGGTCAGGTCCACATGTCCTAATTCGTGGGGTACCCGACGTAGACGCCACCGGCCCGCTGGCCAAGACTGAATCCATGGCTCGCAGTGTGGTGATCGTCGGCTTTCCGGGCGTTCAGGCGCTCGATGTGGTGGGACCCCACGACGTGTTCAGCGGTGCATCGCTGCTGACCGGCGGCGGGTACGACGTCGTCATGTCGTCGGTGGACGGCCAGCCGGTGACCACCGCCACCGGGCTGGCCTTCCTCGCGACGCCGCTGCCCGACCCGAGCGAACCCATCGACACCGTCGTGCTGCCCGGCGGCGGCGGTGTCGACGCGGCACGATCCGATCCCGAGTTGGTGGGCTGGATCAAGAGGGTCACCGGAAATGCCCGCCGCGTCGTCACCGTCTGCACGGGCGCGTTCCTGGCCGCCGAAGCGGGGCTGCTGGACGGCCGGCGGGTGACCACGCACTGGGCGTTCGCCGGGCGTTTGGCCCGCGAGTTCCCCGCCGTCGACGTCGATCCCGACCCGATCTATGTCCGCAGCTCGGACACGGTCTGGACGGCCGCGGGCGTCACCGCGGGAATCGACCTCGCGCTCGCCCTGGTCGAGGACGACCACGGCACGGAGGTCGCGCAGACGGTCGCGCGCTGGCTCGTCCTGTATTTGCGGCGCCCAGGCGGGCAGACACAATTCGCGGCGCCGGTGTGGCTGCCGCGCGCCAAACGCACCTCGGTCCGCCAGGTGCAGGAGGCTATCGAGGCCGAACCTGGCGCGCAGCACAGCGTCGGCGACCTGGCCCGCCGCGCGGCGATGAGCCCGCGCCATTTCACGCGGGTGTTCACCGACGAGGTCGGTGAGGCGCCCGGCCACTACGTCGAGCGCATCCGCACCGAAGCCGCGCGCCGGCAGTTGGAGGAGACCGACGACACCGTCGTCGCCATCGCCACCCGGTGCGGCTTCGGCACCGCGGAAACCATGCGACGCAACTTCATTCGTCGCGTCGGTATCTCCCCGGACCAATACCGCAAGGCTTTCGCCTGATCAGAAAAGGAACCCCCCGATGTCCCAGACCCAGATCGCAATCGTGGCCTACCCCGGATTCACCGCGCTGGACCTGATCGGCCCCTATGAGGTGCTGCGAAACCTGCCGGACGCCGAGGTGAGATTCGTGTGGCACGAATCCGGACCGATCACCGCCGACTCCGGAGTACTGGTCATCGGCGCCACCCATTCGTTGGCCGAAACCCCTTCCCCCGACGTGATTCTGGTGCCCGGAGGCCCGTCGACCCCGGTGCACGCACGCGACGAGGCGCTGCTCGAGTGGCTGCGTCGGGCCCACCGGACCGCGAGCTGGACGACGTCGGTGTGTTCGGGGTCGGTGATCCTGGCGGCAGCCGGCCTGCTCAAGGGGCGGCGCGCGACGTCGCACTGGCTGGCCATCCCGCTGTTGAAGGGATTCGGCGCCACCCCCGTCGCCGACGAGCGGATCGTGCACGAGGACAACATCGTTACCAGTGCGGGCGTGTCCGCGGGACTCGACCTCGCGCTCTGGCTGGCGGGCCAGATCGGCGGCGAAGGCCGCGCGAAGGCGATCCAGCTCGCGATCGAGTACGACCCGCAGCCACCGTTCGATTCCGGCCACATGTCAAAAGCGTCCGCGACCACGAAAGCCGCTGCCACCGCGCTGTTGTCGAAGGACAGCGCCAAGCCGGCCAACCTGAAGGCCACCACGATGCTCGCGTGGGAGCAGGCGCTGGCGGGGGTCCGGTCGCGCCGACGCAGGCGGGCCGCACCCGCCACTTCGGTCCCGTCCAGCAAGGCATGATGCGACTCCGAAAACCGATAGCGCATGCGCTAACTTGCGGGGTCGGTGATGTCGCGGCACCGGACGCGACGGGACCACACGACTTGACAGGATTGTTTAGCGACCCCTAAATTTAGGAGATGCTTAACACCGGTCTGCCCGCTCCCCTGCTGCTGTACCGCGCCGCGACAGATCGAGCCGTGGCAGTCGTGGAGGCGGTCGGACACGACCAACTCGGCTTGCCGACGCCCTGCTCAGAGTGGACGGTGCAGCACCTGATCGATCATCTGGTCGGCGGCGCCGACTACCTGCTCGCAGCGGCAACGGGTGTGGAGGCAGCCGGGCCGGGTGCGCCCGGCACCAAATACCGAACGTGTGTGGACCGCGTCCTGACCGCCCTGGAATTGCCCGGCGCGATGGAGCGCGTGTGTGTCTCACCGCTCGGCTTCGAGTGGTCGGTGGCGGACGCCGTCGCCGGCACGTTCATGGACGTGCTGATCCACACCTGGGACCTGGCCCGCGCGACGGCTCAGGGTGAACGCCTCGACACGACCCTGGTGGAGGCCTGCACCGCGATGTTCCTACCCGAAATGCCAAGACGCGGACGGGAAGCCGGGATAGTCGGTCCGGAGGTCGTGCTCGGTGAGGGCGCGCCGGCGCAGGATCGGCTGCTGGCGGCCATGGGCCGCACACCGTGACCGAGCCGGCCGTTGAGGCCGCGATCAGGGCGCTGGCCCACCCCGGCCGTCGGACCATGCTGCGTTTGGTATGGGACCAAGAGCGACCCGCATCCGCGCTCGCCGAGGCGGCGGGTCTGTCGAAATCGGCTGCGAGCCAGCACCTCAAGGTCCTGCGCGACGCGGGATTGATCGGCGTGCGTGTCGATGCGACCCGGCGGCTGTATCGCGCCGACCTGGCCCGGGTCGCGGAGGTGGCGGCGCTGCTGGACGACTTCTGGGCCGCGCCGCTGCAACGGCTGCGCGCGGCCGCGGAGAGCGACTCGCTATGAAGTTGGTGATCCAGCAGCTCGTGGTGCGCGCCCCCGCCGAGCGTGTCTTCGAATTGTTCACCGACCCGCTGCAATTCGGGCGATGGATGGCCGAGGACGCAATCCTCGACGCCACGCCGGGCGGCGTCGTCCGCTGGACACATCCCAACGGCGACACCGTGTCCGGCCGCTACGTCGAGGTCGAGCCGCCGCGACGGATCGTGTTCACCTACGGCTGGGAGCGGGCCGACGTCGGGATCCCGCCCGGCTCAACCACCGTCGAGATCGATCTCATTGCGCAACCGGATGGCACCACGGTTGTCAAACTGGTGCATCGTGGTCTCGAAGATGGCGCCGCGGACGCTCACGACGGCGGTTGGGCTCACTACCTCGACCGGCTTCGCCGCACCGCCGAGGGTGACGACGCCGGCGCCGATCCATGGGCCGACCGCCGGGTGCCAAGTCGCGAGGAGCTCCATCGGTGAGCGACAAGTTCACCGAAACTAGCTTCTGGGCGTTCGCCGAACCGCTGTTGACCGCCGCCACGGTCACCCGCTCGACAATGATGGGCCTTCCCTGCCTGCGTGCCAGCGGCCGCTTCTTTGCCTCGTTCGACCGGCGGAGCGCCGCCCTCATCGTCAAGCTGCCCACAGCCAGGGTGAACGAACTCATCGAATCCGGTGAGGCCGAGCCATTCGCGCCCTCGGGCCGGCTCTTTCGGGAATGGGCCTCCATCGACTCTGGCCGCTCCCAAACCTGGTCCTCGCTTCTCCGCGAGGCCCTGGCGTTCGTCGCGGCCCAAGGGGATTCGGGCGATTAGCTCCGCGCTAAGCGTTGGGCTGCAGGATCTCGGTCGAGGCGAGCTGGCCGCCGGCCTGCATCCAGGCGGCGATAGTCCGGGGCGCGTCGCGGTTGGGATTGTAGATGTCTTCCTCGCTGGAGAACAGGCCGTCACCGGCGTAGACGAGCCGAGTCCAGTTCGGGAACCAGAACGGCTCGCCGTTCGGGTCGGTCGGGTGGTCGAGCAGATTCTTGATCATCACGACGACGGCGTCGTTGTCGTCGTCGTAGGCAATCCAGTCATTGGGAAAACGCATGTGCGGGAACGGGGTCATCACCGCGACGATCCAGTCCCGCACCGCCTCCCGGCCGTGAAAGACGCCATAGTGATGCTCGGTGTAGACGACGTCCTGGGTAAAGAGATCCGCGAAAGGTCGCCAGTCGCCCGAGGAGCTGCACCCCTCGACGACGGTCGTGTAGTTTTCGACTGCTCGCCCGATTTCGGCCCTGGTGAATTTGCCCATAGCGGACAGACTAGAACGTGGTTGAAGTCGAAGGCGACGCTTCTGAATGGGGATATCCAATGAGTGTGCTGGACCTGTTTCAATTGCACGGCAAGAGGGCTCTGGTGACCGGGGCGTCCAGCGGCATCGGCAAGAAGGTGGCGCTGGCCTACGTTCAAGCCGGTGCCGAAGTGGCAATCGCGGCAAGGCATTCCGAAGTTTTGACGGAGGTCGCCGAAGAGCTCACCGCGGCGGGCGGCAGGGTGGTGCCCGTCTGCTGCGACGTGACCCGACCCGACCAGGTCGACGGCATGCTGGACCGGGTGACCGCGGAGTTGGGCGGCATCGACATTGCGGTCTGCAACGCCGGGATCATCACCCTCACCCCGATGCTGGAGATGCCGCTGGAAGAATTTCAGCGCATCCAGGACACCAATGTGACCGGCGTCTTCCTCACCGCCCAGGCGGCGGCCCGGGCGATGGTGCGGCAAGGACAGGGCGGGGTCATCATCAACACCGCTTCCATGTCCGGCCACATCGTCAACATCCCGCAGCAGGTGGGCCACTACTGCGCCTCCAAGGCGGCGGTCATTCACCTGACCAAGGCCATGGCTGTCGAGTTCGCGCCGCACAAGATCAGGGTCAACAGCGTCAGTCCGGGTTACATCCTCACCGAGCTCGTCGAGCCTTACGCCGACCTCCACGCGCTGTGGGAACCGAAAATACCGATGGGCCGCTTGGGTCGGCCCGAAGAACTCACCGGCCTATACCTGTACCTGGCGAGTGAGGCGTCCACCTACATGACCGGCTCCGACATCGTCATCGACGGCGGCTACTCCTGCCCCTGACCGCGCGGTCATCCGACGACGCAGCGGGGACCGAAGCGGGTTCGTACGCCGGGCGAAAACAAAGCCCGGAGGCGCTCGCCGGCGGGCCGTACCGCGCTCGCGGCCACCAGCTCGTCGCTCAGCTCGACGATCTCGGCCGCGCGCAGCGGCCACGGCGCGTGCTCGTTCGGCACCCACCAGGTCCGGCCGGCCCTGCGCGTATGCGCCCCCCAGCGGGCGGTAAGCCAGACCTCCAGTGCCGTCGGCTCAACCGCGTCACCGATGGCGATCGTCACCCGGCTGCGCAGGCCGCGCCCGGGCCAGCGGCGCACGCTGTCATACGTGATGTGGTCGCCGCGGCGCGTCACCCGCATCTTCGACCAGGCGTAGGGCACGCCGAGGCCGAGCCGGATCACGGGCACGATCGCCAGGCGAGCCGTTTCCAGCGATCGGAACAAAACGCCGTGCCGGCCGGCGTCATCGATCGAATAGAGCCGGACGTTGGTCTCCGCGAAGCCGCCGAAATACGGCAGCGGCAGTGCGGTGCCGACTTTGGTGCCGCTCAGTACGAACGGGACCAGTCCCACATAGGTCATGCCATCTGCGAACACGTCCGGCCGGGTCCCGGGCGGATACAGGCCCTCGACGCTCTCGGGCCGCACCGGCCAATGGATGAAGGTCAGCTCGTCCCAGCGCTGTTCGAAAGTGACTGGCCCGGGAAGCGCAGGTGGGGTGACCGAATACCCCGTCAGTTGCGCGTCCGGCAGGTCGGGGGTGGCGGCCATTCGACCATCGTGGCACGGCGAATGCCTTTGCGGGCTATCCCTCCAACTGACCGGAGATCCCGCGCTCGATGCTGGCCTGTGTCGTGGACGGCAACACGATGAGGCCCTCGAGTTCTTTGCGGGCCAGGTCGAAGGCTTTCTGGCGTTCCTGCGGCGCCGCAGCGGGATCCGACGCCACCCGCAACAGGCTCTGGGCGCGCGCAATCCGCTGCTGTCCCTCCCGCGAGAAGTCGCTGCGGCGTTTGCGCTTCGCCTCGGCCTCGGCGACGTTGAACGCGGTCACGTAGTCCTCGACCGCGGTTTGATACTGCGCCGCCGCCTCCCGGTCATCGAGGAGGTCTTCGGCTTTGACGGGGCGCAAGAAGTCCGCTCGGAGTTTGGCTCTGTGGAAACCGATCGTCAGCGGATCCCGCATGTCGGTCATCAGCGGGAAGTCGAGAAGTTTGGCGACGTCGAGTTCGTACTCGAGCCATCGGGCGTCGGTGCGGCCGTGCTCCTCGATGACGCGTCGCAGCGAACGCCATTGCGCCGCTTGGCTATTGACGCTGCTGTCGGTGGGCAGGCTCGGGGCTTGGGCCGTCCGCGCCCGATCGAATTCCGGGGGCTCCTCGGTGCGGCGCCTGTTGGCGCCGAACGCCCTCACCGCGGCGATGACCATGCCCGTCAGCGGCAGGATCACGATCAGGAGCTCCGCCAACCGGATTAGCAAACCCACACCGCCAGGATGCCACCACTGCGCCTTCCGGCGAGGGCAAGTCGCGCCCGCTAGTGCACGCCCAATGCGCCGCCGAGGTATTCGGCGCGGCAGGCCCGGCGGGCCAGTTTGCCGCTGGTGGTGCGTGGGATGGCACCGGCCGGCAGGAAACGCACGTCGGAGACCGTCACACCATGCCGGCGCGACACCGCGTTCCGGATCGCCTCGATCGCCGGGTGTGGATCGTCGCGGCCGGTACCGGGGGCGCGTTCGGCGATCACCACCAGGCGTTGCTCGCCGTCAGCTGGCACGCAGAATGCGGTCACATATCCACGCCGCACCATCTGCGAGGCTTCCGCGGCGGTGGCCTCGATGTCTTGCGGGTAGTGGTCGCGGCCCGCGATCGTGATGAGGTCGGCGATGCGGCCCGTAACGTAAAGCTCGCCGTCGAGGTACACCCCCAGGTCTCCGGTGCGCAGCCAGGTTCGTTCGGCCGTCGAGCCCTCGGCGTGACTGCCCTGCGCCAGCCGCGTCTGCAGCTTGGCGCCGAACGCCCGCCGGGTCTCGTCGGGCAGCCCCCAGTACCCGCGACCCACATTGGTGCCCTGCAACCAGATCTCGCCGACGTCACCGTCGGGCAGCTCGGATCCCGTGTCGGGGTCGACAATGACCGCCCATAGGCTGCGAGCGACCCGGCCGCAGGACACCTGCGCCACGGCGTCGGGGGCGTCCGCCCCGACGCGTACCGCGTGACCGGCGCTCAATTGTTCGCGGTCGAGGTATGCGACGGATGCCTCGGCGGCGGAATCGATGGTCGCGATCAGCAGGGTCGCCTCCGCGATGCCGTACGAGGGCTTGAAGGCGGTGCGCGGCAACCCATACGGGGCGAAGGCCTTGTTGAAGGTCCGGATCGCGTCGATGCTGACCGGTTCGGAACCGATGATCATCACCACATTGCTGAGGTCGACGGCGTCACCGGGCCCGGGCAGGCCACGCTGCGCCGTCCACTCGTAGGCGAAGTTCGGCGCGGCGGTCACCACCCGGCCCTCCCTCGACCCGGCGGACAGGGCGTGGATCCAGCGCAGCGGCCTGCGGACAAAGGCGGTGGGCGACATCAGGGTGGAGTGCCCGCCGTACACCGCGGGAAAGCCGATCATCGACAGGCCCATGTCGTGTTAGAGCGGTAACCAGCTGACGCCGTGGGTGTTCCGGTCCAGCAGGTCGATCGAGAGGATCATCTGCACGAGGTTGGTGCCGACCGCCCGGTGGGTGATCTCCACGCCGACCGGTGGCCGCGTCGAACCCGAGGTGTACTGCAGATGCGACACGCGGTCGACGTCCAGTTCGACGGGGACGAACAGCTCCCCCGCCGAGTCGGGGATCTGATCGATGACGATCAGGTGCGGCTTCCGCAGGTCCGGGAGGCTCGCCAGAAAGTTCTCGACCGCGTCCTTCGCCGCCGCCGTGGTGAAGACCGCGACGGGATCGGAGTCGCGAAGCGCGGTCTCCAGCCGTTCGGCGTGACCCGGCAGCTCGGGTGCGAATAACGGCACCGCGATGGCGCCCGCTTTGATCGCGGCGTAGAAGCCGGCGACGTAGTCGATGCCCTGCGGTGCCAAGATCGCCACCCGGTCGCCTTCGCCGGCGAACTTCTGCACCCGCGCCCCGATGGCCCGCAACCGGACCCCGAATTGGGCCCAGGTCACTTCGGAGGTGTGGCCTTCGGTGCGGGCGTAGTCCAGATAGCGATACGCCACGGCGTCACCGACATTGGCGATGTTGCGCTCGATGAGAGATATCAGGGTGGTGCCCGGCGGCAACGCGACGCCGCCGTCGGCGTCCAGGCAGTCCTCTATGAGAAGCATGCCTTGTGAAGCCGCGGCGTTGTGGCGGGTACCGCAATCCATACGCGCAGTCTAGGGGCCCGGCGGGGCAGGTCCGGGTTCCCGTGTCGCGCCCAGGCGGGCGCCTGCGCGACGAACCACGCCCGCACCTACCGACGGCCCGGTTGACGGCCGAACAGGGCAAGTAGCTGGTCACTTGGCGTGGCGGTCGGGGGCGACGCCAGCGGCTCGGCGAACACGTGCCCGGCCAGTCCGGCCTCAGCGAGGGGCGGCGAAACCCACAACAGGGCCGAGGCAACATTGGAGGGGATGGGGCGATCGGTCCGGCATGCCTGGGCGATATCCCACGAGTGCAGCACCATTTCGATCGCCCCAACGTAGACAACGATTTTGGCGGGAAGGGAGTGGCCCCGGATCTCACACCGGCGGCCCGCCGCCGGCAGCGAGGTCGACGCGAGCAGAAAGTCGACGATCCCGGCTCGCAGCGCGGCTATGGGATCGGAGGGGTCGGCGTGGGCCGCTGCGTCGGGTTCGGGGCCTCGGTCGAAGTCGCGAGCCCCCAGGACGTCGGTGACATCCGCCAATGAGGTGCGGAGATGACACAGCAGGCGACGCAGGTCCCAGTCGGGGCAGGGCGTCGGCGCCGACAGGTCGGCCTTGCGAACCAGGAGGAGGCTGCCGAACAGATACCGAGTCGCCTCGGCCAGTACGGGCAGGTCATCGGTGTCGGACACGGTCCGGTCCTCACCGCCTTGGTGCCGTGAACGTCTCGGGCAGCCCGAACTTGGCGACCAGCGTCGCGTCGTTGAAGGCAACGATGCGTGAGATGCGGCCGCCGATCAGCGACACCACGTCCAGGCCGTGGGCTTGAAAAGCACCGTCCGGCGTTCGCCTGTACATGGCGAACGCCGGGTCGCCGTTGGCGCGGGTGAGGGCCAGCCGCCATAGATCCGGTGTATGCAGCACCACCCGGGCCAGGAATCCGCGCACCGCATCCCGTCCGGTGAACCACGTTGGGATGGGCGGCATTTCGAGCTCGACGTCGGCGCGAAGCAGTTCCGCCAGTTCGTCGACGTTGGCGTGTTCGAAGGCCGCCATATACCGGTCGAGCACGCCGCGCAGCTCGGGTTCGGTAGGTTCGCCAAGCTCGTCGTACATCGGGCCGGCCTCGGCCAATCGTGCACGCGCGCGTTGCAAGGCGCTGTTGACGGCCGCCGTGGACGTCTCCAATATCTCGGCGACTTCGGCGGCCTGCCAACCCAGTACGTCGCGCAGCACCAGAACCGCGCGCTGCAACGACGACAAATGTTGCAGGGCAGCGACAAACGCCAGGCGGACGCTACTGCGCAGCGACACGACCACGGCGGGGTCGTCGGTGGCGCCGTACAGCATGCTGTCCGGGGCGGGTTGCAACCACGGGATGTCGGATTGCGCCGGGGCCAGCGGGGTTGCCGCACTGTCGGCCGGGGCGCTCAGCCCGGAGGGAAGTGGACGCCGCTTGCGCGTTTGCAACGTGTTCAGGTACGTGTTCGTCGCAATCTTGTAGAGCCACAACCGCACTGAGGAGCGGCCCTCGAACCTCTCGTAGGACTGCCACGCACGCAAATAGGTGTCCTGCACGAGATCCTCGCACTCGTCGACGGATCCGAGCATGCGATAGCAGTACGCCCGCAACTCGGGTCGATACCGCTCGGCGACTTGCGCGAAATCATCGCCACTGGCGGCCGGCATTGCCCACCTCACCTATCCCGCCGGAACTGGCGCCGAAGCGCCCGTGCGGGTAAGCCTTTCATGACCGGCGGCGCGATGGCCGGGGATCGTTGGGATTGTGCTCGCCCGGCTCGGGGTCTTCCCACCATTGCGCCGGCTGATCGCCGTATGCGTCGTGCCAGTTCCACCACGCATACGCGGGGCCCTGCGGGTAGCCGTCCGGAGAGTCTTCCCAATCCTCTTGGCGCCCAAGCGCGGTCATGTCCAGGTAGCTCCAGGTGGTTCCCAGCGCCTCGTCGCCGCGGTTGTTGATGAAGTAAGTGCGGAACACCCGTTCGCCGTCGCGGATGAACGCGTTGGTGCCGTGCCACTCGTCGACCCCGAAGTCGCGGTCGAACTCGTCGGTGATCGTGTACCACGGCATCCGCCACCCCATCCGGGCCTTCACCCGCTCGATGTCGGGCTGGCCGGCGCGGGAGGCGAACACCAGCGTGGTGCTGCGGGCGTTGAGGTGCGCCAGGTCGCCGATGTGATCGGCGATCATGGAGCAGCCGCGGCAGGCATGCTCGGGCCAGCCGTCCACCCCGGGCTCCAGGAATGCCCGGTAGACGACCAGCTGACGCCGACCCTGGAACAGGTCCAGCAGGCTCACCCTGCCTTCGGGCCCGTCGAACTGGTACGGCTCGTCCACCGCCAGCCACGGCATCCGACGGCGCTGAGCCGCCAGCGCGTCGCGGGCACGGAAAATCTCTTTCTCTTTGACCAGCAGCCGCTGGCGCGCGGCCTCCCACTCCTGCGCCGACACGATCGGGGGCGTTTGCATGTTCATGTCCAGCCTTTCGGTTGTGGTTTCACGGTTCTGGTAGCGCCGCGCCAAGCTCTCAGGGAATCTTCTGCAGGCCCGCGCCGGTCAACAAGTAGCTGGCAGCGACGCCGGCGGTGTCCGCCTGCGCCAGCTCCACGACAGCCGCGCCGGCCACCTGCGGGCTGACCAGTTCGCCGAGCTGCTTGACGTATTCCTCCTCGGATTGGCCGCCCCGGGCCGCGTACGCCCGCACGGCGGGGCGCCCGAGGTCGGTCAGGGGGGTGATGCGGGGCATCAGGGCCGTGAAGGTGATGCCAAGATCGGCGCGGTTCGCCTCGTCTTGGGCGTAACCGGTGATAAAGCGTTGGGTGGCTTTGGCGCCGGCGTACCCGCCGCTGAGCGGTGATCCGGCGAGCGCGGCGCCGCTGCTGAAAACCACCACCCTGCTCCCGGGGCGCAGCGGCTTGAGCAGGGCCTCGCGCAGCCAATGAAAGGCGATACGCACGTCGGTGTTCCAGTTGGCCGAGAACGTCTCCCAGGTGTGGTGTTGGAGCGGGCGAGGCAATGGGCTCGCCCCGGCCACCAGCACCAGAACCTGCGGATCGTATTGATCCAGGAGGCTGCCGGGCACCGATGGGTCGGCCGCATCGGCGACGACGGCTTGAATCCCGCCGGTGCCGTCGGTCGGGTTGGGATATGTCGTTGCGCTGCGGGACACGGCGATGACCGAGGCGCCGGCGTCGGCCGCGGCCGTCGCGATGCCGCGGCCCAGGCCCCGGCTTGCGCCCACGATAAGTGCGGTCTTGCCGGATAGTTTGTTCATCTCGTCCTCCTGGTGATGGTGTTAGGCGTGTGCCGTCGCGGGCGGTGCCGCCGACAGCAGCTGGGCGTATTGACGCTCCAGCTCCTTGGCCGGGCTGCTGTCCCAGCCCTCGGCAATGGATTGCGACACCGGATCGGGAAAGATGTCCTGTTCGTCGCGTTGCAGCGCGTCGAAGACGGCCGCCGCCACCGACCGCGGAGTGGCCTTCGGGATGTCGAGTTCGCGGGTCATGTCGGTGTCCACCGGGCCGGTGAAAACCGCGCAAACCCGCACACCACGGGGAGCCAGGAAAGCCCGCAGCGACTGGGTGAGGTTGAACGCGGCCGCCTTGGAGACCGAGTACGCCGGGATGAGCGGCAATGGCGCCAGTGCGTTGACCGACAGGTTGTTGATCACCGCTCCCCCGGAACGAATCAGCGCCGGCAGGAAGGCCTGCGTCACCGCGTAGGTGCCGAACAGGTTCACGGCAAGGTGCCGTTGGAGCATCGCGGGATCGCTCAGATCGTCGTAGACCGCGATGCCCGCGTTATTGATCAGCACGTCAAGCGATTCGGCTTGCGCGGCGGCCTCGCGGATCTGAGCCGCGTCGGTCACGTCGAGCGCCACCGGGACCACCCGCTCATCGGGAAACGAGATGGCGCCTCGCGTGCCCGCGTACACCCGCGTTGCCCCCCTGCGGAGCGCTTCCTCCACGAAGGCCCGACCGATGCCGCGGTTGGCACCCGTGACCAAGACTGATTTGCCTGCGAGTGTGTCCTCTGTCAAGCCCACGACAAGCCCCTTTCAACTGAAAAAGCCCCCGCACTGGGTGCGGGGGCGTCGATGATCCGTCCGAATGAGCCGATCGAGTCCGATCGAACTACATATAAAGACAGGTTTCGTCGCCGAAACTCATCGCGGTGGCGAGCATTGGTTCACTCGAGATGTGCGGCAGGACAGGCTGGCGCCCGAGGAGACGCCGGTGCGATCCTGTGGCCGCTCCGGTGACAATCGTGATTGTCATTGACTGCCAGCTTCCTGGAATTCACCTAACCGCAACCTGACTCGAGTTGCCTAAGGCAGGGTTTCGGCAAGCCAACGAGACCACGACATGGGCGAAGCGATAAAGGAAATCAATGACCACGGAAGAGGGCCGACGGGTCGAGCGGGGCGGCTTCATCCCGCGCCTCACCGCAGTGTGCGTCCGGTATGTCGAACGCCTCATGCCCGACCCCTATTTGTTCGCGGTCATCCTTACCCTCGTCGTGGTCGGGCTCGTCGCGCTGCTTGTCCGGGGCGCGACGCCCGGCGGCGTCCTCAAGGCGTGGTACGGCGGGGTGTGGGGAGCGCAGAACATCTACACCTTCGCGTTCCAGATGGTGCTCGTCCTCGTGACGGGTTACACGCTGGCCGAGGCGCCCATCCTGAAGCGGGCGATCATCCGCATCGCGAGCAAGCCGGCGAACCAGGTGCAGGGCGCCCTGCTGTGTTTCGGTGTCAGCACCGTCTTTTCACTACTGAACTGGGGACTCGGCCTGGTCGCGGGTGCGCTGGTCGCGCGCCAGGTCGCAAAACGGCTCGAGGGGGCACATTTCGGCTTTCTCATCGCCACCGGGTTCATGGGCTACATCGTGTGGACGCAGGGCCTGTCGTCGTCGATCGCGCTTGCCAACACCGACACCAGCAGCCCGATCAATGTGATTCACAAGATGACCGGCATGACGGTGCCGTTGACGCTGACGATTTTCCAGCCCTACAACTGGATCGCCGTGATCGCCGTGGTCGGCCTGCTCTCCATCGCGATCTGGCGCATGGAGCCCAAGCAGAGTCTCGAACCCGATCCAGCGGTTTTCAGTGAGGAGCCGGAACCGGCCACGCCCACCGGCAAGCAATCGGTGGCCGAGTGGCTAGAAAACCTATGGATCCTCAACGTCATTGTCTTCGCTGCGGGCATCACGTACTTCGTGCTGAGCGGCTTCGCGCTGAACATCTCGTCGATGATCATGTTGTTCACCGTCACGAGCGCGCTGCTGCACCGCACACCGATTCGCTTCATCCACGCATTCTCGGGCGCGGCGAAGGTATCCGGCCCGTTGTTGCTGCAGTATCCGCTATACGGCGGAATCGTTGGTCTGTTGGGTTATCTGCCTACCGGATCGGGCAAGGCGCTGCAGACGGTGCTCGCGGCGGCGTTGGTGCGGGGCGCGGACCAGTACACCCTGCCGTTCCTGACATTCATCGGCTCGGTCCTCATCTCGTTGTTCGTCCCTTCGGGCGGTGGGCACTGGGCGGTGCAGGGGCCGATCGCGGTTGGCTCGGCGCTGGCCATTGATCAACACTCGCCGGCCTACCTCGGGCTGATGTCGATGTCGGTCGCGGTCGGCGAAGGAGTCGCAAACATGATTCAGCCGTTCTGGCTGCTGCCGGTGCTCGCCATCGCGAAGCTCAATGTCCGTCAGGTGATGGGCTTTACGGTCATCGCCTTTCTCATCGGTTTCGCGGTCGCCAGCGCCGCCGTCCTCATTGCGCCCCACGT
>NZ_JAOPWB010000284.1 GCF_025965855.1 Mycobacterium sp. | reverse complement strand
GATGGCGAAGGTTCCGTTGCGATGGTCGTCATTGACAGTCGCTCAGTCATTTTCGACTCGTGTGACCGGGTTGTCGGTGAGGTCCAGCGTGTCGGCCAAGATGCCCGACGGGAACCCATCGGTGGTGGACAGCTCACCGAACCACGCCGCCTGGATGTCCGACTTCGTGATGCCCTTGTCGACGTTCGCGACGCACTCGGCGTAGGCCATCGGGATCAGATCCTTGATGCCGAGCTCGAAGTGCTCGGCGAACGGCGTCATCCCCGCCCCCACCATGGCGACTCTTCTCATGACCGAACTCCCTCCGTCGGGTGGAACGCATACCCGTAATCCGGGACGCCCCCACGGTCGGCGATCTTGCGCAGCACCACCGCGCCACCTTGTCCGATGGTCGCCTCCCCTGCCGGGACACCGGTGACCTTCATCAGCACGCGCACGGGGCTGCCGTCGAGTTGCACGACGGCGATCGAGTACGGGCTGGGCAGGTCGGGCACCGGGATCTGAATCGTGGTCTGTGTGTAGATCGTCCCGGTGCGCGGCAGCGGCTCGAGCCGGTAGTCGGTGACCAGCACGCCATCGTCGTCGACCCGAGCACGGGGCGGGAACTGCGGAGCGGCATCTATTCCGGGCCGTTCATCGAATACCGCTGCCTCCCAGCGCAACTTGGGTTCGAACGCGCGCGCATACGCGGGCAGCGAGATGGGGATGCCGTTGCCGTCGGCGGTGCGGAACTTTGGCAGCTCACGCGCCGCCGCCTCGTCGCGGATGATCGTGGTGTCGCCCGGGGAGAAGGTCACGTCGGCCGCCGTCACGCTGGCCTGTTCGACGGCGATCAGCAGTCCGCCGCCCTGCGGCTTCTCGATCATGCCCGCCAACGCCCGGATGACGCCGGACGCCGACGAGACCGGGTGCTCGAGCGCGCCCGTCGCGTCGAGGTCACCGCCGAGTTCCTTGGCCTTCACTCCCACCACAGCCGCCACGCTGTGCGCGTTCGTCAGGCCGAGCCGCGCGACCGTCGACTTGACCCCGACTTCACGCTGCAGACGAGGGTCTCCGTAGTCGCGCCGGACGCCGTCTTCGCCGCGTGTGACGGTGGGCAGGCTGCGGGTCTGCCGGGCCACCGGTTCCACGCGTGTGCCCTTTGGTCCCGTCAGGACGGCACCCGCCGCGGCCACCGACGCCGAGTCGTCGGCCGCCAGCACGAGGGTGCCGTTGGTGGCGCCGAGCAGCTGGTCGAGCACCGCGGGTGCGCCACCGAGCACCTCGCTGACGGGCACGTCGGAAGGAAGCGACAGGGCAGCCAAAAGGACCGCGCCGTTGCCGCCTTCGAGCAACGGAAAATCACGCGACACCAGCACGACACGCTGCGCAGTCGCACCGGGATCGGCTGCCCGACCCGCGGCCACCGCCATGGTCAGCGCGTCCTCGTCGGGCCCCTTGGCGCGCCGGCCGCGCACGGTCCACGGCGGGAGGTAGGTGCCAATCGAGACGACCTGCGTCATGGGGCCTCGTTTCGGTCGAGTGGCCGGGTTCATCGCGCCCACTAATGCGCTATATAGTTATAGCATTCCTGAATTCAGCACAGCGACGGCGGAAGGCCAGCCAACCGTGGGGAGTCCTCGCACCTTGAAGGGCCGCGTGGTCGTGGTGACCGGCGCGAGCCGCGGCATCGGGGCCGCCGTCGCCGTCCGGGCCGCCGCCGACGGCGCTGCCGTGGCCGTGTTGGCGAAGACTCAGACGCCTAATCCGAAGATCGCCGGGACGTTGGCCGAGGTTGCGGACGCCGTGGAGCGGGCGGGCGGGAACGCCCTCCAGCTTCCATGCGATGTCCGCGACGCGGATGCGGTGGCATCGGCGATCGCCTCGGTAGCCGAAACGTTCGGCGGCATCGACGTCGTCATCAACAACGCCGGGGCGCTGGACCTGAGACCCTCCGAGAAGTTGCCTCCGAGGAACCTGCGCCGACTGCTGGAAGTCAATGTGGAGGGGCCGTTCGCGATTGTGCAGGCCGCACTCCCGCACCTGCGCCGGTCGGGCAACGCGCACGTGGTCAATGTCGCTCCCCCGCTGAACATGGACCCCAGATGGATTGGCGCGCACGTCGGGCACACCGTGGGCAAGTACGCCGAGAGCCTGCTTACCTTGGGATGGGCCGAGGAGTTCGCCTCGGTGCCGATCGCGGTGAACTCGCTGTGGCCGGCCACCACGATCGCCAGCACGGGGATGATGGTCGCCATGGGAGAGGAAGCGGTACACGCACAGGCCCGTAGCCCACAGATCATGGCCGAGGCAGTGCACGCGCTGGTCACCCGCCCGGCCGCGGCGTGCAGCGGCCACTTCTACACCGACGAAGAGATCTTGCGGGAAGAAGGCCGGGACGACCTGTCGGGCTATCTGCTAGCCGCGAGCGAGGCGGACCTGACGCCCAACTTCTACCTCCCGTCGGCCCCGGTGCCTACGGTTTAGGCAGCAGCTGTGGTGAATTCGTTCGACGCGTTGAGCGCCCGTGAGCCCGAGTTGGTCAAGCTGCGGTCCGCCGTGCGGGACTTCCTGGGGTCCGACCGCGCGGAGTTCGGGTGGCGGCCCGGCGTCGACTCGTGGTTGGCCGGGTGGGACGGGGAGTTCTCCGCTCGGCTGGGCGCCGCCGGATTCATCGGCCTGACCATCCCGCAGCGCTACGGCGGCCACGGGCTAGGGCATCTGCACCGCTACGTGGTGACCGAGGAGCTGATTGCAGCGGGTGCGCCCGTGGCGGCGCATTGGACCGCCGACCGTCAGGTCGCACCGGGCCTGTTGACCTACGGCTCCGAGGAGCAGCGCGAACGTCTGCTGCCCAAAATTGTTGCGGGCAAGCTCTATTCATCCATCGGTATGAGCGAGCACGGAGCCGGATCCGATCTTGCTGCCGTGCAGACCAAGGCCGTCCGCAGCGACGGCGGCTGGCTGCTCTCGGGGACGAAGGTGTGGACCAGTGGCGCCCACGAAGCGCACCAGGTGGTGGTGCTGGCCCGCACGAGTCCGCCGGACCCCGAACATCGGCACGCCGGTTTCAGCCAGTTCTTGGTGCCGTGTGATGCCGAGGGCGTTCGCATCGAGCCCATCATCTTGATGTCGGGGGCGCATCACTTCAACGAGGTGCTGCTCGATCAGGTCTTCGTTTCCGATGCCGACGTGCTCGGTGAGGTCGGCAACGGCTGGCACCAGGTCACCTCAGAGTTGTCCTTCGAACGCAGTGGGCCCGAACGGATCCTGTCGACCGGTCCCCTGCTGTTCGCCGCCATCCGCGCACTCGGTCGCGGACCGGTGCCCGACGATCGCACCGCTGCCGATATCGGTGACCTGATGGCGCGGTTGATCTCGTTGCGGCAGCTGTCGTTGTCGGTGGCCCGCACGCTCGCCGACGGCGGCGATGCGGCCAATCAGGCGGCGCTGGTGAAGGATCTCGGCACCCGTTTCGAAGCCGAATCCGTCGGGTTGATCGCCGATCTGCTCGAGGCGGTACCGCCGGATTCCGAAGTGGCGACAATGCTGAACACCGCGTGGCTGCACAAGCCGATGTTCACGCTGCGCGGCGGCACCAATGAGGTCTTGCGAGGCGTGATCGCGCGTGGAATGGGGTTGCGGTGAGTGCCCTGGCCGGCGGGGTGTTCGCCGCGACCGACGCCCAGGACGACGAGGCGCAGCTGCGCCAACTCGTCGACGCCCTTGGGCGGCGCTCCTACGACGCCGGGCTGGGCCACCGCGGCATCCCCGACCCGTTCGACGTCGAGCTGTGGCGCAACCTGGAAGAGACCGGGCTGGCCCGGCTGACCAGCACACCCGACATGGGAGCCGGTCCGCACGAGTTGGCGATCGTGCTCTACGGCCTGGCCCGGCGCGCCGGCGCTGTGCCGCTGGCCGAAACCGACGCGCTCGCAGGCTGGCTCGGACGCCAGGCCGACATCGAGCTACCCGACGGTCCGTTGACCGTCGCGATCACTGACGCCGAAGCCGAAGGCGGACGGGTCACCGGTACAGCCCATGCCGTGCCGTGGGCGCGGGCGTGCACGACGGTGCTCGCGGTTCGTGTTGGCGACGGTCTGCGGGTCGGCGTGCTCGACTCGGCGAACCGCACACTGCACGAAGGCCACAACCTGGCCGGCGAGCCGCGCGATTCGATCGCGTTCGACGTTCCAGCCGAGGCGTTGCACGACGTTGATCCGGCACTCGGCACCGAGCTGGCTCGACGCGGCGCCTGGTCACGCTGTGTGCAGACCATCGGGGTGCTGGACGCCGCGGCGGCGCTGTCGGTGGAGCACACCCGCCAGCGCGTTCAGTTCGGTCGTCCGCTCAGCGCCTTCCAGTCCGTGCAGCAGTCACTGGCCGGCATGGCCGGGGAAATCGAAAGAGCCCGTGCAGCTGCGGAATTGGCTGTCGCCGCCGCTGCCGAGCACGGCTTCGACTCCCCCCACACCGACTACGCCGTCACCGTCGCGAAGGTCGCGGTCGGCCGCGCCGTCGGCCCGGTCACCAGCGTCGCCCATCAACTGCACGGCGCGATCGGCGTCACCAGTGAGCACCCGCTGTGGCTGTTCACCCTGCGCGCTCAGAGCTGGACCGGGGATTACGGCACGACCGCGAACTACGCGCGGCGACTCGGCAGGCTGGTCCTGGCCGCGGAGGATCCGTGGAGCTTGGTGACGGGCGATCCGCCTCAACTGGAAAACAACGGTAAATAAGGAGAATTGGTGACTGTAGCGAAATTCGACGGCGCGTCGGCGATTGTCAGCGGCGGTGCGGGCGGCCTGGGCGAGGCGACGGTCCGTCGGCTCCATGCCGAGGGTCTTGGCGTGGTGATCGCCGATCTCGCCGCCGACAAGGGCAAGGCTCTGGCCGACGAGCTGGGCCGCGGGGCACTGTTCGTCAGTACTGACGTAACGAGCGACGACAGCGTGCAGGGTGCCATCGAGCAGGCCAACCAGCTCGGTCGGTTGCGCTACGCGGTCGTTGCGCACGGCGGCTTCGGGGTGGCCCAGCGGATTGTGCAGCGTGACGGCAGCCCGGCCGACATGGCCGGTTTCACCAAGACCATCAACCTGTATCTCAACGGCACCTACAACCTGACACGGCTCGTAGCGGCTTCGGTAGCCGCCGCCGAACCCCGCGAGGACGGCGAACGGGGTGCCATCGTCATGACGGCCTCGGTTGCGGGCTATGAGGGTCAGATCGGCCAGACCGCTTATGCCGCAGCGAAAGCCGGTGTCATCGGGCTGACCATCGCTGCCGCTCGCGACCTGAGCTCGGTGGGCATCCGGGTCAACACCATCGCACCTGGAACGATGAAGACGCCGATCATGGAGTCGGTCGGCGAGGAGGCGATCGCCAAGTTCGCCGCCAACATCCCGTTCCCGAAGCGACTGGGCACTCCGGACGAGTACGCCGACGCCGCGACGTTTCTGCTGTCCAACGGCTACGTCAACGGCGAGGTGATGCGCCTCGACGGCGCGCAGCGCTTCACTCCGAAGTAGGCGCGGCGGGGCCTACAACCGGCCCTCCACCCGAAGTTTCGGGTGCACCCAGTCCGGCGAGTTCTTCTGCTTGAACGCCCGGAAGCCTTCGGCCGCCTCGGGACCGAAGAGACTGGTCGTCATGCCGATCCGGTCGTACAACCCGAGATAGTTGTCCAGGCTCGCCTTGACCAACCCGCGCGCTCCCGGAGCGGTCCGGCAGCACTGCGCGAGCAGCTCCTTGGCGACGCTCAACAGGTCGTCGTGCGGGACCACCCTGCTCACCATGCCCCAGTCGAGCGCCTCCTCGGCGTTCAGCGTCCGTCCGGTGAACATCAGGTCCTTGGTCCGGACCGGTCCAATGAGCCGGGCCAGCACCTGGCTGTAGTACGTGTCGGCGATGCCACGGAACAATTCCGGCACCCGGAAGACGGCCCGGTCGCTCACCACGGCGAGGTCACTGCACATCGCGATTTGCAGGCCACCACCCTGACAGAGGCCGTTGACCGCGGACACGACCGGCTTGGCCGACTGCCGCAGCGTGTCGAAGGGCGTGACGTCGGTTCCCAGGGTGGACGCGAAGTCCATCCAATTGTCTGCTGCTTTCTGACCCAGGTCACCTCCCGGCGCGAAAACGTCGCCGGTGCCGGTGATGAGCAGGCCGGCGAGGTCGGGTTCGGCATTGACGCGACTGACCGCGTACCGGATCCCGAAATACATCGCAGGCGTCATCGCATTCCGGGCCTCGGGGCGGTCCAAGGTGCAGATCGCAAACGCGCCTTCGCGTTCGAACCTCAGGTAGGGGCTGCCCAACCAATCGCCGTCGGGTGGGCGCGGACCGCCATTGGGGCTGTCGGACATGTGAGATCCCTTCCAAAGCTCGCAGTGTGCCGTCGTCCATCAAATTAGCCAAATAGTTGTACGATTCCAATTCCCCGGCGTAGCATCCTGGACGTGGCGCACGTCACTTCGTCGCGCCCTCACCATCGCGCTCAGCGCGGGCGATAGCGAGCTACTGGAGGCATACGAATGGGTTCACTGGACGGCAGGGTCGTCTTCATCACCGGAGCCGCTCGCGGGCAGGGCCGTTCGCACGCGGTGATGTGCGCTGAGGAAGGTGCCGACATCATCGGCGTCGACATCTGCGAGAACCTCGACATCGTGCCCTATGCCCTGGGCACCGAAGACGATCTCGAGGAGACGGCTCGCCTGGTGGAGAAAACCGGCAGGAAGATGCTGACCCGCAAGGCCGACGTCCGAGACCTCGCTGCGTTGCAGGACGCGTTCGACGCGGGCGTCAACGAGTTCGGCCACGTCGACACGGTGCTCGCCAACGCCGGGGTCGTGCTCACCAACGCCGACGAGCGCGACGCATCAGAGGCGCTGCGGCTGGGGCTCGACATCATGCTCATCGGGGTGTGGAACACCTTCCAGGTCGCGATCCCCCACATGAAGGAACGTGGCGAGGGTGGCAACCTGATCGCGACGAGTTCGATGATCGCCCTGCTGGACCTCACCGACGGCCGCGGCGGCAGCGACGCCTACCTGATGTCCAAGGTCGCAATCGTCGGCCTGGTCCGCGCGTACGCGGCCATGCTTGCCCCCGACCGCATTCGCGTCAACGCGGTGGCGCCGACGAATTGCGCGACACCGATGATCACCGACAACCCGGCGCTGTTCAAAGTGATCGAGGACAACCCCCGCATGGTCAACGCGGTCCAGACCGCGCTGCCGGACTTGCCGCTGATCGAGCCACGCGACGTGAGCAACGCGATCCTCTTCCTGATCAGCGACGCGGGCCGTTCGTTCACGGGAAGCATGCTGAAGGTGGACGCCGGCATGGACGTTCGGCGAGGCTAGTCGGCCCCCGAATGCATTACGGAATCAACGGCCGTTCGGCGCTGGTCGTCGGCGGCAGCAAGGGCATCGGCTTCGAAGCCGCGAAACTGCTTGCCGCAGAGGGTGCGCGGGTGGCGATACTGGCGCGTACCAAGTCCGACGTTGACGCCGCCGTCGAAACGATCCGTAACGAAGGTGGCATCGCGATCGGCGTCATCGCCGACGTCAGCAGTGCCGAGCAGATCCAGGACGCGGTGCGAGAAGTGACGACCGAGCATGGGCCGCCGCTCATCGTCATCGGTCAATCCAAGTACCAAAAACCCGGCGACTTCGCAGACATCAGCGACGTGAACATCTACCGCGAGTCCTTCGACATGCACACCACAAGCCAAATCCTGCTCCTGCATGCGGTGCTGCCCGCGATGAAGGAAGCGGGTTGGGGCCGCTTCGTCCACATCGGATCAGCCACAGCGAAGGAACCCACGGGCAGCATCCATCACGTGGTGGCCAATACCAGCCGTCCGTCGACGATCGGATTGCTCAAGACCGTCTCCGACGAGTACGCCCAATACGGCATTACCGTCAATACCGTCGCGCCCGGCTGGATCGAAACGGAGAACGCGCTCGCCTATCTGGATCAGCACGTCGGCGCGAGCACCGAGCAGGAGCGGCGTGAGTTTATGCTCACCGGGGCCCGCGTCCCCGCGGCGCGGATGGGCAGACCGCGCGAAATCGCCTCGCTCATCAGCTATCTGTGCTCCGAACCCGCCGGCTATATCACCGGTAACTGGATCGAAGTCGACGGCGGCCTGCACCGGTCGGCGTTCTAACGATAAGGAGCCTACGTGGAAACCCTTGGCGCACCCCAACTCTCCTTTGCCAGCCTGCCGATGGGCGTTGACCGCGGCGTGGGGTGGAAGGTCCTGCGTGATGCGGGGCGGGTGGTGTGCGTCGACGGAATCTTCTATCTGACCCACCGCGACGACGTGCTGGCCGCGCTGCGCGATCCCGAATTGTTCTCGTCGAAGAAGGCCTTCGACGTGCTCGGCAGCCCGCTGCCGCTGGTGCCCATCTCGTTCGATCCGCCCGAGCACACCCGGTTCCGCAAGATCCTGCAGCCCTTCTTCAGCCCACACACCCTGAAGGAGATGCTGCCCTCGCTGCAGCAGCAGGCGATCGAGATCATCGAGCGGGTAGCCGCACAAGGCGAGTGCGAAGTCGTGGCCGACGTTGCGATCCCCTACCCCTCGCAGGTATTCCTGACCCTGTTCGGGCTGCCGCTGGAGGATCGCGACAAGCTCATCGCGTGGAAAACCTCGGTCATCGCGATCTCGGAAGCGCCGTCACTCGAGGATGCCGACCTGACGCCGGCACTCGAATTGGTCACGTACCTCACCGAGGCGATCAACGCACGGCGGGCCGACCCCGGGCCGGACATCCTGTCGCAGTTGCTCACCGGGGAGGAGCCGCTCGATGACGCTGAAATCATGGGCCTGAGCTTCCTCTTCGTCCTGGCCGGGCTGGACACCGTCACCGCGGCAATGAGTTCCGCACTGCTGGAGCTCGCCCGCAACCCGGAGCTGAGAGCCACCCTCCGCGAAGATCCCGACCAGATCGATGTGTTCGTCGAGGAGATCGTCCGGCTGGAGCCGCCCGCGCCGATGGTGCCCCGCGTGACCACCACCCAGGTCACCATCGGAGACGTCACGCTGCCCGCCGACACCATGGTGCGGTTGTGCGTCGCCGCGATCAATCGTGACGACAGCGACGAGATCTCGACCAACGACGTGGTGATGGATGGAAAGGTGCACCGGCACTGGGGCTTCGGTGGCGGGCCACACCGCTGCCTGGGTTCGCACCTGGCCCGCCTCGAGCTGAGGTTGATAGTGGACGAATGGCTCCGACGCATCCCCGAGTTCTCGGTGAAAGTCGGCGAGGAACCGCAGATCGTGTTCCCCGCGAACACCTTTTCACTCGAACGCGTACCACTGAAACTGGGCTGATGGCTCCGACACCGTGGGACCCCGAGACCACGGCCGTTGTCTGTGTGGAATGCCAGAACGGTGTGCTGGGCCCCGAGTCCGTCTTGCCCGCCTTGGCCGCCGACAGCTCCGAACTCGTCTCTAGCGTGCGCCGACTTCTCGATTCCGCCCGCCAGTTCGGCGCGCGGGTGGTGCATGCGACCTACGAGGGTAGCCTCGGCGGCCGGCCGACTGGGACTGCACGCTTGTGGCGGGCGCTGGGTCCGGCAACCGCACAATGGGCTCCCGGAAGCGCTCCCACCGCAGTACTTCCCGAACTGCTGGCGCCCACTGATCTGGTTTTGCCGCGCCACCACGGTCTATTCCCCACGCTCGATTCCGAATTACTGCCCGTGCTCAAGGGCCTGGGCGTGAGCACCATCGTCCTTGCCGGCGTTTCGCTGAACCTGGCGATCACCCACACTGCCGGGCACGTCACCCAGGCCGGTTTCGACCTCGTCGTCCCGCGCGACGCCGTCGGTGGAACCCCCAAGGGCTATGCAGAACAGGTGCTGGACAACACTATTGCGGTGCTGGGTCGGCTGACCACGATCGATCAGCTCATCGGCGAATGGACGTCCGTCAGGTTTGACCGTTAACCATTCGCCACAGCATCTCGGTGGCCGCCGTGAGCACGGCTTGGCGCGTCGTTGACGGAATCTCGTTGTGACGAACCATCAGCCACGAACGCTCGAGCATCGCCATAACCACCAGTCCGGTTGCAACGGGGTCGAGGTCGGGCGGTGTCGGCGCGATCTTCGCGATGCCCTCACCGAGTGCGGCGGCGGTTCGACGGTGCGAGCGGGTGACTGCGGCACGGAATTTGCGATCGGGAGGCATGTCCTCCGTGGAGCGGATGACGAACGCACCGTTGCGGTCGAGGTAGCTGAAGTAGCTGGCAACCCAGGCCTCGATGTCCTCCCTGTTGGGCGGGCTCCCCTGCTCCATGAAACCTTCGACGACCGCAAGTGCTTGGCGGTAGGTATCGGTCCCGAGTTCGACGAAGAGTTCGGTCTTGTCGCAGAAGTAATAATAGAAATTCGCCCGGGTGACGGGCGCGAGGTCAGTGATGTCCCTGATGGTGACGCCCGAGAAACCCTTGCGCGCGAACGCGGTCCGCGCGGCGTCCAGAATTGATTCTCGGGTACGGTCGGACTTTGGTGTTGCCCGCCGGGGCGAACCCTCAGACGCCATGGGTTACCGATTCGGCTGCGGCCTGCGGTTCTGGATAGAACCCGCTCGCCCACCGACGTAGCGCCCGAAAGCCCGCCGCCTCCGATGTCGCCAGGCCCGGCGGTTCCAGGTACTTCTGGTGCTCCCAGATCCGGATGTCGTCGGGCAGGGCGAGTTTCGCCGCGGCCAGGCGCGCCTCGAAATCACCCGGGCCTTCTGACTTTTCCTCGCTGATCCAGTAGCCGGCGAAGATGTCGGATCTGCTGTCGTCCACCGGTGTCGCGCAGATCGAAATGACCCGGATTCCATCGCGGACGTGTTCGCCGTTGTAGCTGACGCCAACGCCTGACCAATAGATCTCGATCGTGTTCATCGTGTCGCCGTCGCGGTCCAGGCCGTCGCTCCACCTCCGGCCGAAGCCGACCTTGGCCGACCAGGTAGAGCTGTCGGTGCTCTCGCGCAACACCACCGGACTGACCGGGGTGCGGTGTACGAACTGGAAGTGGTGAGGATCGACAGCGTTCTCGGCGATCACCTGGGGATGCACCTTCACCCGCTCGTGCCGCGTCCGGCAATCGGCACCCAACGGGTGGAACCGCCGCGAGCCGACATGATCGCCCAGTACCGCGAAGGCGTCGGGCGCTTCCCACAGTGGTTCCCTGCCGGCGCTGTCATGCCAGATCAAGATCGAGTCGTTGACTTCTGCGACCGGATAGGAACGTACTCGTCGGGCCTTATTGGGCCGGTCCTGGTACGGAATGTGGACGTTGCGTCCGGCGCCGTTCCATACCCAGCCGTGAAACGGGCACTGGATGCCTTCTTCGACCACGCAGCCACCATGGGCCAGGCTCGCGCCAAGATGCTGGCAATGCGCGTCCAGCACCTTCACCACACCGTCCAGTTGCCGGAAGGCAACCAGATCCCGGCCGAAATAGCGCATCGGGACCACCTCGGCGACGGCGACATCGGCACTCCAGGCGACCTGAAACCACCCGGTGGGCAGCATGCTCGGCAAGGTTTGCATCTCGGAACGTCCTTTCCACGCACGACACCAGGCAGCAGCAATATCCCGAGGCTACTAATTTTTGACACTATTGTCGAAAAAGATTGGGCGCCCGAGCCGCGGGTCATAGCCAGCAACCAGGACGTACAATCACACATGTCTTACTAAGTTAATGATGTAACGCCGACGGATGTGAGAACACATGGACTGGGGTCTGCCGTGGCCAGGACCCGCGCTAGCGACGCAGGCCGAGGCTGCCGGGGCGCAGGCGTTTTGCGCCGGTGAGTTCGCCGACCTGAACGCCTACATAACAGCGACCGAGATGGCCCTGGGTAGCTCGCAGGCGAAGATCGGCCCCGGAATCGCCTATGCGTTCGCCCGGTCCGCGTTCGTACACGCCGCCGCGATCCGACATCTCTCCACACTCGCCCCGGGCCGGGTCTTTCTGGGACTTGGGTCGGGAACCTCACGGATGAACAAGGACTGGTTCGGTGTCGACGCCGCCCATCCCGCCCCTCGGATGGCCGAGCTGATCGAGGTGATCAGGGCGTTCCTGCATGCGGAGAATGGTGAACGCGTTCGATACGACGGACGGTTCTACTCGGTCGACGCCGACATCCGTGCACCGGTGCTCGGCCGGTTGGACGTGCCCATCCTGATCGGAGCCTTCAACAAGATCATGGTGCGCACGGTGGGGCGCACGGCCGATGGCGTGCTGGGGCACGGGTTGTTCACTGATCGGTGGTGGACCGAACTCGTGGAGCCCGAACTCGCCCGCGGCGCAGAATCAAGCGGACGCGATCCCGGCGGGCTGCGACGCTGGGGCTGGCTGATTACCGCGATCGACAACGACGACCCGGCCCGCGCCGTCCGGGACGCACGGCTTCAGATCGCCTTCTACTTCACCGTGAAGACCTACGACTCACTCGTCGAACTGCACGGCTGGGCGGACGAGGTCGCCCGGATCCGTTCGGCCTTCCGCAGTGGCCAACCGGAGACGATCGCCGACCATGTCACGGACGACATGCTCTGGTCGATCGCGATCTGCGGCGACGACGCACAGGCGCGCGAAATGCTTGCGACTCGCAAACGCTTGCCCGACATGGCGTTTGCGTCACCGCCTAGTTTCCTGGTCGGACGCCGACGGCGCGCCGGCTACGATGCAGCGGCCACGCGCGTTTTGTCGCAGCTGGACTGACGCATGCCGGATACCCCCAAATAGGCGCTTCACATGGTGTACTGAGTAGTACATGTCTAGTTTCAGGAGGCCGCGATGCCCAAGCGGGAACCACCCGCGCCGATGACCGCGCGAGAGAACAACGGTGCGGTGCGGTCACCCAAGACGGCCGAAATCGTGGCGGACACGTTACGGCGGATGATCGTCGAGGGACAGCTCAAAGACGGCGACTTCCTACCCTACGAAGCCGAACTCATGAATCACTTTCAGGTCAGCCGCCCATCGCTGCGAGAAGCCGTGCGAGTCTTGGAGTCCGACCGCTTGGTGGAGGTGCGGCGCGGCTCACGCACCGGCGCCCGGGTTCGCGTCCCGGGCCCCGAAATCGTGGCGCGACCGGCAGGCTTCCTGCTCGCCCTGGCGGGAACCACGCTCGCCGACGTGATGACCGCACGGATGGGGATTGAACCGTATGCAGCCCGATTGCTCGCAGAAGATGGCACCGTGACGGCGCACCGCGAGCTGCGCGACCTCATCGATGAGATCCCCGCTGCATGGGAGACCGGCAAATTGGCTGCAGCCTCGACCGGGTTGCACCGCCGACTGGTGGAGCTGTCGGGCAACGCGACGCTGACCGTGATCGCCGGCATGCTGCACGAGATCTTCGAGAGGCACATGACCGCAGCATTTCTCAGCGTCCAGAACGTCGTGCCCAAGGCTCAGTACAACAAGCTGATGCGGTCGTATATCCGACTCGCCGATCTGGTGGC
>NZ_JAOPWB010000221.1 GCF_025965855.1 Mycobacterium sp. | reverse complement strand
TGTCCGGCGCCAAGGAATCCGACGGTGTTGGGCACTATCCGCCCCTACGCATCCACGGGTAGGGCGCCAGCGGCGAGCGGAACGGGGACGACCGTCGGCAACCACCTTGCGATTCGGTCCCATAGTTGGGTGCGGTGACTCGCGAAGTTGTGACAGTGCCCCGAACTCGGAACGAGGTGCAGCGTCACGTCCGGGGAACCGGTGTAGTTGGCGGGTTCTGCATAGGGGTTCGGCGAAACGTCCAGCGCCGCGCCGAACCCGAGGAAGACGGGGACATCCACTTGATGCGCGTAGCGCTCGACCATTCCCGGGGTGGTGACCTCGGCGGCCGCCCGCAGCGGAGTCCGGCTCTGCACGGCGGTATCCGCGTCGATCACGTCCTGTGGAACTTCGCCTGCATAGAAGAGGTCGGCGAGGTATCCGCGAGGCGCGTAGAGGTGGGCGTCGGTCGGCTTGGCCCCGGTCAGCTGGCAGGACACCTCGATGGTCTGTTGAATCCGCTCTTCCAATTCGGCCGCATCGGGAGTGTCCTGGTACACATTGGTGATCTGCACACCATAGCCCAGTAGCACGACAGCGTCGTAGGGGTGCGTAGTCACCTGCACCATCGTCGTCAAGCATGCGCCCATCGAATGACCGACACCAATCAGCGGTGCGTTTGTCGGGGGAAGGTCTTCGTGTAAGTCGCCATGCCGCAGCCGTTCTCGGACCTGGCGTGCGACTTCGGCATCGCCCTTTGCAAGCAACCCCAACCCCACGGGTCCCGACGCGATGGGGTCGGTGCTGTCGCCGATCCCGAGGTGATCGACTGCGATCACGACGTACCCGGAGTCGCCCAGGTGCTCGGCGAAGCTGTACCCGGGATAGCCGTCGATGTCGATGTGCCAATAGTGCTTGTCGTAGGTGCCCCCGGCGAGACAGAGCAGAACGGCGCACGCATCGGCGGGCCGCTCGGGCAGAAACAGCCAGGCCTTCTGTGTCAAATGCTCATCGGATCCAACGGCCCCCGTCACGTCGAACGTCAACGAGTTTCGCATGACATACCCCGGTCGATCAGCTGCTGCCCGACGGTATGCCACCACCGGTCTGGGGTGCGCGGCACCCTCACGTCAGGGCCACGTCAGATTCAATGAATCGACGCCGAACACCTGACCGCCGTGCTCGATCGGCTGCCCGGCAACCTCGTAATTCGGAATGCGCTTGTGCCACTCCTCCAGCACCACCGCCAGCTCTTGTCGGGCGAGGTGTGAACCCAGGCACCGGTGCGGGCCGCCGCCGAAGGACAGGTGACGTGTGACGCCGCGGTCGAAGTCGACCGTGCGGGCATCGGCATAGGCTGATTCATCGCGGCCTGCAAACGCCAGCGAGAACGACGCCATGTCGCCCGCCTTGACCGGGCACCCGTGGAAGTCCATGTCCTGAGTCGCCTTTCGCGCGGTCTGCACGATCGGATAAACCCGAAGCAGTTCCTCCACCGCTCTCGGAATGAGCTGCGGCTCGGCGACGATCCGGGCGCGGTCGGCCGGATGGGTGCCCAGATGCAGCATCGCGTACGACAGCTGGTTGGAGACCGTGTCGAGCCCGGCCATGAACAACAGCAGCAGGCAGTTGAGCAACTCCATATCGTTGATCGGCTCGCCGTCGATAGTCCAGTCGATCGCCTTGCTGACGATATCGTCGGCATCCGGGTCGCGGTTCTTGCGTCGCTGTTGAATCAGGCCCGAAAAGTAGCCCATCACATGCGTCATGCCTTCGAGCCGGGCCGCGTTCACTTCCTCGCCTACCCCGCTCTGATGCAGGATCATGTCCTCCCAGGCCAGGAACTTCTCGAGATCCTCGACGGGCATGCCCATGATCGTCAGGAAGACCGTCGACGGGAACACCCGCGAGATCCGCGCCACGAAGTCGCACCCGCCCTCGCCGGCGACCTGGTCGATGAGTTCTGCGGCCAACTTCTGCTGCGCGTCGCGCAGGCCCTTGACGCGGCCCGGTGAGAAGTACTCCGCCAGCACATGGCGCCATTTCGCATGGTCGGGCGGGTCGATCATGATCGGGATCCACTTGTACGGCGGCTCCGGTTCGGTCGGCACGATGACGCTGCTGGACCAGAGGTCCGGGTGCTGGAGGCCGTCCAGAATCACCGAGTTGTCGGTGAACACCCAGTAATCCATGCCGGCCTCGGTGTTGCGGAAGACCGGCCCGGCTTCGTCCTGACACTGGTCCAGCAGATGGAAGTGCGTCAGCGCAGGCGAGTCCGGAGTGTTCATATTGACGCTCTTTACCGGACATGTTGCCGTGGGCTGATTCTGGATCATGACGTCCTTCCGTACGGCTGAGAACGAGTGCGAACTACAAGCACGCGCGGCTCGCATAATACGACAGTCCACTGTCAATCTAGCGCGAATTGCGACGACAGAGCAACGGAGACTCGTCAAACTAGGTTAACTACGTCCGGAGACGAACGCAATACTCCGCGACACCCGCCGGGACTGTCAACGGACCGCGAAGCCGGCGTCGAGCGGCCAGGCGGTGCCGGTGATGAACCTCGCCTCCTCAGAGACCAGGAAGGCCACCGCGTTCGCGATGTCCTCCGGCATCAGGACCGGGATCGGCAGCGCGTTCTGCATCGCGGCCAGCGACGGATCATTGGCCTCGAACATCGCGGCCATCGCGTCGTTCATCACCATTCCGGTGGCAACCCCGGTCGGGTGGATCGTGTTGACGCGGATCGAATACTGCGCCAAGTTATTCGCCCAGGTCTGCATCAGAGCGACCAGACCGCGCTTGGCCGCGCCGTACGCTTGCCCGCCTGCGCGATCGGTATTCGGGGCCTTCAGGCCAGCGCTCGAACTGGTCAACACAATCGAACCGCCGCGTCCACCGTCGATGAGGGCTGGGATAGCCGCTTCCACGGTGTTCCACACGCCGATCAGGTTGACGTCAATGATGTCGCGGAACGTCTGCCGCCGATCGCCACCCGGACCGAGCCTGATGACACCCGCGTTCGCGATCACGATGTCGAGGCAGCCGAACTCGGCGAGGCCGTCGGCGACGACGTGTTCGACGGCATCCGCGTCACGCACGTCAGCACGCCTGGCGACGATGCGCCTGCCCTCCTTCTCGACGAGCTTGACGGTCTCGTCGAGATCCTCCGGACTGGCGTTGGGATAGTCGATAGAGTCGATATCGCGGCAGATGTCCAGCGCGATGACGTCCGCACCGTCCGCCGCGAGCCGGACCGCATGCGCGCGACCCTGGCCTCGGGCCGCTCCGGTGATGAAGGCGACTTTGCCGTTCAGATTACTCATGGGCCTCTGCTCCTCAGCATCTATCCAGTCACGCTGCCGGTATGAATTCTTGCTTGCCGCAACCCTTCCTGCGGATCATCGACCTCGACGTCCCAGTCGCCGCACGAGCACGTACAACGGAAGTGACCATTGACGGGCAGAATCGCCTGGCCGTCACACGATCCGCCGGTGTTGGCAATGCTTGTGAGGAACTCGAGGGGCTTCTCGTGCAGGGCGCTGTCATCGGACATGGCGTTACTCCTCGCCCTGAGCGCCGACGCGGAAGACGGGCAACAGCCAGCCGTCGGCAATCGGTGAGAAGTCAACGTGGACAGGCATTCCTATCGTGACGTCGGTGGGTGCGACGTCGACGATGTTGGAGACCAGTCGCGCACCGGGTGCGTCCGGCAGGTCGAGGACCGCCGGTACCAAAACTAAATCGGGCAAGCCGGGGAAGCCGTGTACGACGGCGAAGCTGTAAACGACGGCGTCGCCACTGAGGTCGACCCAATTCACCGTCTTGGACTGGCAATTGGGACAGAACGGCGTCGGGGGCAGCCGGAAGGTCTGACAGTCGCCGCACTGGGGCGCCACCAGCCGCCGTTCCTTCGCGGCCTGCCAGAACGGCTCGGTGTCCTTGTTGACCGCGATCCGCACGTGTTCGCCTGGAATGGTGGTGGCCAGGGTAACCGCGGCGGTGCTCACGCGGCCCGTCCCAAGATCAGCCCGCTGACGGGCAGGCTCGCCGGCCCGCCGGTGACCAGGGCGAGTTCGGCGTCTGGGACCTGATTGATGGCGGTGCCGCGCATCTGCTCGACTCCTTCCATGATGTGGGTCATCCCAATGACGTAGGCCTCGGAGAGCTGACCGCCGTGGGTGTTGACCGGAATCGAGCCGCCGTCGTAGCGGATCGCTCCGCTTTCGACGAACGCACCGCCCTCCCCCTTGCCACAGAAGCCGTAGTCCTCCAGCTGCATGAGCACCATGGGGCTGAAGTGGTCATAGAGCAGGGCCACGTCGACGTCGCCCGCCGTGATGCCGGCCTGCTGATAGAGCCGCTTGGCGATGGGTGCATTGCCCGAGGAGGCGAAGTATTCGTCGGGCATCCCCATCCAGGCGAAGGCCCGACCCCAGTCGCGGACGCCACCGTGAGCGGCGGCGACCACCGGCACCGGCGGCTGACGCAGATCCTTGGCCCGATCCATCCCGGTGGTGATCACCGCGACGGCACCATCGGTCTCTTGGCAGAAGTCGTAGAGGCACAAGGGTTCTGCGATCATCCGGGCATTGAAGTAGTCCTCCAACGTGAGAGGGTCCCTATGCATCGCCTTCGGCCTATTGACCGCGTTGGCTCGCGTGGACAGCGCGATCTCGGCGAACGCCTGGCGCCGGGTGCCGTACAGGTGCATGTGCCGACGAGCCATTACCGACATCAGATGTCCCGGACCGAACAGTCCCGACGGCTGTAGGAACGAATTGATCGGATCGGGCTCCAATGCCGAAAACACCGACCCGAGACGCTGTTTCGCCTGCTGGAGCGCCATCACCGTGACGACCACCGAGGCATCGCCTGCGACGATGGCGGCCCGCGCCAGCCCGATGGCACCCGCGGACCCGCCCCCGCCAGAAGTCAAAGCGGCGGTGAACCGGACTTCCGGAATGCCGAGAGTTTCCACGAAGTCGGCGGTGTCCATCTTCTCGGTGTAGCCCGCGCTGGCGCCCGAGTAGTAGGCGAAGCCGTCGACGTCGGTGACGGGCAGGCCGGCGTCCTCACATGCGGCCAGGATCGCCTCGCCGGCCAGCTCGGTGATCGACTTCGGCAATGACCCGCCGCGTTTGTAATAGGGTGTGGCACCGACGCCGACGATCGCGACGTCTCTCAGCCCGTTCGTGGCGGATGAAGTAGCCACGCGCTCAGAAGTTTTCGGCCGGGATGGGCGGCACGTCGGGGAAGAGTTCGTAGAACGTGCCCTGGGTGATACGCAGCCGGGTCTCGTCGCTCGCGCCGTCGAAGAGTCCCTTCAGGGTGTCCTGGGTGTGCCCGAAGGTGCCTTCCATATGCGGGTAGTCGCTGCCGAACATCACGTTCTTGTAGCCCATGTGCTCGTAGGCCGCGACCGCCGTTTCATCGTGTTGGAACGACGCGTAGACCTGGCTGAACAAAATCTCCTTGGGGCTGCGGCTGAGCTTTGGCCGCACCGCGAGGTGGTGCTGGCGGTACCCCTCGAGCAGCCGGTCGCCCAGGAACGGTACCCACGTCGCGCCTCCCTCGGAGATGAGCACCTTCAGGTTGGGGTGACGGTCCAGCGCACCGGAAGCGACCATCTTCATCGCCGCGCGCTGACCCGAGAACGTGGTCTCGGCGTAATTCATGATCGCGCCACCCGGGCCGCGATACACCTGACCTGCGCCACCGGTCGCGCTGTTGCTGGCCGTCACCTCTACCGGATCGGTGCCGATGTGGAAAGCCAACACGATGCCGGCCTCCTCGGCGGCCGCCCAGAAAGGCTCCCAGTCGTTGCGATGCCAATCCGGCGCACTGGGGTGAGGAGTGGTTGGCAGGAACACCGCTTTGAAGCCCTTGTCTGCCGCCCAGTTCAGTTCCTCGATCGCATCATCCACCACGAGCGTCGACACCTGCGCGGTCACGACGTAGCGGGGCGAGACTGAGGTGATTTCTTCGACAGCCCACTCGTTGCTCGCCCGCATGCATGCCTTGAGCAGCTCCGGCGTGCGGAAGGTGGACGCCCACATGCCCAGTGACGGAAAAATGACTTCGCCCCATACGCCCTCGTTGTCGAGATCCCCGAGCCGTGCCTTCGCATCGCGAATGCCCTGCGGCCTCGAACTCATCTCGGCAAAGGCCACCACCGCCGACGACGGCAGCTTGCGCCGGAAGATCTGACCGTCGACCTGCACGGTCTCGTACTCGCCATCCGGGTCCTTTTCCGACTTCGGCGTCAGGTCGGCAAGCGCCTTCGGCAAGCGGGACTGCCACAGGTCGTCGGGCTCCAGAAAGTGGGAGTCGCCCGAGTTCGTCCAGATCATGCTCATTGGGCCTCCAAGGTCCGAGTCACTACTGACGATGTTGCCAGCCTGGAGTATCGAAGTCCAGCATTTCTAATGTGTATCTATTATTATTACCGCATTGGCCTGGCCGGCGGTAGAACGGACGGACGGAAGGAGACGCGATGACCGAACTGAGCACGGACACGGGCGCGGGCACGCGGCGTCGTAACGCCTCCGGTGAGTCCACCCGGGTGATGCTCATGGAGGTCGCCGAGCGGCTGTTCGCGACCCGCGGGATCGAGGCGGTGACGCTGAGTGAGATCCAGCAGGCGGCAGGACAGTCCAACACCTCGGTGATCCGTTACCACTTCGGCTCTCGCGAGGGTCTGATCCGTGCCCTGATCTCCTACCGACAGGCGTCACTCGGGATCGATCGCCAGGAGATGCTCGCGAGCATGCGCGAGGAAGGCAAGGAGGCGGACCCGCGTGCGGTGGTGTGGTTGCTGGTGCGCCCGCTGGCCAACAGCATCGCCGCGGGCGAGATGTTCGCGCCCTTCCTGGCCCGGCTTGCCGAGGACCCACGGGCCCGCAACGAATACTGGCCAGAGCACATCGACGACGACTGGACCCAGGAGAAGCTCGAGGAGCTCGTCGACGCTGCGTTGCAGGACCTGCCGGA
>NZ_JAOPWB010000210.1 GCF_025965855.1 Mycobacterium sp. | reverse complement strand
CGATCGCCAGGTAGCGGGTGTACTGGGTCATCTTGGCCTGGCCGGCCTGGCCCTCCTTGCGCAATTCCTCGAACCGCGGGATGACCACGGTGAGCAGCTGCACGATGATGCTGGCGGTGATATAGGGCATCACCCCCACGGCGAACACCGTCAGCTTGAGCAGCGCACCACCGGAGAACAGGTTGATCAGCGAATAGATCTGTCCGGCCTCGCCGCCGCTGGCCTCCTTGATGCACTGCTGCACGTTCGGGTAGTTCACACCCGGGGATGGCAAAGCGGCGCCGACCCGGTAGAGAAGGACGATGCCAAGCGTGAAGAGGATCTTCCGTCTCAGGTCGGCTGTCCGCAGCGATGAGATGAAAGCCGAAAGCAACTCTTCCTCCTGCGTCCTGCGACTCGCGCCTAACACCCGCAGGCCAGGACGTACGGCGCCGCGCGTCAAACCGTGTACGAGACTAACAGCTGATCGGGGCAGCCCCTGTCGACACCCTTTCGAAGGCCTTTGGAGGACACAGGAAGCGGACAGCGGCGAGGCGTAGAGTTCGGGTGGTTTGGCTCGTTACATTAGCTAAGTAAGTGGGAGCAGCATGACGCGAACCGATCAGGACAGCTGGGACTTGGCCTCCAGCGTCGGCGCGACGGCAACGATGGTCGCCGCGGCCCGCGCGCTGGCCAGCACGGAGACCGACGCGATCATCGACGACCCGTTTGCGGCGCCCCTGGTGCGCGCGGTCGGCCTCGACTTCTTCATCCGCCTGATCAACGGTGAAGTGGCCCCGGGCGCGGAAGACGGCGGCGAACGGGACCTGCAACTCGAGACCGATTCGATCGCGGTGCGCACCCGCTTCTTCGACGATTTCTTCCTCAACGCCGCCCGCGACGGCATCCGCCAATCGGTGATCCTGGCCGCCGGCCTCGACGTGCGCGCCTACCGGCTGGCTTGGCCGCCGACAAGCGTGGTCTACGAGGTCGATCAACCCAAGGTTGTCGAATTCAAGACCGCCGCGATGGCCAACCTGGGGGCCGCCCCGACCGCGGACCGCCGCACCGTCACCATCGATCTGCGAGACGATTGGCCGGAAGCGTTGCGCCGCAGTGGCTTTGACACAACGCAACCAACTTCCTGGAGCGCCGAGGGCTTGCTGATGTACCTTCCGCCCGACGCCCAGGACCGGCTCTTCGACAACATCACCGCGCTCAGCGCGCCCGGGAGCAAGCTGGCCACCGAGTACCACGGCGACGATTCCGGCCGGACAATGTCGCAGCGCGCGCAGCAATTCAACCAGCGGTGGGCCAATCTGGGGTGCGACATCGACCTGTCCGGACTGTTCTTCGACGGCGAGCGCAGCAACGTCGTCGACTACCTGGCCGATCGGGGCTGGCAGGTGAGCACCCGGCCACGGCGGGAGTTCTTCGCCGATTACGGCCGCGTCTTCCCCGACGACGAGGAATCGCAGCTCCGAAACATCATCGCCGTCACCGCCACGCTGGGCTAGGGGTACGGGTGGCCGAAACCGGGACCTAGCCGGGTTTGGCCGCCGGCGTCCGGACCACCAACGGCACGGCGGGGAAGCACCATGCCATCTCCGAGCGCGACTTGCGCAGCGCCGCCGTGCCGTAACCCTTCTTGCGGTGGTCGGGGTGAATCCAGATCCGCACGTTCACCTCGCCACCGACCAGCTCGCCGAAGACCATTCCGACCTTCTCGCCCGAATCGACCGCCACGAACCATGCGGCCTCCTCGTCGCCGACGCGCCCCAGCGCCGCACGGATCTCGTCGTCGAGGTTGCCCGCCGGTCCACCGGACCCGTCACCGGCGGCGCCGACGTCCTCGGTGCGGGCGGCGAAGATGTCGCGGTCCTGATCGGCGGAGAAGGGCCGAAGCTCGAGGGTCTCCCCCGAGCTTGCGGGACGCTCCCCGAGGGTGAAGCTCAGCTGTTTGTTCAGGTCCTCCAGCTCGGCCAGGATCTTCCTGCGCGAATCGATGGTGAGCGAAGCGAACGACATGCCCATCACCGCCTCGGCGGCCACGTGGGACGTATCGAGCAAACGGACGATCGCCTCGACCGCGACCGCCTTGTCCTCGGACTCCACCACCACGTCGGCTATTTCGTGCCGACGTTCGAGAGCTTTCAACAGGGCGTCGGCGATCTCTCGTCGGGCGGCTTTGTGGTCCTGGTCAGTCATTGCACCAGCCTAGAACGCCGCCGGAGGTATCGCGCTAGATCTCTGGTTTCCCAGCTCCAGGAACCGTTGGTAGCGGTCGGCGGTCGCCGCCCCCCAGGCGGGATCGGGCTCAACGACGCGCTCGATGCGGGCCCAACGCCCGGCGTCGGCGATCGAGGTTTCCAGGCCGGCCGCCATCCGGCCCAGGAACGCGGCCCCCAGCGCCGCCCCCTCGGCCACCGCGGACACCTCCACCGGCCGTCCGGTGGCGTCGGCGATGGCCTGCATCCACGGCCCGACCCGGGTGCCGCCACCGGCGGCCACGATGCGCGCCACCGGCGCCCCGCTCAGCTCGATGAGCTGACGCACGACGAAGCCCGACGCCTCGTACGCGGCCCGCCGCACCGAGGCCGCGTCGTCGGTGAGATCGAGGGCGTCGAGCACGGCCCGCCGATCCGGGTCGTGGAACGGCGTGCGCTCCCCGCGTATGTAGGGCGACCACACCGGCACGCGACGCGGATCCGCGCTCCCCGGATCGCCCGCGCCGAGCAGGCGCTCCACCCAGCCCAGGAACAGGCCGCCCGCGTTGCTGGCTCCCCCGATCTGGCTCTTGCCGGGGGCGGTGTGCGGGATGGTCCACAGGCCGGGCACCTGCCGCGCCTCGGCGATCGTGCTCCACACGATCAGGGTGGTGCCACACAGCACGAGCACGTCGCCGTCGCGGTCGGCGCCGGCCACGATCTGTTCGCAGAGCGCATCGATGGCGCCGATCGCCAATATGGCGCCCGTCCCAGGGAGCTGCCCGGCGGCCGTCCCGATCGTCTCCACCCGGGGCATCTGCTCGACGGTCGCGCCGCGATCGGCGCACTCCGCCGGGTCCCAGCCGGTCCCGTCGAACAGGGGGAAGGCGGTGGCGGCGGTGGCGACGTCCATCACCGCCTGGCCCGCCAGGGCGTGGTTGGCCACGGCGGGCGCGGGCCAGTACCCGGCCGCGCGGGGCGCCTGGGCGGCCGTCCAGCGCAGGAACTCCGCCGCCTCGCCCAGCCCGGGAAGCGGCTGGTTGTCGGCCCCCGGCACCCGTCCCCTGGCATCGCCGTACAGCAGCCCGGGGGTCAGCGGCCTGCCCGCGGCGTCGACGGCGGTCAGCGAAGGCACCATCGCGGACACCGCGACCGCCCGGACGTCGGGAGCGGGGGCCAGTTGGTCCAGCGCCGCGACCGGGCCCCGCCGCCACGCCTCGTCGGCGTCGTGCTCCAGCCGATCGGGCGCCGGCACCCGCAGCTCGTGCGGAATGCGCACCCGCGCCGTCACCAGGCCGTCCGCGTCGGCGGCCACGGCCTTGACGGCGGTACTGCCGATATCGATGCCGATCGTGACGCCTTCACGTGACACGGGCGTCACCGTACGCCAGCATTGGGGTTCGTGACGTCACGACCGCGCGCCTTGGTGACCGCCCCGCTGCGTGGACCGGGGTTCGCCAAGCTCCGGCGGCTGGCCGACGTGGTCTACGACCCCTGGATCGAAGCGACCCCGCTGCGGATCTACAGCGCCGAGCAGCTGGCCGCGCGGATCGCGGGCGAATCCGCCGATGTCGTTGTGGTGGAAAGCGACTCGGTCCGCGGCCCGGTGTTCGAGCAGGGGCCGCGCGCCCTGATTGCCGTTGCGTCCACCCGGGGCGATCCCAACAACGTCGACATCGAGGGGGCCACCGCGGCCGGCATCCCCGTGCTGAACACCCCGGCCCGCAACGCCGACGCGGTCGCCGAGATGGCGGTGGCGCTGCTGCTGGCCGCCACCCGCCACCTGCTGACCGCCGACGCGGATGTCCGCAGCGGCAACATGTTTCGCGACGGCAGCATTCCCTATCAGCGGTTCCGCGGCTGGGAGATCGCCGGGCGCACCGCCGGTCTGGTGGGCCTCGGCGCCGTCGGCCGTGCCACCCGGTGGCGGCTGGCCGGTCTGGGCATGCGGGTGATCGCTCACGACCCGTACAACGACGAAGCGCGCCACGGCCTGGACGAACTGCTCGCCGAGGCCGACGTGGTGTCCCTGCACGCGCCGGTCACCGGCGCCACCGCCGGCATGATCGGCGCGCAGCAGTTCGCGGCCATGCGCGACGGCGTGGTCTTCCTCAACACCGCCAGGGCACAGCTGCACGACACCGACGCGCTCGTCGACGCGCTGCGCGGGGGCAAGGTCGCCGCCGCCGGCCTGGACCACTTCGTCGGCGAATGGCTGCCCACCGAGCATCCGCTGGTGGGCATGCCCAACGTGGTCCTGACGCCCCACATCGGGGGCGCCACGTGGAACACTGAGGCTCGGCAGGCGCAGATGGTGGCCGACGACCTGGAAGCGCTGCTGGCCGGCAGGACGCCCGCTCACATCGTCAACCCGGAGGTGCTCGGCCCATGACGTCCGTGACATCCATGAAATCCGTGGACAACCCCGAGACCGCGGTGCTGGACGCCGCCAAGGACATGCTGCGCCGGGGCCTGGTCGAGGGGACCGCCGGCAACATCTCGGCGCGGCGCTCCGACGGCAACATCGTCATCACGCCGTCGTCGGTCGACTACCGCGACATGCAGTTGGACGACCTGGTGCTGATCGACCCGCAAGGCGCCGTGCTGCACGCCGCCGACGGCCGGTCACCGTCGTCGGAGGCGAAGCTGCACCTGGCGTGCTACCAGGCGTTCGACGACATCGGCAGCGTCATCCACAGCCATCCGGTGTGGGCGACCATGTTCGCCATTGCGCACCAGCCGATTCCGGCCTGCATCGACGAGTTCGCCGTCTACTGCGGCGGGGAGGTTCGGTGCACCGATTACGCCGCGTCCGGCACGCCCGAGGTCGGCGCCAACGCGGTCAAGGCGCTCGAGGGCCGGGGCGCCGCGTTGATCGCCAACCACGGCCTGGTGGCCGTGGGGCCGCGACCCGACAAGGTCCTGCACATTACCGCCCTCGTAGAGCGGACCGCCCAAATCGTATGGGGTGCAAGGGCTCTCGGTGGTCCCGTGCCCATCCCCGAGGACGTGAACCGCAACTTCGCCGGCGTTTACGGCTACCTGCGCGCCAACGCCTAGATGCGGCCACCCGCCAGAACCACGTCGACTGTGAAATCCGCGACGCGACAGGCCGTGACGGCGTCGCCGAATTCACGCTCGCCGGGAGACGAGACATAAATGCGCCGGGCCCGGTTCGGTCACGCGAGCGTGGCGCGCGTGCTGGAACTCCAATTCGACCTGGGAACCCGCTGCTTCCCGCAGACGCCGCCGTCGGGGTGGCGGGACAACGCCGACCTGCTGGTGCCGGACTTCTTCGACCCCTCGACCGATCAGTGGCACATCGCGGTCCAGAGCTGGATCATCGAGGTCGACGGCCTGACCGTGGTCGTGGACACCGGTGTCGGCAACGATCGCCAACGCCCGCACATGCCACCCCTGGACCACCTGAACACCGGATTCCTGGCGGCGCTGCGGTTGGCGGGCGTCGACCGCAACGCGGTGGACGTGGTGGTCAACACTCACATCCACTCCGACCACGTCGGGTGGAACACGCTGCTCGAGAACGACGCCTGGGTGCCGACGTTTCCCAACGCCCGATACCTGGTGCCGGCCGCCGACTACCACCACTTCTCACCGGACGGACCTGCGGGCCGCCAACCCGGTGACCAGCTGGTGTTCGCCGACAGCGTCTTGCCCATCGATGAAGCCGGTCAGCTCGTCCAATGGTCGGACAACTACCAGGTCAGTCGGTCGCTGCGACTGGGGCCCGCCCGCGGGCACACACCGGGCTCCTCCGTGCTGTGGCTGGATGCGGGCCAACCGGCGGTCTTCGTCGGCGATCTCACCCACAGCCCGCTGCAACTGCGCCGACCCGCCGACGCCTGCGCCTTCGACCTGGACGCGCCGGCCGCCGCGGTCACCCGCCGCCGGATATTCACCGAGGCCGTCCGGGCAAAAGCCGCCGTCATACCCGCGCACTACCCCGGCCGCGGCGGTGCCACGATCCGCGCCGTCGCCGACCAATTCGACGTCGACGAGTGGTTGGACACCGATCTGACGGACGCTCCCCGACGGTGAAATTCGCGGCGCGACACGCCGTGAACCCGTCGTGAGATTCACTCTCGGCGCTGAGGTTCTCGGCCACCGCGCCATTCGCGGGGCGAGGAGCCGTGCGCCCGGCCGAACAGCCGGCTGAAATAGCCGGGATCGCAAACCCCGACCCGCCTGGCCACCTCCGCGACGGGTAGGTCCGTTTCGGCCAGCAAGCCGCGGGCTTCGGCCATGCGGCGTTCGGTGATCCACTCTTGCACGGTGCGCCCGGTGCGGCGGCGCACGACGGTGGTCAGGTGGCCCGGGCTCATGCCGAGTTCGCCGGCGACGTCGCGCAGCGACAACGGCCCGGCGTGACGCCGGTCGATCACCTCGAACACCTCGGCCAGCAGCGGTTCGCCACTGCGCCGCAGCTCGGCCACCACCGGCCCGGCCAGCCGGGCGAGGTCGATCAACAACAGCGTCAGGTGCGCCAGCGCCGCCTGCCGATACCCGTCCTGCCGCGCGCCCAGTTCCGTTTCGATCGAACAGACCGCGGCATCCCACGCCGGCCGCCGGGCCGCGGGCACCTCCAGGCGCAATATCCCGCCGACTTGTCCGTGCAGGAACGGGAACAGCAGCGGGTGTGCCCGCCACGCCGGCCACGGCGATCGCGCGTCCTCCCCGAGCGCGGCGGGGTCGAAGAACACCGCGACACCGGCATCGCGAAGCTCCAGCCGCCCGGGGTCGAGCACCTGACCCGCGGCCGCCACGTAGACCTGCCGGGCCGCGGGAAGGTACCAAAGCGCCGGAAAGTCGTGAATGTGACGGCCCCGCTCGATGAAATCCTCGGGACCCGACCGCACCACCGACACCGGGGGCGTGTCCGGATCGGTGCGATATTCGTAGATCGGCACCCCGGCGCGCTGCCGAACCATCCGAGCGGGCTGCGTCATGTCACCAAAGATAGTCCTATTTTCACCGAGGATCAGCCAATTCTTCCGCGGTCCAACGATTCACCATGGATTTCGTGACGAAACATCATCCACATGATTACCTGCCCGCCGCCGGTCACGACGCGCTGCTGCCCTGCTACGACGTGTTTAGCCGCATATTGGGCATGAACCGGGTCCATGAGACTCTGATCGCGCAGGCGGAGCTCGCCGACGGCCAGCGCGTCCTGGAAATCGGCTGCGGCACGGGAAATCTCACCATCCGGGTCAAACGCGCACATCCCGCCGTGAATGTGACCGGATCCGATCCCGACGCGCGCGCACTTGACCGGGCGCAGCGAAAGGCACGCCGGCTTGACGGTATTGGCTTCGAACAGGGCTACGCCCAGCGGTTGCCCTACGCCGACGGCGAATTCGACCGGGTGCTGTCGTCGATGATGCTGCACCATGTCGGCGACGACGCGAAAACCGTTGCGGCGGCGGAGGTCTTCCGGGTCCTGCGTCCGGGCGGCAGGCTGCACCTTGTCGATATCGGCGGCGACATGACCGCCGACGGTGGTGTGGTAGGGCGACTCATCAGGCGCAGCCCCCACGCTGCCGGCAACCTCGGCGACGCGATCCCGCGCCTGCTGCGCGGGGCCGGGTTCGACTGCACCGAGGTTGCCACGCACCGGCAGCGCTTGGTTGGACGACTCACCTACTATCGTGCGACCCGTCCCGCCTAGAGCTGCTTGAGGCTGACCGGGAGTGATTCGTACACGGTCATGTTGTTGCAAAGATCGGGAAGCGTCATCCTCGGTTCGCCGACCTCGATGGCGCCGGTATTCAACAATATCTCGTCAAGGGCGGCGAGGACTTCCGCCCGCGCAAGCATTGCGCCCAAACAGTGGTGGGCGCCACCACCTCCGAAGGACTGGTGGGGGTTGGGATCTCGGCGAATGTCGAACCGATATGGATTCTCGAAGACGTCTTCGTCGCGATTGGCCGAGCGCAACATCGTCACCACGCGGGCACCGTCGGGGATCATTACGTCGCCGAGCATCACATCCTTGGTTGCTCCGCGCACCCAGAACATGATCGGCGTGGAATAGCGGATCACCTCCTCGACCGCCGTGCGCCTCGCATCCGGGTCGGATCGATAGACCGCAAGCTGATCGGGATTGGCTGCGAAGGCCCGCATCCCGTCGCACAACGCATTTCGAGTCGTGTCGGCCCCGGCCAATCCGAGGATGAAAAAGAAAATCTCCAGCTCGTTGGAGGGCAGCAAAAAACGCTCCCCCGATTCTCCCGTGATCTCCGTGGTGCATAACGCACTCCAAATGTCGTCCACGGGATGCTCACGCTTGTGAGCGGTCAGCGTACTGGCGTACTCGAACAATTCCATAAAGGGCAACAGGTCATCACCGTCGGGGAGGGACATCTGTGCGCCAGCGGTCTTCAACACCCGGTCAATCAAGCCGAATACATGCGGGCGGTCTACGTCAGGAATTCCGACGATGTCACCAATCACCGAAATCGGCAATCCCGCAGCGAGATCGACGAACTCGCCACCACCGGATTCAAGTAGAATGGCGGCCATCGCCTCGGCCCGATCTCGAATGCCGTCTTCCAGCTTGGCCACCGCGCGTGGTGTGAACGCACGAGCGATGACTTTGCGGCGGATCGTGTGATCCGGAGGGTCCATACTGACGATGGCCGGGTACGCATCGAACAGTGGTACGTCTTGAATCAGCGGTCCACGGGCCGCCGTGAACGACTCGTAATCGCGATGCACGCGCGCGACGTCCGCATGCTTGGTGCACACCCAAAACTCTCGGCCCACAGTGGATCTGACGTCAGCGGTGAGTTGCTGGTGAAACACCGGCACGCGGGCGCGCAACTCGGCGAACAGATCGTCGGGAAATCGCGACGCCCAGACCACCGGCTCGGCGAGATCGATCGTCGTATCTGTCATGATGCGCCTCGACGTCGCTCCAGCTCGTCGCGCAGACCGGCGAGGATCAAGCGTAAGCCGTACGCGAACGCCTGGTCGCTTGGCCCGCCAGCCGCGCCCCCGGCGCGGCGTGTGTGCTCAAGCTGCACGGAACCCAGCAGGTGGATGTACAACGCGGCGTGGGCGGCATCGAAATGCTCGGCAGCCAAGCCAGATTCGCGCAGAATTCCGCGAGAGGCGCGGTCCATCTCGGTCGCCGCGGCGGTGTGCGGATGCTCCTGCAGCAGAGCCGCCATCCCGGGCACGCCGACCAGCACCTTCCAGGCATTCGTGTAAAGCGCGAGCAAACGTGTTTCCCAGTCGCCCTCCTGCGGCACCTCGATCCGTGCAAGCACCGATTCGATCAGCAAATCCAGCAGTTCCCTCTTGTCGCGGACGTGGTAGTACACCGACGAGGCCGCCGTGCCCGCCTCTGCTGCCAGCTCGCGCATCGTGACCCGGCTGACGCCCACCCGTTTCGCCAGCCGCAACAAGTGCTTCGTCAGGTGCGCCCGGTCCAGCGCCCCGTAGCGCAGCACCGGTGCATTGGCCACAGCATCCACGCGTCCCCACCTTTCAAACAGCGTTCGAATTCGAACAGTATTCAGATTACAACAATGTTCGCCTACGCTTGTCAACGGTCCGATCGCACGGATACGAAGGGACAGCATGCGGCGATACCGAGTGGTTCAGTGGTCCACCGGCAACATCGGAAAGCGAGCGCTCGGCATCCTGCTCGACCGCGACGACTTCGACGTGGTCGGCGTCCACGCTTTGGGCGCGGACAAGGTGGGGTGCGACGCGGGGGTACTCGCGGACCGGCCCCCGACCGGAGTCACCGCGACGAGCGATGCCGACGCGTTGCTCGACCTTGCGCCGGACTGCGTGAACTACATGCCGCGCCTCATCGACTACGAACTGGTGCAAAGGATGCTGCGCCGCGGCATCAACGTGGTCACCACGGGAGACTTCCTGACCGGCACCCATCACCCGGTCGAACTCCCGGCGCTCGAGGACGCGGCGCAACAGGGACAAGCCACCCTTCTGGGAACGGGATTCGAGCCGGGCTTCATCAACGTGGTCGCCGGCTTCCTCACCGGCGCGTGCCGGCGGGTGCACAGCGTCAAGCTCGTCGAAACGTTGGACTGCACCACGTATCCGGTATGGGAAGTATGGAGGGTGCTCGGATTCGGCAAACCACCCCGTCAGCGGGTGACGCAAATCGACCCGGAGACACAACGATACGGCCTCGGCTACTTCGAGACGCTGGACATGATCGCCACGATGCTGGGCGTCGAACTCGACTCGAAGGAGGCGTTCGTCGAGCCCGCGGTGCTGACCCGGGATCTGAATCTGGGGTGGGTGGACTTCGCCGCCGGCACCGTCGGGGGTCAGCGCCGCACCTATCGCGGCCATCGCGGCGGCCGCCCGGTAGTCGAGCTGGCCATCTGCTGGACCATGAGTGGTGACGCGCTGGACCCGCAATGGAGCGACCCCGCGGGGTTCAGCGTGGTGATCGAAGGCGAACCACGGGTCGACGCGACGATCCGGTTCGGCAACCCCGGAGAGGACGCGATGACCGTGTTGATGGACAGCACCGCCGTCGCGGCGGTCAACGCCATTCCGTTCCTTTGCGACGCACAGCCGGGCGTCATCACCCCGATTGACCTGCCGATCACCGGGTCCCGAGGCGCCCTGCTCTAGCGCTGGTCGATGCCTACCTTGATAGCGCCGCTCTCGCCCTGATTGGCGATCGCCAGGAAGGCCTCGCGCCACTGCTCGAGTGAGAAGGTGTGGGTCAGCATGGGGCGCAGGTCCACGCGGCCGGCGGCGGCCAGGTCCAGGTAGTGGGCGATGGCGTGCTGGCGCCGGCTCTCGACCTCCTCGAGGCCGAACGCATTCGACCCCACGAGGGCGATCTCCTTGAAATACAAGGGACTCCACTCCCATCGGCCGGGTACGTGCACACCGGCCTTCACCAGCGTCCCGCGGGAGCGCAGCACCCGGACCCCGGCCTCGAACGTCTCCGGCTTGCCGACCGTGTCGTAGACGACGTCGACCGCCCCCGGGTAGGCCATCGGCAGGCCCAGCAGGGGCTGCCGCAGCCGGCCACCGCCCCACGGGACCAGCTCCTCGATGAGGGCCAGGCGCGGTTCGTGGTCCACCACCAACTCGGCACCGAACCGGCGGGCCAGTTCCTGCTGGGCCGGGAACCGCGCCACCACCGCGACGGCCACCTCGGGGTAGAGCGCCCGCAGGATCGCGACCGCGCACAGCCCCAGCGAGCCGGCCCCGTACACCAGCACCCGGCCCGAGGGCGGTGGAGGATGGCGGGTGATCGCGTGCAGGGACACCGAAAACGGGTCGGCGAACACCGCCAGCTCGTCGGGCACGGCATCCGGAACCGGAAAGAGCATGCTGTCGTGGGCGGGCATCAGTTCGGCGTAGCCGCCCGTCACGTCGGCCGATACCCCGGTGTGGATCCCGGGCTTGATGTCGCCGTCGGTGAAGCTCCAGCACAGGCTGTAGTCGCCGCTTTCGCAAGCGGGGCAAGGCGGCTCGATGCCGCGCGGCCCGCAGGACAGCCACGGGTTGAGCACCACGCGCTGGCCCAGCTCGAGCCCGCGGGCCTGGGGCCCCATCGCCACCACGTCGGCGACCACCTCGTGCCCCATGACTTGCGGAAAGGAACAGAAGGCGGACATGGCGTTGTCGGCGTCGGCCTCGCCGAAATCCATCAGGATCTGCTTGGAGTCCGACCCGCAGATGCCGGTCAGCCGCGGCCGGGTGATCACCCAATCCTCGTGCGGCAGTTGTGGATCCGGCACCTCCCGCATCGCGGTCGGGGTGCGGGCCAGGTTCTGCGTCAGCGTGTTGGCGTCATCGGGAACCTCGAAAGGCTCCGGCGGCACGCCGTAGACGAGCGCCCTCATCCCGGCGTCATCCCCGCCGAGCCCGCGATGAACGCATCGATGTCGGCGTTCTTGGCGTCGACTATCCCTTTCATGTCCGGGACGTAGTGCTCGAACGTGTCGCCGCCCAGCGCCTCGATGATCCCCTCGGCCACCTCGTCGGCGGCGACCTTGGGCCCCTGGTAGAGGGGCTCCTCGCTGCCGGGCTGGTCCCAGATCTCGGTGTCGACCGGGCCGGGCTCGATCAGCTTCACGGCGACGCCGCTGCCGTGCAGGTCCACGGCCATCGCCTCGCTCCAGCCGCACAACGCGAACTTGCTTGCGCAGTAGGCGCTTTCGTGGATGATCCCGAGCCGGCCGCCAACGCTCGACACGTTGACGATCAGGCCGGACGCGCGCGCCAGCATCCGCGGTAGCAGGGCCAGCGTCAGCCGCACCGGGGCGAAGAAGTTGACCCGCATGACGTCCTCGACCTCGCCGGGCTCCAGGGCCGTGACCGGGCGCCGCTTCGGGACCGCGGCGTTGTTGATCAGGACGTCGATGCCGCCGAGCGCGTCCCATGCCCGCAGCGCCAGCTCGCGCACCGCGGAGGTGTCCGCCAGGTCGGCCACCCACATCGCCGATCCCGGCGAAGTCCGCCGACAGTCGGCCAGCACCTCGCCCAGGCGGTCCTCCCGGCGCGCGATCAGCCCCACCACCGCGTGTCGCCCGGCCAGCCGTCGGGCCAGGGCCGCCCCCAGACCCGACGAGGCGCCCGTGATCAGGACCCGCTTGCCCGCCATCGTGAAGGGCGCTGCGTACGCCATCCGTCAAGGTTGCCGCGAAACGCGGGAAGCGTACAGTGGCAGAAGCTTGTTATATCGGCTAAATATTAGTTTAACTAGATCCGAACAGGGGCAAACATGACTTCCACCAGGTATGAGGGCGACACCTGGGACCTGGCCTCCAGCGTCGGGGTGACCGCGACCATGGTCGCCGCCGCCCGCGCCGTGGCGAGCCGCGCCGACCGTCCGCTGATCGACGACCCGTTCGCCGAGCCGCTGGTCCGGGCCGTCGGCGTCGACCTGCTCACCCGGTTGGCGACCGGCGAGGTGAATCCGGACGACTTGAACGACGTGCACGACGGCGCCGCGGGATCCGCCGGGGCCATGTCCCGCATGGCCGACAACATGGCGGTGCGCACCAAGTTCTTCGACGAGTTCTTCCTCGGTGCGACGCGGGCGGGCATCGAGCAGGTCGTGATCCTCGCCTCGGGGCTGGATTCCCGCGCGTACCGGTTGGCCTGGCCCGCCGGCACCGTGGTCTACGAGGTCGACCAGCCGCAGGTCATCGAGTTCAAGTCCCGCACGCTGGCCAAGCTGGGCGCCGCGCCCACCACCGAGCGACGGGTGGTGGCCATCGACCTGCGCGACGAGTGGCCCGCCGCGCTGCGCGCCGCCGGATTCGACCCGACCCAGCCGACCGCGTGGAGCGCCGAGGGCCTGCTCGGCTATCTGCCCCCGGAGGCGCAGGACCGTTTGCTGGACACCATCACCGAACTCAGCGCGCCGGGCAGCCGGTTGGCCACCGAAAGCGCGCCCAACCCCGAGCCCGGGGACGAGGACAAATTGAAGGAACGCATGCAGCGCATCTCCGAACGCTGGCGTGCGCACGGTTTTGAACTGGACATGGCGGGGCTCGTCTACTTCGGGGACCGCAACGAGGCGGCCCCCTACCTGAGCGACCGTGGTTGGGCGCTCAACGGCATCTCCATCCGAGACCTGTTCTCGGCCAACGATCTTCCGCCCCTTGAGGAGGACGACACACGTATGGGCGACATGCGCTACGTCAGCGGCACGCTCAACGGGAAATAGGAGCCATTGGAATGGCCATCGACTCCGGACGCACCGACGGTGACAGCTGGGGACCGGCATCCAGCGTGGGCGCGACGGCCACCATGGTCGCGGCGTCGCGCGCCGTGGCGGCGCAGGGACCCGATGCGCTGCTCGATGATCCGTTTGCCGATCCGCTGGTGCGCGCCGTGGGGTTGGACCCCTTCATCCGCATCATCGACGGCGAGCTCGATTTCGAGGACGACGCGCTGTTCAACCGGAAAGCCCGCCGCGAGCAGATCACGGTGCGCACCAGGTTTTTCGACGACTTCTTCACCGGCACCACCGCGGACGGTGTGCGGCAGGCGGTGATCCTGGCCTCCGGCCTGGACACCAGGGCCTACCGGTTGCCGTGGCCGGCCGGCACGGTGGTTTACGAGATCGACCAGCCGCAGGTCATCGCCTTCAAAACCAACACGCTGGCGGACCTCTGCGCTGCCCCGACCGCCGAGCGCCGCGCGATCGCCATCGACCTGCGCGACGACTGGCCCGCCGCGTTGCGCCACGGCGGCTTTGACGTCACGCGGCCGACCGCGTGGAGCGCGGAAGGCCTGCTCCCCTACCTGCCGCCCGAGGCCCAGGACCGGCTGTTCGACCACATCACGGCGCTCAGCGCGCCGGGCAGCCGGCTGGCCACCGAGCACGTCCCCGACCCGAACGCCTTTTCCGACGAGCGCTTGCAGCGGATCTCCGAGCGGTGGCAGCGCTTCGGTTTCGATCTCAACGCGGCCGACCTGTTCTACCGGGGCGAGCGCAACGTCGTGGTCGACTACCTGACCACCCACGGCTGGCGGGTTACGCCCCATTCCGCCCGGGAATTGTATGCCCGCAACGGGTTTGAGTTCCCCGAGGACGAGATGGCGGCCACCTTCGGCGAGCTGAGCTACGTCGCCGCGACCCTCACGGAGGGCCCGATGGGTTCAGGCTAGGGTTTCCCCATGCCACGCGCTCATGACGACAACTGGGATCTAGCCTCCAGCGTGGGCGTGACCGCGACGATGGTCGCGGCCGGCCGAGCCATGGCGACCAAGGATCCCCGCGGCCTGATCAACGACCCGTTCGCCGAGCCGCTGGTGCGCGCCGTCGGGGTGGATCTGTTCACCAAGCTGATGGATGGCGAGCTCGACCTCGACGCGATCGAGAACGCGTCGCCGACGCGCATGCAGGCGATGGCCGACGGAATGGCGGTGCGCACCAAGTACTTCGATGATTACTTCATCGACGCCGTCGGGGCTGGGGTGCGTCAGGCGGTGATCCTGGCATCCGGCCTGGACGCGCGCGCCTACCGGTTGCCGTGGCCGGACGGCACGGTGGTCTACGAGATCGACCAGCCGCAGGTGATCGAGTTCAAGACGACCACGCTGGCCGGCATCGGCGCCGAACCAACCGCCAACCGGCGCACCGTCGCCGTCGATCTGCGTGCGGACTGGCCGGCCGCGCTGAAGGCGGCCGGACTGGACACGACGGCGCCGACCGCATGGTTGGCCGAGGGCCTGCTGATCTATCTGCCGCCGGAGGCCCAGGACCGGTTGTTCGACAACATCACCGCGCTCAGCGCGCCCGGAAGCACCATCGCCACCGAATTCGTTCCCGGGATAATCGATTTCGACCCCAGCCGGGTGCGGGAGCTGTCCGGCGCCTTCCGGGACCACGGCGTCGACATCGACATGGCGTCGCTGGTCTACACCGGCGAACGCAACCACGTCGTCGACTACCTGCGGTCCAAGGGGTGGGACGCCGAGGGCGTGACGCGAACGGAACTGTTCACGCGCAACGACATCGAGGTGCCGGCCCCGGAGCACGACGACCCGCTCGGCGAGATCATCTTCATCAGCGGCAGGCTTGCGGGCTAGTGGCGATCGCAGCGCGGCATAGCCGGGCGCGGCGGGTCGCCACCGTCGGGCTAGAGGCGCGAAGTTCCCAGCCACAGCGCGCTGGCGCCGACCAGCGTCTGCTCGACGTTGCCTGAGATGTTTTGCAAGACCCCGGCGATCGAGCGGCCGAGCAGCGCCCCGAGCGCGTCGGGCAGCGACGCGGCGGCCGGTTGCGACGAGGCCCGCGGTCGCACCAGGTCCAGCAGCGACGAACCCGGATAGCTGACGACGCGTACCTCGGTGTCCTCGTCCAGCCCGGCCAGGATCTTGGCCCGGCGCACCGCGGCCCGGAATCCACCGAGCTCGTCGACCAGGCCACGCTCGACGGCGTCGGCGCCGGTCCAGACCCGGCCCCGCGCAACGACATCCACGGCTTCGGGACTCAAGTTTCGGCCCTCGGCGACCCGTTCGACGAAGTCGGCGTAGAGCAGGTCCGCCTCGGCTTCCCGATGCGCGCGCTGCTCCGGCGTGAACGGCGCGTCGACCGACCAGGCGTCCGCGTTCGCGTTGGTGCGCACCGTATCCGACGCGACCCCCAGGCGGCCCTTCAGGTCACGAACCACCAGCTTCCCGGTGATCACGCCGATCGAGCCGGTGATCGTGCCCGGATTGGCCACGATCGCGTCGGCGCCCATGGAGACGTAGTAGCCGCCGGAGGCGGCCACCGCACCCATCGACGCCACCACCGGCTTGCCGCGCTCGCGGGCCCTTTTCACCTCGCGCCAGATGGTCTCCGACGCGGTGACCGAACCCCCCGGACTGTCCACCCGCAGCACGATCGCGGACACCGAATCGTCGGCGGCGGCCTCCCGCAACGCCGCCGCGATGGTGGCGCCGCCGGCGGTCGACGTGCCCAGCGGCAGGAACTGCGGGCCACCGCGTCCGGTGACGATCGTTCCGTCGACGGTGACCACGGCGAACGTCGGCTTGGAGCGGCGGCCCGGGACCGACGGCACGGGCGGGCTCAGTCGTGACCGGGCCGCACCGGCGTAGCGCGCCAGGTAGAGCCGGGGTGGGGCCTCTTCCTCCGGAATAGCTTGCGACCCAACTAGTTCCGCGATCCGCGCATAGGCTTCGTCGCGGAATCCGATCCGGTCGACGAGGCCCGAGGCCACCGCGTCGTCGCGCAAGAGCGGGCCCCGGTCGGCCAACGCGTCGAGCGCCTCCGGCTCGACCTTGCGGGATTCCGCGACCGCCTGCCACACCTGTTCTTGCAGGCTCTCCAGCATCCGGGTGACGGCCTCTCGGTGGGCCTCGGTGAAGCCACCCTCGGTGAAAAGGTTTGCCGCCGACTTGTATTCACCCTTCGCGATGATCTGGGCCTCGATCCCGGCCTTGTCGAGCGCGTCGCGCAGGAACATGGCGTTGCTCGCGAAGCCGATCAGGCCGACGCTTCCCGAGGGCTGCATCCACACCTCACCGAACGCCGAAGCCAGGTAGTAGGACAGCGTGCCCGGATAGGTCTCGGCCCAAGCCAGTGACGGCTTGACGGCGCTGAAAGCCGCGATCGCCTCTCGCAGTTCCTGGATCGCCGCCGGGGGTGCCGCCGCGAGCTGCACGCGGGCAATCAGCCCGGCGACTCGCGTGTCCTCGGCGGCGCGGTGGATCGCCGCGACGGTGTCACGCAGCGACATACCTCGGCCGCCCCCTGTGATGATCGCCAGCGGGTCGAAGCCCGTCGTCTCCGGCGGCGCCGAGCGCAGGTCGAACTCGAGCACGCAGCCGTTGGGTACACCGTGGTGGCGCGCCGTGTCGACGCGGCCGGCCAGGGCGCGGACGTCGTCGAGGCCCGGGACAGACGGCAGAAAACCGAACATATTCGCAGCCTACCGATCGGCCGCCGTACGGTGGTCGGGTGAGGTTCTCCATCGCCATCCCCCAGTTAGATTACGACGGTTTCGACGCGTCCGGCCTACGGTCCTTTCTTGCCCGCGCCGAGGAGCTCGGGTTCGAGGGCGGCTGGGTGCTTGAGCAGATCATCGGCGAGGCGCCGCTGCTGGCGCCGTTGGAACTGCTGGCGTATTGCGCCGCCTGCACCGAGCGCCTGCGCCTGGGGGTCGCCGTCCTGGTGACGTCGTTGCACGACCCGCTCCAGCTGGCGTCGGCCGCCACCGCCGTCGACCGGCTCAGCCACGGGCGGCTGGACCTTGGGGTGGGAGCCGGTGGCGGCTTCCGCCAATTCGCCGCCTTCGGCGTCGAAAAGGCGACGTACATTTCCTATTTCACCGAGGGTCTGGAGCTAATGAAGGCGGCCTGGTCCGACGAACCCAGGGTGACGTTTCACGGCCGGTTCCGCGATGTCGACGATCTGCCCATCCAGCCCAAGCCGGTGCAGCGGCCGCATCCTCCGATCTGGTTCGGCGGCCTCGCCCCCAAGGCGCTGGCCAGGGCGGTGCGCCACGGTGACTCGTTTATGGGCGCGGGATCGTCGACCACCGAGGCGTTCGCCGGCGCCGTCACCGTGGTGCGCCGCGAACTCGACGAACAGCGGAAAGACCCCGCGCACTTCACCATTGGCAAACGGGTCTATCTGACGGTCGACGACGACGCGGCTCGGGCCCGCGAGCGGGTGCTCGCCGGGCTGCGCCGCATCTACGGCGAAATGCCCGGCGTCGATGCGGTTCCGGTGTCGGGCACACCCGACGATGTGGCGCGCGGGCTGCGGGAGGTGATCGACGCGGGGGCGGAGTATCTGCTACTCAATCCCGTCGGTGCCGACGTCGCCGAGAACCGCGAACAGATGGAACGCCTTGCCGCGGAGGTTATTCCGCAGCTGAGCTGACTACAGCTCGGTGACCGAGCCGCCCGCCGCGGCGATCTTCTCGCGCGCGCTGCCGCTGAACTTGTGCGCGGACAGGTCGACCTTGACGGTCAGCTTGCCGTCGCCGAGGACCTTGACCAGAGAGTTGCGGCGAACCGCGCCCTTGGCCACCAGTTCGTCCACGCCGATGGAACCGCCTTCGGGAAACAGCCGGTTGATGTCGCCGACGTTGACGATCTCGTACTCGGTGCGGAACCGGTTCCGGAAGCCCTTGAGCTTGGGCAGCCGCATGTGAATCGGCATCTGGCCACCCTCGAAGGTCGCCGGCACGTTCTTGCGCGCCTTGGTGCCCTTGGTGCCCCGCCCCGCGGACTTGCCCTTGGAGCCCTCGCCCCTACCGACCCGGGTACGCGCTTTCTTCGACCCGGGCGCGGGCTTCAGGTCGTGCAACTTGATGGTCACTTGGCCTCCTCCACCTCGACCAGGTGGCTCACCACCGCGATCAGGCCGCGGGTCTGTGCGTTGTCCTCACGGACCACCGAGTGGCGGATCCGCCGCAGGCCCAGGGTGCGCAGGCTCTCGCGCTGCTTCCAGCGCGCCCCGATCGTGCTGCGCACCTGGGTGATCTTGAGCTGACTCATGGTTGTGCCCCTGAAGCCTGGGCCTCTCGTGCCGCCGCCGCACTGGCCAGTGCGTCGCTTTCCCGGCGCGCCTTCAACATCCCGGCCGGGGCGACATCCTCGATCGGCAGTCCCCGGCGGGCGGCCACCTCCTCGGGACGCTGCAGGAGCTTGAGCGCGGTCACGGTGGCGTGCACCACGTTGATCGCGTTGTCACTGCCCAACGACTTGGCCAGAATGTCGTGGACCCCAGCGCATTCCAGCACGGCGCGTACCGCACCGCCGGCGATCACGCCGGTACCCGGGCTGGCGGGGCGCAGCAGGACCACGCCCGCGGCCGCCTCACCCTGTACGGGGTGTGTAATGGTGCCGCCGATCAGCGGGACCCGGAAGAAGCCCTTGCGCGCCTCCTCCACGCCCTTGGCGATCGCGGCCGGCACCTCCTTGGCCTTGCCGTAGCCGACGCCGACCATGCCCTTGCCGTCGCCGACGATGACCAGCGCGGTGAAGCTGAATCGCCTACCACCCTTGACCACCTTGGAGACGCGGTTGATGGCGACGACCCGCTCCAGGTAGTTGCTTTTATCGCCGTCGCGGTCCCGATCACGACCGCCGCGGCCGCCACCGTCGCGCCGGCCGCGGCCGTCGCGGCCGTCACCGCGCGAGTCGCGGCTGTCGCGGCTATCGGGGCCGCCCTGCCCGCCGGCCGACTGTTCCGCCATTATGCGGTCCTTCCAGTTGTCATCAGAAACTCAATCCGTTCTCGCGCGCGGCATCGGCCAGCGCCGCGATCCGTCCGCCGTAGGTGTACCCGCCGCGGTCGAAGACCGCGGTGTCGATGCCGGCGGCCTTGGCGCGCTCGGCGATCAATTGACCCACCCGCACGCTGTGGGCTTTCTTGTCGCCCTCCAGGTTGCGCACATCGGCCTCGATCGACGAGGCGGCGGCCAGCGTGGTGCCGTTTTCATCGTTGACCAGTTGCACGTGAATGTGCCGCGCGGAGCGGTGCACCACCAGCCGCGGACGCTGCGGGGATCCCGCGATCTTCTTGCGCAGCCGCGCGTGCCTGCCCAGCCGCGAGACCCGCCGCGCTGCGGATACGCTCTGCCCCACCGGCTTTCGCGCGGCGGTCTCAGCCTTTTTTTGCGCCATGACTACTTCCCTGTCTTTCCGACCTTGCGGCGGATCTGCTCGCCCTCGTAGCGCACGCCCTTGCCCTTGTACGGGTCGGGACGGCGCAGGCGGCGGATGTTCGCCGAGATCTGGCCGACCTTCTGCTTGTCGATCCCGGTGATCGTGAACTTCGTCGGTGACTGGACCGCGAACGTGATCCCCTCGGGCGCCTCGATCACGACGGGGTGGCTGTAGCCCAGCGCGAACTCGAGGTTGGAGCCCTTGAGCTGCACGCGGTAGCCGACCCCGAAGATCTCCATCTTGACGGTGTAACCCTCCGTCACGCCGGTGACCAGGTTGGACACCAGCGTGCGCGACAGCCCGTGCAGCGAGCGGTTGCGCCGCTCGTCGTTGGGGCGGGTGACCACGATCGCGCCGTCGTCGTTGCGCGCCACCGTAATCGGTTCAGCGACCGTTAGGTTCAGGCTGCCCTTGGGCCCCTTCACCGAGACGTTCTGACCCTCGATCGTTACGTCGACTCCGGTGGGGACCGGAACCGGTTGCTTACCAATGCGGGACATGGTCTTTCGCTACCTCTCCGGCCTTACCACACGTACGCGAGGACTTCGCCGCCCACGCCCTGTCTGGCGGCCTGACGGTCGGTGAGCAGACCCGACGATGTCGAGATGATTGCCACGCCCAGCCCGCCGAGCACTCGCGGCAGGCTGGTGGATTTCGCGTACACCCGCAAACCGGGCTTGGACACCCGGCGCAGGCCGGCGATGCTGCGCTCCCGGCTGGGCCCGTACTTGAGCTGGACGATCAGCGACTTGCCGACCCGAGCGTCTTCGGTCCGGAAGTCGCTGATGTATCCCTCGCTCTTGAGGATCTGGGCGATGTTGGCCTTGATCTTGGAGTGCGGCAAACTCACCTCGTCGTGGTACGCCGAGTTGGCGTTGCGCAGACGGGTCAAGAAGTCTGCGATCGGATCCGTCATCGTCATGGTTTAGTCCCTGTGTCCCGTCACCAGCTGCTCTTCTGTACGCCGGGCAGCTCGCCTGCATGCGCCATCTCGCGCAAGCAGATCCGGCACAGCCCGAACTTGCGGAAAACCGCGCGAGGGCGGCCGCACTTGCTGCAGCGGGTGTAGCCGCGAACCGCGAACTTTGGCTTGCGCGCGGCCTTGATAACGAGTGCCTTCTTAGCCATCTAGTCAGTTCTCCTTGAACGGAAAGCCGAGGGCCCGCAACAGCGCTCGTCCTTCGTCGTCGGTCGTCGCCGAGGTGACGACGTTGATGTCCATGCCGCGGACCCGGTCGATCTTGTCCACGTCGATCTCGTGGAACACCGACTGCTCGGCCAGTCCGAACGTGTAGTTGCCCACACCGTCGAACTGCTTGGGCGAAAGCCCTCGAAAGTCACGGATACGCGGCAGCGCGATCGACGTGAGCCGGTCGAGGAACTCCCACATCCGGTCCCCACGCAAGGTCACCCGGACGCCGATCGGCATGCCCTCGCGCAACTTGAACTGCGCGATGGACTTTCGCGCCTTGCGGATCTCGGGCTTCTGCCCGGTGATCAGCGCCAGGTCGTTGACCGCGCCGTTGATCAGCTTGGCGTCACGAGCCGCCTCGCCGACGCCCATGTTGACGACGACCTTGCTCACGGTCGGGATCTGCATGACGTTGCCGTAGGCGAACTGCTTGTGCAACGAATCCCGGATCTCGTTGCGGTAGCGCTGCTTGAGGCGCGGCTGAACCTTCACAGTGTTTTCCGTGGTTGACATGTCTAGATGTCCTTGCCGTTTCGCTTGGAAACACGGACCCGCTTGCCCGTCTCCTCGTCTAGCCGGTAGCCGATTCGGGTGGGCTTGCCGTCGGAGTCGACCACCATCACGTTGGAGACGTGGATCGGGGCTTCCTGGGTGACAATTCCGCCCGACCGTGCCCCGCGCTGGGTGGTCGAAACGGCGGTGTGCTTCTTGATTCGGTTGACGCCCTCGACCAGCACGCGATTACGTTCCGGGTACGCCTGCAAGACTTTGCCCTTGGCGCCTTTATCTTTGCCGGCGATGACGAGGACGGTGTCGCCCTTGTGGACCTTCATCTACAACACCTCCGGGGCCAGCGAGATGATCTTCATGAATCGCTTCTCGCGCAGTTCGCGCCCGACCGGCCCGAAGATACGCGTCCCGCGCGGGTCGTTGTCGGGCTTGATGATCACCGCGGCGTTCTCGTCGAACTTGATGTAACTGCCGTCGGGACGCCTGCGCTCCTTGACGGTGCGCACCACGACGGCCTTGACGATCTCACCACGCTTGACATTGCCGCCGGGGATAGCCTCCTTGACGGTGGCGACGATGACGTCACCGATGCCGGCGTAGCGTCGCGACGAACCGCCGAGCACCCGGATGCACAAGATCTCCCTGGCGCCGGTGTTGTCGGCAACCTTCAGCCGCGATTCCTGCTGAATCACTAGATCTCCTGACCTGGTTCACGTGTGCGCAGCAGGAAAACACCTGACGTGCGCGGTGTGCTCGTCACCGAAGGGCACGCAGGGCCAGTATCGCTTGCACGCACCAGCCGAGGTCTGCCCAAGGCAACCCCTAGAGTCTAGGGGACGAGCAGCTCAGAGCCAAATTCGCGACCACGGCGGCATCAACGAGCTGTTTCGCCGATTCTCCGGATATCGCCGAGGTGGTGCGTTCCTTCGTGCATCGCCTGGCGCACGACCCAGCGCGCGGTGCGCCGCTCGCCCGGCAAGCGGGTCGCCACCCGGTCCCAGTCGTGTTCGCCCATGCGCGCGACTTCCTCGCAGAATCCCGCCGCCGCGACCGCCAGCTCGCCAAGTGTGGCATCGATGTCGCAGTCGTTGTACCGGAAACGGCGGGTCCGCAAATCGTTGAACATCGGTTCCAGGGCGGGCTGATGCTCAGTGCGGATCCGGTGGAGCCGGATGGTGAAGCTGACGTAGATGTCGCGCAGATGACAGAGGTACTCGGCTACCGACCACACACCGGGACTGGGCCGCAGCCGTCGCGCCGCTGGGGGGATCGCACTGACAGCCTCGCGTACCACTCCCGGCAGGCCGGCGATGACGCCGACCGCGTCGTCGATCCGCGTCTGTAGATAGGCGACCGAACAGGCGTCGCAGAAGTGGTCCTCAGCGGCAAGCGGCGGCAGCGACGAGCCCATGTGAAAATCCTGCACCTAAAACGGCGGCGGATCGTCGTCGTCCGTGTGGGGTGGGGCGGGGCCGAAGTAGTCGTGGCTTTCGGATTTTCGGGCCAGGCGGGCGTCGCGGTTGTGTCGGCGTTCGGTGGCGAAGCGGTAGGCGCGGTCTTGGGTGCGGGTGCGGCGGCGTTTGGGCATCATCGCGGTGCGCTGGGCGCAGTCATCGGGGGGCGGGTCGGCTTCGGGGGCGGCGAACCCGCCCACGGAATAACACAGACTGGGGAACAGCAGGGCGCTGCCCGGGGTGGTGACATAGGTGGGCCCGGCCGGCGACGTGAGGATCAGCGTCCCGTCGGGCAGCTGCCGTTCGGTCCAGCCCAGGAAGGTCTTGATCAAATGGTGCGTGCGGCAATAACACTTGAGGTTGGCCGCGTGCGTGGCCCCGCCCTGGGCATAGGGGATGGTGTGGTCAATGTGGCAGCCGATGGCCCGGACATCACAGCCCGGCCAGCGACAGGTGAGATCGCGGCAGCGCACGAAATCGGCCAACGCCTGGGAGGGCACATAGCCGGTCTCGGGCGGGGCATCGCCCGGGTGGATCAGCGGCACCACCTTGGCCGAGGCCGCCAACTCGGCCACCAGCTCGGGTGGGATCAGCCCATCAGCGCTCACCTCCGCGGCCGGCGCGCTGCCGCGGCCATCCACGCTTGCCTGTTCGGCGATTACATGAATCACCACCGGGCTGGCCGCGGGCCGCTTCCCGGCGGTGCAATCGGGACGCCCACAGCGACAGCCCAGCCGGTCCGCCCCGGCGGCCAGCGCGCCCAGCGCATCGGCGCGACGCTGCTCGCGGCCGCGCGGATCATGGGCACACACCGTGGCCGCCAACGCGTCCAGCCGCCGATCCAGCGCGTGGGCATCCGAGCTGAACAGGCTGCCCCCGACGTCGGCAAGCCCGTCCTGATCCGGCCCGACCCACACCTCGCGATCACGCTGGGCCTCGCGGCGCCGGCGCACCGCATCCACATCCACCCTCGCCACGATCTTGTCCACCTGCGCACCCAGCCGGCCCTGACTCATCGAAGGCCAGCGCCCCGCATTGGCCGCCAACGTGGCATCCACCACCGCCAACACCTCGGCATCAAGGATCAGATCGCTGCGATACACCATCGTCTGAAACGCCCGATAATCGATATCCCCGGCCTTGAACACCTCGGCGACTTTGGGCAGCCGCTCGCGCATCGCCCGCGCGTAGCGCACCCGGCTGGCGGCCATCCCCTGACTGATCCGCAACGCCGCACCCACCTCGGCGGCCAGCGCCTCCATCGTGTCGATCGCCCACTCCTCGCTCTCCGAACAACGCGAGAGCCGATAGCCAAACAGCCGCCCGACCGCATCCAACTGCGCGGCCGCCGCCCGATTCTCCGCCCGCGCTGCCGCACCGATCTCCTCGAGCAACGCCGCCGACGCCGCCGTCTTCGACGGATAACACCGCTCAACAAGCTCATCAAACCGGGCAATCACCTCGGCACGAGCGGCTTCATCGAACATATGTTCGAGTATAGCAGTGGCCGGCATCGACTCAAACTTTTTGGCGGGTTGTGTATAGCCGCCCGTTGCTGAAAGGGCTAACAACACCGCCTCAGCTCGAATGTCGGTACCAAGCGGCGATGTACAGGACCAGCGCCGTCGCCAGCGCAATCAGCACCCAGATCACGACGGCTTGGTCGATCCACGAACCCGCGGGCGGGTTCCCGGGGAGGATGTTGCGCAGCGGCACGACGGCGAACAGCATCGCGGCATACCAGGTGGAGAAGGGCGGAAGGAATTGCCTGCGGGCAGTGAGCATCTGTATGGCCACGAAGAGCGCCAGCGTCGGCAGCGTGATGAGGACCAGACAGATTCCGAGGTCGAAGACCAGCGGGCCCTTCGCCCTATGCAGGGTGATGATCACGTTGTCCGGACGACCTTCGTCGTGGCTGTCGCGCCCGACCCGGGCAACGCGGATGTCCCAGCCTTCCAGCAATCCGGTCACTTCGACACGCGCGGGTTTGTATCGCCGGTTTTCGCCGGAGCCGACCAGGACGTCGGCCTGGATGGTGTCGGTTCTGTACGAGTCGAACGGCCAGTCCCCGGGTTCGCCGTGGGCCTCGATCGTGGTGGCCACCTGCGCCGGCATCTTCCCCACCGGGTACTGCAGGTCTCCCAGGTCGTTGTGCGGAAAGAAGCGCACGGAGGTGTCCGTGGTCAATACGTTGAGGCGCTTGTCGGTCATCGAATCGTCCGGCATGACGAGCACCTTCACGTCAAGGCGGTGTTCGACTGGGTGCAGCTGCTCGAAGCGCACGAAAACCACGGTGCCGTCCGATGTGCCAAGGTCCGGCTCGGGAAGCGGGCCCGGCGAGCCGGCCAACCAGTGATAGCCGAGCAGCGACAGGACATAGACGACGACAACCCCCACGATGATCGAGACGTCGAGGATGAGGTGTCGTCGTCGCGGCTTACGCGCCGGCGGACCGAGCGGCGCGGGCGGCGCAACCCCATGGCCATTCGCGGGCACCGCTCGGGCTAAGTCCTCGTGAACCGACACGCAGGGTGATGCTAGCGACGGATGGGTTTGCTGGCACCTTTTAACGGGCCACGCCACGAGCTTTTAACACACCCTGCTACCAGGTTTAACACGGCGCAGTTACCGGCGCCCCGGCGAATCAGTCCCCTTGCCGGATCCAGGCGAAGATGTACAAACTCATCGCCGTCACCAGCGCGATCAGCACCCACTGGACGATGGCCTGGTCTATCCAGGAACCGGGTGGTGGAGCGCCGGGAAGGATGTTGCGCAGCGGGACGATCGCGAACAGGTTAGCGGCATACCAGGTTGCGAAGGGCGGCAAGAACTTCCGTCTGCCCAGTGCCATCGGGATGGCGACCAACAGCGCCAAAGTGGGCAGGCTGATGAGCACCAGGCAGATGCCCAGGTCGAAGATCAGCGGCCCCTTTGCCCTCTTCAGGGTGATGACCACGTTCCCGTTGTCGGAACCGCGTTGGGTTGGGAGCGCGGCTGGGTCGTGAACCCGGTGGACGATGACGTCCCACCCGTCCAGCTCTCCGGTTACTTCGACGCGGGCGGGTACCTTCTTGACGTTGTCGCCGGACCCGACGAACGCATCGGCCGATATCGGCTCCGTGCTGTAGGAGTCGAAGGGCCAGTTACCGGGATCTCCGTGCGCCTCGACGGTGGTGCTGAGTTGCGCCGGCGCTTTGCCTTTCGGGTAATGCAGATCGCCGAGGTCGCTCGTCGGATACAGGCGCACGCCAACGTCGGTACCCAGCACGTCGAAGCGGTTGTCGTAGGTCGAAACCCCAGGATAGACAAGCACATTCACCGTGAGGCGATTCGCGGTGGTCTTGAGCTCCTCGAGGCGCAGCTGCACGATGGTCGCATCGCCCCCACCCTGGCTCAGGTCCAGTGGAGGAAGCGGGGCCTCTGCTTCTTGCAGCTGGTGGACGCCGAACAGCGACAGGGCGTAGGCGGAGATGACGACGACCAGGACGGCCACGCCGATCGCGATGCGCGGCTTCGACCGTTGTTTGCGCGGCGGCGGCGGGGCCGGGGGCGGGGTGTCTTCGGGTGGTGGCGGCGCCTGTGTGGTCGGAGCCTCGCTGGTCACTGCTACCCCGCTGATGACCCCTGGCTCGTCGACGGCCGACACGTGGTGATGCTAGCGAATTGGTTCCGACCGTGCGCGACGACGGAAGGTCCGTCACTCACCGTCCATCCGGCGGTAACCCGGTGGTCGCTTTTGCTGCCTGATGTGCGGCGAAGGGTGAGCCCCCGTTTGCTGTCCGCCGACGCCAGACGGCCTAGCCCGACGCCGGATCCGCCACGCAGCGAAACCCGATGTGGGTCGTCGCGGTGTCCTGCGACTGCGGCGAACGCGCGGCGGGCCGGTATCGGTGGCAGTACTCCGGCGCGCACAGATGCGATCCTCCCTTCAATGTCTGGCTTACGCTCGGGTCTGGGGCCTTTGGGGGCCCCGACGGTGCGCAACAGGCTTTCGGCGGCTGATCGAGCCGATGGTGCTGGGAAAACTCGGTGGCGGTCCACTCCCACACATTGCCGATCATGTCGAGCAGCCCAAATCCGTTGGGCGGGAACGTCTCCACGGGCGAGGTTCCGATCCAGCCGAGTGCGCCGTCGTTGCGGTACGGGAACCTGCCCTGCCAGGTGTTGGCCATCAGCCGACCATCGGGGTTCGCCTCGTCACCCCACGAGTAGGTCGTCACGCTTCCGCCGCGAGCCGCATACTCCCACTCCGCCTCAGTGGGCAGCCGCCGGCGGGCCCAGCGCGCGTACGCCGCGGCATCGGGATACGCCACCTGCACCACCGGGTGATCGGCCTTGCCCGCGAGATCGCTGTCCGGACCGAACGGATTTCGCCAGTTAGCGCCGGGCACCCAGTCCCACCATTGCCGCCAGTCACGCAGGTCGACCGGGCCGGGCGTCGGGCGGAAGACCATCGCGCCAGGACACAGGTCTCTGGGATCCGCCCCGGGGTAAAGCGCCGGGTCGATCGGTTGCTCGGCCACCGTCACGTAGCCTGTGGCGGAAACGAATTCGGCGAACTGCCCGTTGGTCACCGGGTGCCGCTCCACCGCGAAGGGCCCCACGGTCACGGTGTGGATCGGCGCCTCTTCGGGGTAGAAGCTCGTCGAGCCCATGCGAAACGATCCGCCCGGCAGGTCAATCAGCTCGGTGAGCACCCAACCAGGGTAGGACGACCGTTCGCCGGGGCTTCAGTCCGATTGTCGGTACCACGTGAGCATGTACAGGGCCATCGCCGCGACGAGCGCCATCAGCACCCAAATCACCAGAACCTGGTCGATCCACGCCCCCGGCGGTGGAGACCCGGGAAGGAAATTGCGTATGGGGATGACGGCGAACAGCATGGCGGCGAACCACGTCACGAAGGGCGGCACGAATTTCCGTCTGCCCAGAGCGATTTGTATGGCCACGGCAAAAGCCAGGGTGGGTAGGGCGAACAGCACCAGGCAGATGCCCAAGTCGAAGATCAGCGGGCCCTTGGCCCGGTGCAACGTGATGATCACGTTGTCCGGGCGATCCGCCTCCTGGCTTGCTTCACCCACACGCTGGACGCTGACGTCCCAACCGTCCAACGCCCCGGCCACTTCCACCCGGGCAGGTATGTACTGGCGAGCGTCGCCTTGCCCGACGAGCACCTCGGACGAAATCGTGTCGGTGCTGTAGGAGTCGAACGGCCAGTTATTGGGATCGCCATGAGCCTCGATCGTGGTGGCGACGACCGCCGGCGACTTCCCGGCCGGATATTGCAGGTCACCCAGGTCATTGGGGGGGTCCATCCGCACAGCGGTGTCGGTCTTCAGCACATCGAGGCGTTTGTCGAACATCGAATCCTCGGGAATCACAAGCACCTTTACCGTGAGGCGATTCGCGACAGTTTCCAGCTTTTCGAGACGCACCAAGACGATGGTGTCGTTGGTGGCGTTCAGGTCCGGCGGCTTGAGCGGTCCCGCCGATTTGGACAGCAAGTGGACTCCGAACAGCGAGAGGCCGTAGACGACGAGGAAAGCCACAAGGATGCCGATCACCAACAGCGTGCGTCCCCGCCGGGCGGGGGGCGCCTCTGGCGGCGCCGCGGGCGGCTGCTCCGGCGGCTGCTGCGGCGGCTGCTGCGGCGGCGTGGGAGGCGAAGGCCGCGGGGCCGGTGGAACGTGATGGGTCATCGGTCGACACCTCCGTTGGATTGCGGCTGCTCGGTGGCCGAGCACACGAGGATTAGATCGTAGCGAACCGGTGCCGTCCGCGCGCGGAATCGGAATTTCCTTCAGCAGTCAGGTAATTTCCGTCAACCCGCCGAACAATCTTGGCTACCCAGCGAATCGGCGGTCGGCCCAGTTGATGACCCGTTCATCCGTTGTTGGTTTGCCTGTTAATTCGGTGGCTGTAAAAGTCGATGTGTATCCCGACACCGAGCTCGCCGCCGACGCCGGGCGCCACCATCGCCTGGAGGCAATCAACGTGAAGCACAAGCGATCAGCTACCGCCATAAGCTTGCTCGCCACGGCCGCCATGGTGGGCTCGGCATGCAGCAACGCCCACGCGACACTGGCGTACGCCGCGGGCGCCAAGGTCGACTGCGGCGGCAAACAGACCTTGATTGCCAGCGGCTCGACCGCGCAGGCGAACGCGATGACGAAGTTCATCGACGCGTACCACAGGGCCTGCTCGGGGCAGACCCTCAACTACACCGCTAACGGCTCGGGCGCCGGGATCACCGAATTCCTTTCCGGCAAGACAGATTTCGGCGGATCGGACATACCACTCGCCGGGGACCAATACGCCGCCGCCAAACAGCGATGCGGCGGCGCCGATGCCTGGAACCTGCCCGTGGTGTTCGGCCCGCTGGCGATCACCTACAACCTCGGCGTCGTCGACTCCCTGGTGCTCGACGCGCCCACGCTGGCCAAGATCTTCAACGGCACCATCACGCGCTGGGACGACCCCGCCCTCACGGCGTTTAACACATCTATGCCGGCCGAGGACATCCGCGTCATCTACCGCAGCGACGCGTCGGGCACCACCGACAATTTCCAGTCCTACCTGCAGGCCGCGTCCGGCGGAGCCTGGAAGCAGGGCACCGGCAAGTCGTTCAACGGCGGGGTCGGAGTCGGCGCCGCCGGCAACAAGGGCACCTCGGAGCTCGTGAAAGCCACCGAGGGCGCGATCAGCTACAACGAGTTGTCATTCGCGCTGCAGCAAGGGCTTTTCGCCGCCGAGATCAAGACGCCGGCAAGCCGCAGGTCCCTGCGTCCGGTGCGGATCGGCACCGACACGGTCGGCAAGACGATCGCCGGCGCCAGAATCATCGGCACCGGCAACAATCTCGTGCTCGACATTTCGTCGTTCTACAACCCCGCCCAGCCCGACGTCTACCCGATCGTGTTGGCCACCTACGAGATCGTCTGCTCCAAGTACCCGAGCTCCGACGAGGCCAAGGCGGTCAAGGCGTTCCTGCAGGCGGCGATCGGCCCCGGCCAGGTCGAGCTGGCCAGGAACGGCTACATCCCGCTGTCTCCCGACTTCCAATCACGAGTCTCGAGCGCCGTCGACGCGATCAGCTCGGCGGGAGCGGCGGTCGCGGAGTAGGCGTTCAGCCCTTCTTCGGCTGTTTTCGATCGCGTTGCCGCCACCAGCCGAACAGGAACAGGGCCATCGCGCCGACCAGTCCGATCAGCACCCATAGCACGACGGCTTGGTCGATCCACGAGCCGTACGGTGGGCTGCCCGGGAGGATACTGCGCAGCGGGACAATGGCGAACAGCATCGCGCCGTACCAGGTCGTCATCGGCGGCAAGAACGAGGTCCTGCCCAACGCCACGGGAATGGCGACCCACAATGCCAACACGGGCAGGGCGATGAGGACGAGGCAGATTCCGATGTCGAAGATCAGCGGGCCCTTGGCCCGGTGCAAGGTGATGATGACGTCCTCTTGGACATCCGGGTTGGATTCCGAGGGGTCGTGGACTCGGGTGACGGTAGCGTCCCAGCCATCCAGCTTTCCGGATGCCTCGACGCGCGCGGGCGACTTTTCGCGGCTCTGACCGGCACCGGTGAACACATCGGCCGCGATGACCTCCGTCTTATACGTGTCGAATGGCCAGTTACCGGGATCGCCGTGCGCCTCGATGGTGGTACTGACCTGCGCCGGCGCTTTTCCGACCGGGTATTGCAGGTCACCGAGGTCGTTCTCTGGGTACAGGCGCACGGCCGCGTCGGCGGTGAGGACCCCGAAGTTCTTGTCGTACAGCGAATCCTTTGGGTAGACAAGGACATTCACCGTCAAGCGGTTGGCGACGGTATCCAGTTTCTCCAGGCGGACTTGCACGACGCTGTCCTCGGCCTCGACCTTGGTCAGGTCGACCGAGGGCAGCGGAGGCGCCGATTTGGCCAGCAGGTGCACGGCAATCAGGGACAGGACATAGATGACGATGACGGCAACTACGATCCCGAACGCGATCGCAAGGCGTGGTCCTCGTGCCTCGGGTGGCGCCGGTGCGGGCGGTGCTTCGGTGGTCATTGGGGCATCACGGGGCCAGATGCTACAGCCCGCTCGCGCTGAAATGGGCTCTTTTCGGGGATGACAACCGCAAATTACTGCGTCATCGTGGATTTCGCCGCGTCGAAGCCGGGCGCGCACTGGTGTTGGTCCGGACGTGGGTGATGCGGTCGGCGAAGTTGACCGTACCGGGCAAGAACGCCCCTCCGGGATCGAGGTCCATCGGCGTGATCGTCATCCGCGCTGACATGCCATCGGGCGCGGTCGACGTCAACCGTTCGGCAAGGGGAAGACGATCGCCCGCGGACGGCGGCCCGCCCTCGGTGCGCTCGTCCGGATGGCGGTGCCGCCCGCTCAGTCGCGCGAAAAAGCAAGCGCGAGTTCCCTTTCCACGTCTTCATATGGCCTACCCGAGAAGTCGAGTGTGACCTCGGCGATGGTGCCGCCGGTGAACGTGAACGGCGCCTTGTAGCGGCTCGACACTCCCGAGCCGCCGTTGCGCCCGACGGTGATGCCGGCCCCCGCCAAACCGAAGGTGCCGGGATGGGTCGTCACGTCGGCCAGGGTGCCGACCAGCTCGTCGTCGACGAACAGGGCGAGGTCACCCAGCGGGGTGTGGCTGTTCTCCACCGTTCCCGTCCGCGCATAGCGAACACCGAACACGTGTCGGCCCAACGGCACCGGGTCGGACGAGGAAACCAGCTGCTGGCGTTCGCCGAGGAAGTTGTAGACGTAGTGCAGCCGACCGTCCTGGACGAACAGGACGTGGCCGCCGTGGGCGCCACCCTGCTTGAACAACACACCTTCGGCGCCGGTGGTATCCACGGTCACGTCGGCCAGCACGGCGAACGAGCGGCCGCGAATCTCGGCGGCGGCGCCGATGCCGACGTCCGCGCAGTCGGGATAGTAGGTGTAGCTGGACAGTTCGCCGACCAGGTATGGCCGCGAGCGCATCAACGTCTCCATGATGTTCAGGTCCGACAGTGGCAGGCCGTTGTACTTGGCGGCCTCGGAATACCACAGCCCCTTAAGCTTTTCGAGTTTCTCGGGTTGCTCGGCGGCCAGGTCGTGGCACTGGCTGCGGTCGGCCTCGATGTGGAACAGCTCCCACCGGTCGGCGTCGAAATGCGACCAACCCGCCGGTGTGGCGGCATGGACGGTGTTGGCGAACCAGCCCTCATGCCAGATCCCGCGGGTGCCCAGCATGGTGTAGAACTGGGTCCGCTTTCCGGTGTCGGCGCCCGGATCTGAAAGGGCCGCTTTGAAACTCACGCCGTCCAGCGGTTTCTGCGCGATGCCCTTGACCTTCTCCGGCGGCGTCATGCCCAGCAAGTCGTAGATGGTCGGGGTGATGTCGCAGACATTGACATAGTTGTCGCGGACCTCGCCGTGCGCCGCAATACCGTTGGGCCACGAGACGATTGCCGTGTCGGCGATGCCGCCCTCATGGGAGGCGTATCGCTTGAACAGCTTGTACGGCGTGTTGAAGGCCATCGCCCAGCCGATCGGGTAATGGTTGTAGGTCTCCGGGCTGCCCAGGCGGTCGAAGAGTTTCATGCTCTCTTCGACGGTGTCGATGTAACCGTTGAAGAACTTGCCCTCGTTCACCGACCCGTTCGGCCCGCCCTCACCGCTGGCCCCATTGTCGGAGATCACCACGATGATGGTGTCGTCCAGCTGGCCGGACTCCTCGAGGTAATCCAGGATGCGGCCGATCTGGCTGTCGGTGTAGCTCAGGAATCCGGCGAACACCTCGGCCATCCGGCAAAACAGTTTCTTCTCTTCGTCGTTGAGCGAGTCCCAGGGCCGCACCGTGTCCTGCAGCGGCCAGGGCTCGCCCTGTGGCCCCTTGACATCCGAATACGGGTTGACCGGGGACAGCTCGGTGTCCGGCGGCACGATCCCCATCGATTTCTGCTTTTCCAGCACAATCTCGCGGTAGCGCTCGTAGCCCATGTCGAACCGGCCCGCATACTTGTCCGCCCACTCCTTGAAGACATGGTGGGGCGCATGCCCCGCGCCGGGGCACACATAGCTGAACCACGGTTTGCCCGGCGCGATCACCTTGGCATCGCGGATGAATTCGATGGTCTTGTCGGCGAGGTCCTTCGACAGGTGATAGCCGTCTTCCGGGGTGCCCGCGGGGCTGACCGGGTGGTTGTCGTACACCAGCTCGGGATACCACTGGTCGGTCTCGCCGCCCATGAACCCGTAGAACCGCTCGAATCCGCGCGAGGTGGGCCAATGTCGTTTTGTCGAGGCCAGATTCGACTCTTCCAGCGGCGTCAGGTGCCACTTGCCGACGCAGTATGTGTTGTAGCCGCGCTCGGCGAGCACCTCGGAGATCAGCCCGGTGTCGGCGGGGATCCGGCCGTTGCAGTTCGGGAACCCGTCGGTGAACTCTTCGATGGTGGCCATGCCGACCGTGGTCGCGTTGCGGCCGGTCAGCAGGGACGCCCGCGTCGGCGAGCACAGCGCGGTGGTGTGAAATTGCGACAACCGCACGCCGCGCTCGGCGATCCGCGTCATGGCCGGCATCTCGACCAGGCCGCCGAAGCAGTCCCAGGTCGCGATGCCGGTGTCATCCCAGACCAGATAGAGGATGTTCGGCGAGTTCTCCGGTGCGGTCGGCGCCGCGTAGGGCCCCCAGTCCGGCTCCGAATCCCGAATATCCAGCTCGATCTTGCCCTGAAACTCTGTGGACTCGGTCGCCATGGCCGGCCTCACTCTCGTGGTGGACTCACCGAACGTCCGTGGACACTACACGCGTGAGATAAAAATCGGCTGAGATTCATGCCGAGAGTGTGAGCCGGCGGCTTTGACCGTGACGCGAGGGTCGAGAATCGGCGATTTCTCCGCCCGGGCCGCACACTCAAAGCCCACGATGCACAGCGCCCGAGACCGCGGGGGTCTCGGGCGTTTCTGCGTTGCTTGGGGGCTACTTGGCCTTCTCGAGAATATCGACGAGCCGCCAGCGCTTGGTCGCCGAGAGTGGGCGCGTCTCCATCAGCGAGACGCGGTCGCCGATGCCGGCGGTGCTGTTCTCGTCGTGCGCCTTGACCTTCTTGGTGGTCCGGATGATCTTGCCGTACAACGGGTGACGCATGCGGTCTTCCAGCTCGACCACGATGGTCTTCTGCATCTTGTCGCTCACCACATAGCCGATGCGCACCTTGCGCCGCCCGCGCGACTTCGGGTTGGCCGGAGTGTGCTTGGGACCCTTGTCTTTCGCCGCGGCGTCCTTGGGAGCGGCCTTCTTAGGGGCAGCCTTCGGGGCGGTCTTCTTAGCTTCTGCCATCACGAATCCTTGTTTCCGTCGGACCCGTCGGGTCCGCTAGCGAGGCCCAGTTCTCGTTCCCGCAGCACGGTGTAGACGCGGGCGATTTCATGACGCACGGTGCGGAGCCGGCGGTTGTTGTTGAGCTGTCCGGTTGCCATCTGGAAGCGCAGGTTGAACAGCTCCTCCTTAGATTCACGCAGGCGCTCGGTGAGCTCCTCTTCGGTGAGCTCCCGCAGTTCGCCCGGCGAAATGCCCAGTGCCATCAGAACTGATCCTCTCGGGTCACGATGCGTGCCTTGATCGGCAGCTTGTGGATTGCGCGGGTAAGCGCCGCCCGGGCCACCGACTCGTTGGGGTAGCTGAGCTCGAACAGCACCCGGCCCGGCTTGACGTTGACGACCCACCACTCCGGGGAGCCCTTACCCGAACCCATCCGGGTTTCGGCGGGCTTCTTGGTGAGCGGGCGGTCGGGGAAGACGTTGATCCAGACCTTTCCGCCACGCTTGATGTGCCGGTTGATCGCGATACGAGCCGACTCGATCTGCCGGTTGGTCACATAGGCGTGCTCGAGCGCCTGGATGCCGTAGTCACCGAAGTTCACCTCCGTGCCACCGCTGGCGATGCCACGCTGGCGGGGGTGGTGCTGCTTGCGATGCTTAACTTTGCGGGGAATCAACATGATTCAGCTCTCCGTGCTCTGCGGTTCCAAGGCGGGCGCAGCGTCGGCCGCCGGGGGTGCGGCAGGCTGCACAGTGCTTTCTTCGGCGCCTGCTGCCCGGCCGGCCTCGGTGCTGGTCGCCGTGGTGCC
>NZ_JAOPWB010000021.1 GCF_025965855.1 Mycobacterium sp. | reverse complement strand
GCAGACGCGTGGTCTCCTCCTCGGTGAGCTTGAAGACCGGGATACCTGTCCAGTTGGCCAGGACCTCGGCGATCTGCTCGTCGTCGACCTCGGCGACCACGTCCATATCGCCGGAGCGCCACTGCTTTTCGCGTTCCGCCCGCTGGGCCACCAGCTGCTTCTCGCGGTCGCGCAGGCTGGCCGCCTTCTCGAAGTCCAGCGCGTCGATCGCGGACTCTTTCTCGCGACGGTCCTCGGCGATCTTCTCGTCGAATTCACGCAGGTCTGGCGGCGCGGTCATCCGTCTGATCCGCATCCGGGCACAGGCCTCGTCGATCAGGTCGATCGCCGTGTCCGTCATGAACCGGTCGTTGATGTAGCGGTCGGCCAGGGTGGCCGCGGCCACGATCGCGCTGTCGCTGATCGACACGCGGTGGTGGGCCTCGTAACGGTCGCGCAGGCCCTTGAGGATCTCGATGGTGTGCTCCACCGTCGGCTCCCCGACCTGCACGGGCTGGAAGCGGCGCTCCAGGGCGGCGTCCTTCTCGATGTACTTGCGGTACTCGTCGAGCGTGGTCGCGCCGATCGTCTGCAGCTCACCGCGGGCCAGCTTGGGCTTCAGGATGCTTGCCGCGTCGATCGCGCCCTCGGCGGCACCGGCGCCCACCAGGGTGTGCAGCTCGTCGATGAACAGGATGATGTCACCGCGGGTGTTGATCTCCTTGAGCACCTTCTTCAGGCGTTCCTCGAAGTCACCGCGGTAGCGGCTGCCCGCGACCAGCGAACCCAGGTCCAGCGTGTAGAGCTGCTTGTCCTTCAGCGTCTCGGGGACCTCGCCGTGCACGATGGCCTGCGCCAGGCCCTCGACGACGGCGGTCTTGCCGACGCCGGGCTCTCCGATCAGCACCGGGTTGTTCTTGGTGCGCCGGCTCAGCACCTGCATCACCCGCTCGATTTCCTTCTCGCGGCCGATGACGGGGTCCAGCTTGCCTTCCATCGCGGCGGCCGTCAGGTTGCGCCCGAACTGGTCGAGCACCAGCGACGTGGACGGGCTCCCGGACTCGCCGCCGCGACCGCCGGTCCCGGCTTCCGCGGCCTCCTTGCCCTGGTAGCCGCTCAGCAGCTGGATCACCTGCTGGCGCACCCGGGTCAGCTCGGCGCCCAGCTTGACCAGCACCTGGGCGGCCACGCCCTCACCCTCGCGGATCAGGCCGAGCAAGATGTGCTCGGTGCCGATGTAGTTGTGGCCCAGCTGCAGCGCCTCGCGCAGGCTCAGCTCGAGAACCTTCTTTGCGCGCGGGGTGAACGGGATATGTCCCGACGGGGCCTGCTGGCCCTGGCCGATGATCTCCTCGACCTGGCTGCGGACGCCCTCCAGCGAGATGCCCAGCGACTCCAGCGACTTCGCCGCGACGCCCTCACCCTCGTGAATCAAGCCCAACAAGATGTGCTCGGTGCCGATGTAGTTGTGGTTGAGCATCCGGGCCTCTTCTTGCGCCAGGACGACGACCCTGCGGGCACGGTCGGTAAATCTTTCGAACATCGGTGGTTACCTGCTCTCCCTCACCATCGGTACAACGCAACTGCCGGTCCAGTGGGGCCGGAACCGCGTACCTGCCATCCACTGTAATGGTCGGCCTGCCGGGGGTCCTAACGTTGCGGTGACTGGTGGTCCAGGCCGCACACCCGTTTCGGCGCAGAGCCGTAACAGGTAAACGAGGAAAACCACCAAAGCGTTTCCCGCGCGGGCCGGCAATCATTCCGCCGCCAGCGAAATCGAAAACACTGACGCCCGGGCCTTGCGGACCCGGGCGTCGGTAAGCGGTTCGCTTAGGTCGCCGCGTGGAAGGCGTCGATGACGTCCGCGGGGATGCGGCCACGCGTCGACACATTGTGCCCGTTGCGGCGCGCCCATTCCCTGATCGCGGCGCTTTGCTCGCGGTCGATGGCGCCGCGGCCGCGTCCCGAGCCGGAACGCCCCCGACGACGACCGCCGACGCGGCGGCCCGCCGCCACCCATTGCTTCAAATCGTTGCGCAGTTTCGTGGCATTCTTGGACGAAAGGTCAATCTCGTAGGTCACCCCGTCAAGCCCGAATTCCACCGTTTCGTCGGCCGCGCCCGCACCGTCGAAATCATCGACCAAGGTGACGGTCACTTTTTTTGCCATTAGCTTACCCTCGCGTTTCGTCCTGAGCAGATGCTGAGCAGTTCGGATTCACTCCCCAAGGACCAATCTGCCATAACAACCCAGGATACTCAATCCGGACGCAACGGGTAACTCAACTGGAGTGCGGCCGAACAATCGGGAACAAAACTGTCTCTCTAATTGACAGGCCGGTCAAAGACATCAACAACCGATCGATACCCATTCCGGTTCCCGTGGACGGCGGCATCCCATACTCGAGCGCGGCGAGAAAGTCTTCGTCAAGCGCCATGGCCTCGTCGTCGCCGGCGGCCGCGGCGCGGGCTTGCGCAGCGAACCGCTCGCGCTGCACGACGGGATCGTTCAATTCGGAATACCCGGTGGCCAGTTCGACTCCGCGAAGGTAAAGGTCCCACTTCTCGGTTACGCCGGGAATGCTGCGGTGCTGGCGCGTCAAAGGTGTTGTCTCCACTGGGAAATCCTTGACGAATGTGGGCGCGGTCAGGGAGTTGCCCACCATGTGCTCCCACAGTTCCTCGACGAGTTTGCCGTGCCCGTAGCCGCGGTTGTCGGGGATCTCTGGCATCTTGGAGCCGAGCTGCCCGATGATGGCACGCAGCCGATCGACCGTCGTCTCGGGCGTGATCTCCTCACCCAGTGCCGCCGACAGCGACGGATACATTTGTATTGACGCCCATTCTCCGTCTATGTCGTACGCGCTGCCGTCTGGCAACGGCAGTTGTCTGGTTCCGATCGCCTCGTCGGCCACCTCTTGAATAAGCTCACGCGTGACGATCGCTGAATCGTCATAGGTTCCGTAGGTCTGGTAGGTCTCCAACATGGAAAATTCCGGAGAATGCGTCGAATCGGCTCCTTCGTTTCGGAACACGCGATTTAACTCGAAGACCTTGTCGAATCCGCCGACGATGCAGCGCTTGAGGAACAGTTCCGGCGCGATCCGCAGGTAGAGATCGATGTCGAGCGCATTGGAATGCGTGATGAACGGCCGGGCGGCGGCGCCACCGGCGAGGGTCTGCAAGATAGGGGTTTCGACTTCGAGAAACCCGCGCCGTTCCAGTGCGTTGCGGATCGCTCGGACCAGCGCGATTCGCTGCCGGGCCACCGTGCGGGCCTGGGGACGAACGATCAGGTCGACATAGCGCTGCCGCACCCGCGATTCCTCGCTCAACTCCTTGTGCGCGACGGGCAGCGGCCGCAGGGACTTGGCCGCCATCCGCCAGGAGTCGGCCAGCACGGACAATTCGCCGCGCCGTGAGCTGATTACGTTACCGTGCACGTAGACGATGTCGCCGAGGTCGACGTCGGCCTTCCACGCGTCGAGCGCCTGTTGGCCGACCTTGTCGAGGCTGATCATCACCTGCAGGGTGGTGCCGTCGCCGTCCTGGAGTGTCGCAAAGCACAGTTTTCCGGAGTTGCGCGCGAAGATGACCCGGCCCGCGACGCCGACGATGTCGTCGGTGGCGGTGTCGGTCGGCAGGTCGGCGTGGGCGGCGCGCACCTGGGCCGGGGTGTGGGTGCGCTCGATGGCGACCGGGTAGGGGTCGGATCCCTCCGCCAACAGGCGAGCGCGCTTGTCCCGGCGGATCCGGAACTGCTCAGGAAGGTCGGGCTCGGCGGAGTTCACGACGTGCCAGCTTAAATGACGGGGTCGAGAGTGCGTTCAGGGCTTTGACTGTGCGCTCATGGCTTTGCGTGTGTGCTGTGGGCGGAAAATCCGGCCGAACGCCTGCCAGGCTTCACACTCAACGCCGCGGATTCACACTCAACGCCGTGGCTTCACACTCAACGCGGAATGCCGGCCTCTAGCGCGCCGTCTTCAGCCGGCCGCGCTGGGCGTCGCGGTTGCGCTCGAAGACCAGCTGCAGGCCATGCAGCGTCAGGTGCTGGTCGTAGTGGTTGACGGAGTGCAGTTCGGGCAGCAGCAGCGGCGCGGTATGGCCGGTGGTCACGACCACCACGTCGTCGCCGGCAAAGCCGTCCACATCCTCGCGGATGCGCTGGACCAAACCGTCGACCAGCCCGGCGAAGCCGAACACCGCACCGGCTTGCATGCATTCGACGGTGTTCTTGCCGACCACCGAGCGGGGGCGGGCCAGCTCGACGTGGAGCAGCGCCGCGGAGCGGGCCGCGGCGGCATCTGACGAAATCTGCACCCCCGGCGCGATGGCGCCGCCGAGAAACTCGCCCTTTGCCGACACCAGGTCCACACAGATCGAGGATCCGAAATCGACGACGATGGCGGCACTTTGAAACCGGTGATATGCGGCCAGGCAGTTGACGATTCGGTCGGCACCGACTTGTTTCGGATTGTCGACCAGCAGGGGGATCCCGGTCCGCACCCCCGGCTCGATGAGCACGTTCGGCACCGACGGCCAGTACTGATCGAGCATGATCCGCACCTCGTGCAGCACCGACGGGACGGTCGACAGCGCGGCGGCGCCGGTAAGGCGCTCGGAATCGTCACCGATCAGGCCGTCGATGGTCAGCGCCAGTTCGTCCGCGGTTGCCTCGGACTCGGTGCGAATCCGCCACTGCTGCACGACTTTTGCGTGCTCCTTGGATCCCGATAGCAGTCCGACGACGGTGTGGGTGTTGCGGACGTCGATGGCCAGCAGCACGGCTACCGCGCGCCGATCCGGGGATCGAGCAGCTCCGCCGCGTCAGCGGGCACGAACGCCGGGTCGTGTCCGAGGTCGATCGGCTTGTTGTCGGAGTCGACGAACACGATCCGCGGCCGGTAGGCGCGCGCCTCCGCGTCTTCCATCGTCCCGTATGCGATCAGGATCACCAGGTCGCCCGGGTGGACGAGATGCGCTGCGGCACCGTTGATTCCGATCACACCGCTGCCACGTTCGCCCGTGATCGCATAGGTGACCAGGCGGGCGCCGTTGTCGATGTCAACGATGGTCACCTGTTCGCCCTCGAGCAGGTCCGCGGCGTCCATCAGGTCGGCGTCGATGGTCACCGAGCCGACGTAGTGCAGGTCGGCCTGCGTGACGGTGGCGCGGTGGATCTTCGACTTCAGCATCGTCCGTAACATCAATTCCTCCAATGTGATTCGAGGGTGTCCCGATAAACGTCCGGCCCCAGGGGTGCCGGCGAGGTTGCTCCTACTTCGATGGCGATGTTGTCCAGCAGTCGGGTGGTGCCCAGGCGGGCCGCGACCAGCAGCCGGGTGGGCGCGCCGGCCCGCGGCGGGCCCAGATCCGCGTCGCGCAATTCCAGGTAGTCGACGCTGATCGCGGGCACGGCGTCGAGCACGGCGCGGGCGGTGTCCAGCGCGGCCTGCGCGCCCGCGGGCGCGGCGTGGGCCGCCGCGGTCAGCGCCGCGGAAAGCGTGCCGGCCAGTTCGCGTTGCGCCGGGTCCAGGTAGCGGTTGCGCGACGACATCGCCAGGCCGTCGCATTCGCGCACCGTCGGGACGCCGACCACGGCCACGTCGACGTTGAGGTCGGTGACCATCTGGCGGATCAGGACCAGCTGCTGGTAGTCCTTCTCGCCGAAGAACGCCCGGTCGGGACGGACGATCTGCAGCAGCTTGCACACCACGGTCAGTACGCCGGCGAAATGGGTCGGCCGCGCGCCGCCCTCGAGTTCGCCGGCCAGCGGGCCGGGGTGCACAGTGGTGCGCAGACCGTCGGGGTACATCGCCGCGGCGGTCGGCGCGAACACGATCTCGACGTCTTCGCCGCGCAGCAGCGCCACGTCGTCGTCGAGGGTCCGGGGGTAGGCGTCGAGATCTTCCCCCTCCTCGAATTGCAGCGGGTTGACGAAGATCGAGACCACAACCACCGAGCCGGGGACCCGCTTGGCGGCTCGCACCAGGGCGAGGTGCCCGTCGTGCAGGGCGCCCATGGTGGGCACCAGCATCACCCGCCGGCCGGTGTGGCGCAGCGCACGGCTGACGTCCGTGGCATCGCGCGGCGCCGAGTAGACGTTGAGTTCGCCGGGTTTGAAGGCGGGTGGCCGGCGCTGGGTCGGGTTCATCGCGCCAGCACCTCGATGACGTCGGCAGGGGCGTGCGCGCGCTGGGCGGTACGCAGGGCGTTGACCCGGTACGCCTGGGCCAGTTCCGGCTCGACCTCGGCGAGCGCGGCCAGATGCTCGGCGACGGCGGCGGCGTCACCGCGGGCCACCGGCCCGGTCAGCGCGGCCTGGCCGCGGAGCAGGGTGTTCTCCAGCGCCGCCCGGGCCAGCGGCCCGGCGATGCGTTCGGCGAGGCCGCCCGGCTGGTCGTCGATGGTCTGTTGCCCGAGCAGTTCGCTGCCGCGCAGCGCGGCCCGCAGCGCCTCGACCGCGTCGGCTAGCACCGTCACGATGTGGTTGCCCGCATGCGCCAGGGCGGCGTGGTAGAGGACGCGGGCGTCCTCGCCAACACAGAACGGCTCCCCGCCCATCTCGAGGACCAGCGACTGCGCGATCGCGTACCCGACCTGATCGGCCGCGGTGATCCCGAAGCAGGTGTCGGGCAGCCGGGTGATGTCCTCGTCGGAGCCGGTGAACGTCATCGCGGGGTGAATCGCCAACGGTGTGCAGCCGTCGTGGGTCAGGGGCGCGAGGACGCCGACCCCGTTGGCGCCGGACGTGTGCGCCACGATCGTGCCGGGCCGCACGGCCGAGGTCGCCGCCAGCCCGGACACCAGGCCGGCGAGTTCGCTGTCGGGCACCGCCAACAGCAGCAGCTCGGCATTCGCGGCCACGTCCGGCGGCGACATCACCGGGGTATCGGGCAACCGGCGCTGCGCCCGCTGGCGCGACGCGCGCGAGACGCCGCTGCACGCCACCACGACGTGGTCGGCGCGCTCCAGCGCGACACCGAGCGCGGAGCCCACCCGGCCGGCGGAGATGATTCCCACCTTGAGCCTGGCCGGGCGCAGTCCGTCGAACTGCCCCATCGCAGACGACCTCACAGCTTTCTTGGTTCGTTCCAGTCCCATGCTCGGGTACCGGACGGTCACTAAGACTTTAGTCGATCCTCAAGCCGAGCCCAATGTGAGGAAGCTCCCAGCTCAGCCGTCACGGCGACGGCGGCGGCCGGCACCGGACGGCTCGACCCGCAGCCGCGCCAGCAGGTCGGCGACGGACTGGCCACCGCTCGGCGGGGCGTCGTCAGAGCCATCTGAGCCCCCCGCCAGGGGATCCGCGCCGCGATGGCGGGGTGCCGCCTCCGGCTGCGGCGGTGGAGCCATCTGCGGTGGTGGCGGCGCGGCCGCGGCGGGCGGCGGTGCCG
>NZ_JAOPWB010000168.1 GCF_025965855.1 Mycobacterium sp. | reverse complement strand
CTCCTGCAGCTGCAGCAGGTACTCGCTCTCCTTGATCCGCGCGCGGCCGTGCTGGCCGGGCGGGTAGGGACGCTTCTCGAAGGCCTGGTCCCCACCGACGAGGTCGGTGCGCAGCCGGCGCGATTTGCGAGTGATGGGTCCGGTGTAACGAGCCACGATTCCCTCCTAGACCCTTCTGCGCTTCGGCGGGCGCACGCCGTTGTGCGGCTGGGGGGTGACGTCGGAGATCGCGCCCACCTCCAGGCCGGCGGCCTGCAGCGACCGGATCGCGGTCTCCCGGCCCGAACCCGGGCCCTTCACGAACACGTCCACCTTCTTCACGCCGTGCTCCTGGGGCTTGCGCGCGGCGTTCTCGGCGGCCAGCTGCGCGGCGAAGGGGGTCGATTTCCGCGAGCCCTTGAAGCCGACGTGACCCGACGACGCCCAGGCGATGACGTTGCCCTGCGGGTCGGTGATCGTCACGATCGTGTTGTTGAACGTGCTCTTGATGTGCGCGGCGCCGTGCGGAATGTTCTTCTTTTCCCGCTTACGGGTCTTGTGCTGCCCCTTCTTGGGGGCCGAGCCGCTTGCCTTCTTCGGTGGCATCGGTTACCTGGCCTTCTTCTTGCCTGCGATGGTGCGCTTGGGGCCCTTGCGGGTCCGCGCATTGGTCTTGGTCCGCTGGCCGCGCACCGGCAGGCCGCGGCGGTGCCGCAGACCCTGGTAGCAGCCGATCTCGATCTTGCGGCGGATGTCGGCCTGTACCTCTCGGCGCAGGTCACCCTCCACCTTCAGGTTGGCCTCGATGTAGTCACGCAGGTGGGTCACCTGGTCATCGGTCAGATCCCTGGTGCGCAGGTCCCTGTCGATGCCGGTGGCCGCAAGAATTTCGTTCGAGCGGGTACGGCCGATGCCGAAGATGTAGGTCAGCGCGATCTCCATCCGCTTGTCACGCGGCAGATCGACGCCTACTAGTCGAGCCATAGGTGGCGTTTCCTCTTATCTCATGCGGAGGTCTGATCCCAGCCCGTTCCCGCTTCGCGGGGCCCGGCCTCCGTCCGGGCGTGAATGAGCGGCCCATCTGATCGATGCCAGCCGCTCACTGGTGCTGGGAGGTCTGCATTCAGTTGTGTCAACTGCTCGGGGGCTAGGTAATGGCGGCGGCCCGTCCCCCGCAAGCGGGCGGTACCCCCAGCGCGGCTACGCCGCGCTTGCGATCGCCGCTAGCCCTGGCGTTGCTTGTGGCGTGGATCTGAGCAGATCACCATGACCCGCCCATGCCGACGGATCACCCTGCACTTGTCACAGATTGGCTTGACGCTCGGGTTCACCTTCACGGCTGGTCGATCCTGTTCTGTCTACTCGTCGGTGGTTGGTTCGGGCTTCGGTCACTTGTACCGGTACACGATGCGGCCCCGGGACAGGTCGTAGGGAGACAACTCCACCACCACCCGGTCCTCGGGCAGGATGCGGATGTAGTGCTGCCGCATCTTGCCGCTGATGTGGGCGAGCACCTTGTGGCCGTTCTCCAGCTCAATGCGGAACATCGCATTGGGCAGGGGCTCGACCACGCGGCCCTCGACCTCGATGGCACCGTCCTTCTTGGCCATACTTGTCAGAAATCCTCGTCATTCGTTTCGTTCGCTTTGGCGCCCGGATCGGCGCGACGTATACACCGACTTCGAACGTGAGCCGGTGACAGGAAATTCCTAGGGACTGGGCACGCAAAAAGTCGGCGCGAAAACCGCACCGTTACTCCACGATACCTGGTCATTCGCGCTGGCCAAAATCGCCGTCAGAGGAATCGGGCCCACCCAACTCGAGCCGCCACAGGGCACCTGACGAGCGCATACTTAACGGCGATGACAAGCCCGGCACACCCCGATGCACAGCCCCGCAAACCCGTAATGCTGACCGTCGACGACGATCCGGCGGTGTCCCGAGCGGTGGCCCGGGACCTACGTCGTCGGTACGGCGAGGACCACCGCATCGTGCGCGCGGAATCGGGCCCCGACGCCCTGGAGACCCTCAAGCAACTCAAACTGCGGGGTGAAACGGTCGCCACGGTCATCGCCGACTACCGGATGCCGCAGATGACCGGTATCGAGTTCCTCGAACAGGCCATGGACCTGTATCCGGCGGCACGGCGGATCCTGCTCACGGCGTACGCCGACACCCACGCCGCTATCGACGCGATCAACGTCGTCGACCTCGATCACTACCTGCTCAAGCCGTGGGATCCGCCGGAGGAAAAGCTCTACCCCATCATCGACGCGCTTTTGGAAGCGTGGAAGCGCGCGCCGGAACGCCCCATTCCGCACACCAAGGTGATCGGACACCGCTGGTCGGCGCGGTCCTGGCAGGTCCGCGACTTCCTGGCCCGGAACGGGCTGTACTACACCTGGTTCATGGCCGACGAGCCCGCCGGCCAGCAGCTGTTGCAGGCCGCCGGCGAGGACGGCCTGCGGCTGCCGGTCGTTATCACCGAACGTGGCGAGCCCCTCGTCGATCCCACCGACACACAACTGGCCGACACGCTGGGCCTGTCCACCCAGCTGTCCAAGGACTTCTACGACCTGATCGTCATCGGCGGCGGCCCCGCCGGCCTGGCCGCCGCTGTCTATGGCGCCTCCGAGGGTCTGCGCACGGTGCTCATCGAACGCACCGCAACCGGTGGTCAGGCCGGCCAAAGTTCGCGGATCGAGAACTACCTGGGCTTTCCGGATGGTGTGTCGGGTGGCCAGTTGGCCGACCGCGCGCGCAGGCAGGCCGAGAAGTTCGGCGCCGAACTGATCACTGCCCGCACGGCCACCACGCTGGAGATCAATGGGTCCAAGCGCACCGTGCGGTTCGCCGACGGCGGATCCGTCGACGCGCACGCAGTCATCCTGGCCACCGGGGTCTCCTACCGCCAGCTGGACGCAACCGGGTGCGCCGAGCTGACCGGCCGGGGCGTCTACTACGGCGCGGCCACGTCCGTCGGGTCGGAGTGCAAGGACGAGGACGTCTACGTCATCGGCGGTGCGAATTCGGCCGGACAGGCCGCGATGTTTCTGTCCCGCGATGCCGCATCGGTGACCATCGTGGTGCGCGCGGCGTCGCTCGAGGCGTCGATGTCGTATTACCTGATTCAGCAGATCAAAGAGAACCCCAAAATCACCGTCCGCACCTGCTCCGAGGTTCACTGCGCCGTAGGAACCGACCACCTGGAGAAGCTGACCCTGGCCGACAACCGAACCGGCACCACCGAAGACGTCACCTGCGCCCGGATGTTCATCTTCATCGGCGCGGCGCCGCGCACCGAATGGCTCGACGGGGTGCTCGCCCGCGACGACCACGGCTTCCTGCTCACCGGCCCCGACCTGCGCAACGTGTGCGGTTGGGCATTGGACCGCCCACCCCATCACCTGGAAACCAGCGTCCCGGGCGTATTCGTCGCCGGCGACGTGCGCTCCGAGTCCGCCAAACGGGTCGCGGCGGCGGTCGGCGAGGGATCGATGGCCGTGATGCTCGTCCACCGCTACCTGTCGGAGTCATGACGGCATGACCACGAAGACGCCGTGTGAGCCCGCTGAGCTGCGCACCCTGTTCCTGTTCGAGGCCCTCACCGACGAGCAGCTCGCGGTGTTATGCACCAACGGCCACATCCAGAATTACGAGCCGGGGCCGATCTGCGTCGAAGGCGAACCGGCGACCTGCTTCTACGTCCTCATCGAGGGCGAGCTGATGATGTCGAAGCTCTCCGGCGGTCAGCAGATCGAAACGAACCGGACCTCGCAGCGCGGCGTGTACTGCGGCGCCTGGCGGGCGTTCACCGGCAGGCCGGAGCAGAGCTACGACGCCTCGGTGCACGTGACCAAACCGTCGCGCTTCTTCGTGATGGACGCGCCCATCTTCGCCCAGTTCATGAGGGACCAGTTCCCGATGGCGGTTCACCTGCTCGACGGGATCGCGGTCGGCACCGACCGGACCCGCCGGATCATCGACAACCGGGAGAAGCTGCTGGCGCTGGGCCGGCTGTCGGCCGGGTTGACCCATCAGCTGAACAATCCCGCCGCGGCCATCGCGCGCGCCACGGCCGACCTGCGCGGCCGGGTCGCCGGCATGCGCGACAAGCTGGCTATGCTGGCCGACGGCACCGTCACCCCCGAGGCGCTCAGCGCCCTGGTGCTGCTGCAGCAAGGGGTCGCCGAGCAGGTCGCCAAGTCGGGATCGCAGAACCTGAGCGCGATCGAGACCGCCGACCGCGAGGACGCCGTCGGCGAGTGGCTGGCGGACCACGGCATCGACGGCGGATGGGATATCGCACCGACATTCGTCGAAGGCGGCCTCGACACCGACTGGCTGGAGCGGATTTCGGCGGCCGCCGACGAGCTCGCGTCGACATCGTTGGAGGAGGCGATCCGGTGGATCAACTACACCATCGAAAGCGAGCTGCTGATGAACCAGATCGCGGAAGCAAGCAAACGGATTTCGGCGTTGGTCGCCGACGCCAAACAGTATTCGCAGCTGGACCGGGCTCCGTTCCAGGTGGCCGATGTGCACGAGCTGCTGCGCAGCACACTGGTGATGTTCGCCGACCGGTTGAGCAAAGACGACACCAGCAAGGACGCCAAAGCCATCACTGTGGTCAAGGATTTCGATAAATCGCTTCCCGAAATCCCTTGCTATCCAGGCGATCTCAATCAGGTATGGACTAACATCATCGACAACGCGATCGCCGCGATGCGCGATAGGGCCGGCACGCTGACCATCCGCACCTGCCGGGAGGGCGAGAAGATGGCCCGAGTCGAGATCTGCGACACCGGCCCAGGGATCCCCGACGACGTACGCGAGCACATCTTCGAGCCGTTCTTCACCACCAAACCGTTCGGGGAAGGCACCGGCCTCGGGCTGGACCTGGCATTCAACATCGTCGTCAAGAACCATCGTGGAGACCTGCGAGTGGAATCGGTGCCAGGCGATACGCGGTTCATCGTGCTGCTGCCGCTAGAGAGGCCGCCGGCCGTGGACGCAGCGGAGCCGGAATAGCACCACCACATCCCCGGTTGGAGACGGCATGACAGACGCTCATGCCAATTCTTCTGCAACCAAACCCAACCTCGGCCGGTTCGGATCGTTCGGACGCGGCGTGACGCCCCAGCAAGCCAAAGAAATCGAATCCCTGGGCTACGGGGCCGTCTGGGTGGGTGGTTCCCCGCCCGCCGAGCTGGCCTGGGTGGAGCCCCTCCTCGAGGCGACGACCACATTGCAGGTGGCCACCGGCATCGTCAACATTTGGTCGGCGCCCGCCGGGCCGGTGGCCGAGTCGTTTCACCGCATCGACAAGGCCTACCCCGGCCGCTTCCTGCTCGGCATCGGCGTGGGCCACCCGGAAGCGGTCAGCGAGTACCGCAAGCCCTACGACGCGCTGGTGGACTACTTGGACAAGCTCGACGAATACGGCGTGCCGGTCAACCGGCGCGTGATCGCGGCCCTGGGTCCGCGGGTGCTGAAGCTGTCGGCGGAACGCGCTGCCGGTGCGCACCCCTACCTGACCACCCCCGAGCACACCGCGCAGGCCCGCGAACTGATCGGCCCGTCGGCGTTCCTGGCGCCCGAACACAAGGTGGTGCTCACCACCGACGCCGAGGAGGCCCGTGCGGTGGGCCGCAAGGCGCTCGACATCTATTTCAACCTGGCCAATTACCGCAACAACTGGAAGCGGCTGGGCTTCTCCGAGGAGGAGGTCACCCGCCCGGGCAGCGACCGCCTGGTCGACTCGGTGGTGGCTTACGGCACGCCGGACGAGATCGCCGCGCGGCTGAAACAGCACCTCGACGCGGGCGCCGACCACGTGGCCGTGCAGGTCCTCACCAAGGATGAAAACCTGGTCTCGGCGCTGGCCGAATTGGCGGGGCCGCTCGGACTGGGCTAGCAGACGCGAGGGGGACCTGGATGACCGAGGCAGTCGCACTGAAACCCGACCTGGGCCGATTTGGCGTATTTCTGCCCACCCGCTCGATCACGCCCGACCTGGCCTCCAAGATCGAATCGCTCGGCTACGGCGCCGTCTGGATCGGCGGCTCGCCGGACGCGGAACTGGCCTGGGTCGACCCGGCCCTGGCACGGACGAGTTCGCTGCAACTGGCGACCGGGATCGTCAACATCTGGTCCGCTCCGGCGCCGGCGGTCGCCGACTCCTTCGCGCGCATCGAAGGCGCCCACCCGGGCAGGTTTCTGCTCGGTGTCGGGGTGGGCCACCGCGAGCACACCGACGAGTACGTCAAGCCCTACGACGCCCTGGTCAGCTACCTCGACGCGCTCGACGCCGCGATGGTGCCCACCAGCCGGCGGGTGCTCGCGGCGCTCGGGCCACGGGTGTTGCGGCTGGCGGCCGAACGCAGCGCCGGCGCGCACCCGTACCTGACCACGCCCGAACACACGGCCAAGGCGCGCGAACAGGTGGGGAAGTCGGTGTTTCTGGCGCCGGAGCACAAGGTGGTGCTCACCACCGACCCCGGGGAAGCCCGCGCGATCGGCCGCCGGACCGCCGACCACTACCTGGCGCTGAGCAATTACGTGAGCAACTTGCAGCGGCTGGGGTTCACCCAGGACGACGTGCGCAGGCCCGGCAGCGACAAGCTGATCGACGCCGTGGTGGCCCATGGCAGCCCGGAGGCCGTTGCGCGGCGCCTCGAGGAGCACTGCGCGGCCGGTGCGGACCATGTGGCGATCCAGGTGCTGGGGACTGCGAACGAAGCGGCGCTGGGCGAGCTGGCCGGGCCATTGGGGCTAACTCCCCCAAACTGATCACCCCGCTCGGTTAGGGTGTTGGACCATGCGATTGCTGGTCACCGGGGGCGCCGGCTTCATCGGCGCGAATTTCGTGCACAGCACGGCGCGGGAGCATCCCGAGGATGCCGTGACGGTGCTTGACGCTTTCACCTACGCCGGGCGGCGCGAGTCACTGGCCGACGTCGATGACGCCATCAGGCTGGTGGAGGGAGACATCACCGATGCCGCGCTGGTCGACAGGCTGGTGGGCGAGTCCGACGCGGTCGTGCACTTCGCCGCCGAGAGCCACGTGGACAACGCGCTGGACGACCCGGAGCCGTTTCTGCGTACCAACGTGATCGGGACGTACACCATCCTGGAAGCGGTGCGACGCCACCGCGTGCGGCTGCACCACGTCTCGACCGACGAGGTCTACGGCGACCTGGAGCTTGACGACCCCAAGCGGTTCACCGAGTCGACGCCGTACAACCCGTCGAGTCCGTACTCGGGGACCAAAGCCGGCGCCGACATGCTCGTCCGGGCCTGGGTGCGGTCGTACGGGGTGCGTGCGACGATCTCCAACTGCTCCAACAACTACGGGCCGTATCAGCACATCGAGAAATTCATCCCGCGCCAGATCACCAACGTGCTCACCGGTCGTCGACCCAAGTTGTACGGCAGGGGCGCCAATGTGCGCGACTGGATCCACGTCGACGATCACAACAGCGCGGTGCGGCGCATCCTCGAGAAGGGGCGGATCGGCCAGACTTACCTCATCGGCGCCGAGGGCGAGCGCGACAACCTCAGTGTGCTGCGCACGCTGCTGCAGATGATGGGCCGCGACCCCGACGATTTCGACCACGTCCCCGACCGCGCCGGTCACGACCTGCGCTACGCGATCGACCCGTCGCTGCTGTATGACGAATTGTGCTGGGCGCCAAAGCATACCGACTTCGAAGAGGGCTTGCGAGCCACCATTGACTGGTATCGTGCCAACGAGTCGTGGTGGCGCCCGCTGAAAGAAGCCGCGGAGACGCGCTACGAGGAACGAGGGCGGTGAGGTGAAGGTTCGTGAGCTCAAAGTCCCGGGCGCGTGGGAGATCACCCCGACCATCCACGGTGATTCCCGTGGCGCGCTTTTCGAATGGTTCACCAACCGGGAATTCACCGGGTTCGCCGGCCATCGGCTGGACGTCCTGCAGGCCAACTGCTCGGTGTCGTCGGCCGGCGTGCTGCGCGGCCTGCACTTCGCCCAGATGCCACCGAGCCAGGCCAAATACGTGACCTGCGTGTCCGGCGCGGTGTTCGACGTTGTCGTCGACATCCGCGTCAGCTCACCGACTTTCGGCCAGTGGGACTCGGTTCTGCTCGACGACAAGGACCGCCGGACGATCTATGTCTCCGAAGGCCTCGGGCACGGATTCCTTGCACTGCAAGACAATTCGGTGGTTATGTATCTGTGCTCGACGGAATACGACCCGCAACGCGAGCACACCATCTGCGCGACGGACCCGGCGCTGGCGATCGACTGGCCGCTGGTCGACGGCGCCGCGCCCAGCTTGTCCGACCGCGACGCCGCCGCCCCCAGCCTGGACGAAGTCCGCGCCTCCGGCCTCCTGCCCACCTGGGAGGAGACGCAAAGCTTCATCAGTGGTATGCGTGAAGCGTGAGTTGTTGACCGCCGTCGTGGCCGCAACGGTCGCGGGCGGGGCCGGGTGTGCCAACGGCAACAAAGCGTCCGGTCCATCGTCATCCAGCCAAACATCTTCCAGCACAACGTCATCAAGCGCCGCAGCGGCCGGGCCGGTACAGGTCACGATCGGCGGCCAACCCCAGCACGTCAGTGGTAGGTGGTGTGCGCGACCAACAATGGCAAGTTCTCCATCGCCGTCGGCGACATGGCCACCGGCATCATCATCGGCCTCGAACCCGACGCGTCGGTGGTCCGGGACGCCGGCCTCGGCACCGTCGACGGCGTGGTCATGAACTTCACCGAGGGCGTGCCCGGCGAGAACGCCACCGCCACCAAGACCGGCAACACCTACAAGATCACCGGCGTGGCCAGCGGCACCGACGCCACGGGCGCGCAGGTCCATAAGCCTTTCGAGGTCAGCGTCACCTGCCCCTAAGGCGCCCCGACGTCGCCGAGCCAGCTGCGCGCAGCCCGTCCGCGAAGCCCAGACCGACGCGCTCATCGAAAAGTTCTGCGCCACAAAGCCTTCCTGACGCACGACCCGCACTGGGATGCCGACACGACTTTCGAGTGGCCGCATTGTCGCCGAAAACGGCTAATTTCGCCGCCGGGCACGCCTACCATCCGCTTATCGCTGATCGCCGGGGTTTGGGAGGTGTCAGATGTCGTTTGTGATCGCGGTGCCGGAAATGGTCACGGGCGCGGCAACAGATTTGGCCGGCCTCGGCTCCGCGATCAACGCGGCCCATGCGGCGGCGGTTGCACGCACGACCGGGGTGCTGGCGGCCGCCGACGATGAGGTGTCGGCGGCGATAGCGACGGTGTTTTCCCGGCACGCCACGGGATATCAAGCGCTCAGTGCGCAGGCCGCGGCTTTCCACGCACAGTTGGTGCAGACCCTCAATGCCGGCGCGGGGATGTATGCGGCGACCGAGGCCGCCAACGCTTCACCCCTGCAGGTCCTCGAGCAAGACGTGCTCGGCGTGATCAACGCGCCAACCAACACATTGCTGGGCCGTCCCCTGATCGGCCACGGCGCCGACGGCACCACCACCGCGCACGGGATCGGGACGCCCGGCGGGCCCGGTGGGATCTTGATCGGCAGCGGCGGTAACGGCGGCGACAGCATCGCGATCGGGGTGCCCGGCGGTGCCGGCGGCCCGGCCGGGTTGATCGGCGGGGGCGGCACCGGCGGCATGGGTGGGTGGGGCACGCCCGGCGGTGTCGGGGGGACCGCGGGGTTGCTGTGGGGCAACGGCGGAACCGGCGGTATCGGCGGGCCCCTCAGCGTCGGCGGCACGGGGGGCAGCGCGTTGTGGTTCGGCAACGGTGGGTCCGGTGGGCTGGGCGGCGAACTTGCCGGCCTGGGCGGGACTGGTGGCCGTGGCGGATTGCTGGTCGGCGTCGGCGGACCGGGCGGGACGGGCGGCGTTCTGGGTGGCCCCGGCGGGGCCGGGGGGCTCGGCGGCTTCCTGGGGACATCCGGGGCCACCGGCGCCACCGGTGGGCCGGCCACCGTTCCGCTGTACGCCGATGGCATCCGCACCGACGCGCTCATCTCCATAGCCGGCGGACCGCAATCCCAAGTGATAGTCGACACCGGCTCCACCGGTCTGTTGGTCCCGCCTCAATTCGTCAATCCGGCGACGCTCGGCGCTCCCACCGGATCTGGCACAGCCAATTACGGCAACAGCGCAAGCAGCTTGAGCGAAACGTTCACCACGTATACCGCGCCGGTGAATTTCGGCAACGGCATCATCACCGCGCCGACCACCGTGGGCGTCATCACCTCCATAACCGAAAACGGACAGACACTTCCGGGCACCAACGGGTTTGCCGTCATGGGTGTCGGGGCGAATGCCGGGACCTGGCAGATGAATTCGGGTACCGCCCCGGGCCCCGTGATCACGGCTTTGCCGGGCACCCTCGGTCAGGGTGTGCTCTTCAACGAACCCGGGGGCTATTTTCAGTTCAGCAGCAACCCGCTGCCCTCCTACGCCTCGTTGCCCGGAGCGCCGATCACCACCCTGTACGTATCGATCGGCGGTGGCTTCCTCAGCGGCAACGTCTCCTCCTTTATCGATTCCGGTGGTGCCTTCGGCGCCGTCCCGCGGCAGCTACTGCCGCTCAGTCAGCTCTTCAACGCCTATGTTCCGGCGGGAGACACCATCTCGGTCTACACCGCCAATGGGGGGACCCTGCTGTATTCGCAAACGGTGACCGGTACGGCCCCCAATCTCCCACAAGTGGTGTCGAACCTCGATTACTTCAACACCGGGGTCTATCCCTTCACGCAGACACCGATCTACCTCTCCTACAGCCCCGGCGGCACGGGGACGATGTACTTCGATACCTGAGTCAGGCGGCCACACGCCGTTTCAGCGGCCACCTGACAAAAGCGGCAGCCCACAGCAGTACGCACAGCGCCTCGGCAACCACGGTGAGCGCCGCGTGGGGCGCCGGTTCCCATCCGCGCTCGGTGAAGCCGAACAGCCCGACGGTCCGCGAGAGGATGAACGCCACCAGGGAGCCGCCTGCCATCGCGGCGGCGGACCATTCGACCCACCAGGGACCGCCGGCGGCGACCAGCAGAGCCAACGAGAACGAGACGCTGGCCTGGATCAGGAAGGAGGTGCCGATCATCGGAATATGTTGGTAGCCGTGGAGATACAGGTAGGCATGGCTGAAGGCGCTGACGGCCAAGGAAGCGGCCAGGCCGAGTCGAAGCAAGAGTTTCATTGCAGCGTCGTCTCTTTCAATGCCAGGGCGGTCTGCCCCTTGGTGTAGTTGACCTCGCGAATCCCCAGGGCGTCGCGCAGTTTGCCGGCGGGCAGGGTGACCGGCTTGGGCACCGGCCCGTCACCGGGATGGGGCAACGGGTAGGCGGTCGTCGTCCCGCTGTAGAACGTCACGTTGCCTTCCGTCTTGGAAAACAGTTGGTGCACATGCCCGTTGAGGCAAGTCACCGACGAGAAGCGGTTCAAATAGCTCAGCGCCTGGGTGGCGTCGTCGGTGCCCCAGCCCCAGTCCGGATACATCGCGAACAACGGGATGTGGCTGAACACGATGATGGGCGTATCGCTGGACAATCCCGCGACGTCCTTCTCGATGAACTCCAACTGGTCGACGCCCAAATGCCCAAGCTTCTTCAGGTTCAGGGTGTTCACCAGGGCGATCACGTGGGCACCGGCGATGTCGAAGCTGTACCACCCGTCGCCACGGGTTCCGGCACCGAAGACGCTGCGGTACTTCTGTCCCGCGTCATCGACCGAATCGTGTTCGCCGGGCACCGTGAACACGTGCGGTGTCTGCAGCTTGGAGAGCATCTGCTTCACCTGGTCGAACTGCTCGGGGCTCGACAGGTGGGTGAGGTCGCCGGTGTGAATGACGAAATCCGGTGTGTAGCCAAGGCTGTTGATCTGATCGATCGCGTGGCCGAACGTGCTGGTGACGTCGGGGTTGGGCGGGCCGCTGAAGCCGATGTGGCTGTCACTCACCTGGGCGAAACGCAGCGTGGGCCGGGCGCTGGCGTGCGAGGCCGACGCCGTGCCGGCCACATGCGAGAGGACCTCGCCGCCGACGACGGCGAACCCGACCGCCGCGCCGAACCACGCCGAGTGCCGCATCAGCTGGCGGCGGGTCATCGTGTTCGGGTCGTTGGCATTCATGCCGTCACCACCACGGTGCCGTGCATCATCGGGTGAATCGAGCAAACGTAGTCGAACTTCCCCGCGGTCGGGAAGGCGTGCGAGAAGGTGGCGCCCGTCCCCATTCCGGGCGAGTGAAACGAACCGTCGGTGGCGGCCACCGTGTGCGGTTCTTCGTCGCGGTTGGTCCATGTGACGGTGCTGCCCGCCTTGACGGTCAAGGTGGCCGGCGCGAAGGCGAAGTTGTCGATGCTGACCTGGTCGCCCGCGACCGCAGCCGGCGAACCGGTTGCCGGCGCCGCGCCCGCCGACGGACTCGGCATCGAGGGCATCCCGCTCATGCCCGGCATCCCGGGCGTGCCGCTGGCGTTCGATCCGAAGGTCACCGACGGCTGGGCGGCCGGCGGCGACGACGAGCAGCCGGCCAGCAGCACACCGAGGGCCGACGCCGCGACCAGATGTTTTCGAAGCTTGGCGATGTTCATACCAAGAGATATGGCGGCGGGTTACACGTTGCGACGTGGCGGGGCGAACACCTCGATTACGCCGTTGACCTCGCGAACCATCAGCGCGGGCAATGGCTTCGGAGTGATCGCCAACTGGTGGGTGCGAACCTGCCCGCTGGGCGAGAACGACGTCGTGTGGCAGGGGCAGTGCAGCGCGTCGTCTTGTGCGTCGAACCACAGCCGGCACCCCTGATGGGTGCAGACGCCGGAGATGGCTTGGGGTTTGCCGTCGACGCGGTGGACGAATCCGGTGACCGAGCCGAGATCGAACGGATGCATGACGCCGTCGGGCACTTCCGAGCTCGATGCGACGCGCTGCCAGCTCCCGTCGTTGGGCGTCAGCTCACCGGCTGCGACACCGGAGGTGGGGCCTTCCGTCGGGACGCCGATCACGGCGCGATCGATGGAAACCGCGGCGGCCGCGGCGGCCGCGGCGGCCGACGCGCCCACGATGACCTGCCGGCGCGTCGTGCTTTGCTTGGCCGCCGCTTTCGCCGGCGCGCCGATCATCTGCTCGGCCAGGCGGCTGTGCAGGTCGGTGAGGAATTCCTGCCGCGGCTCTTCAGCACCCTGCCGGGACGCTCGCAGTTCGATCGCCGTCCGGAGCTGCGCCGCCTCGAAGTCGTCGGGCTGAAACGGCTTCGGACGGCGGCCCCTCAACAGGTCGTCGACATAGCGCCGCAAGCCTCGCGCGTTCATGGCTGACCTCCCTCGTTGACCTGTGCCGCCAGCCGCAGGGCGCGGTGTTGGAGCACTTTGGCGTTGGCGACGCTGATCCCAAGTTCGGCGGCGGACTCCTTGATCGAATTGCCTTGCAAAAAACGCATTTCCAAAATCTGTCGATACCGGTCCGGCAGAGTGTCGAGAACTTGGGCGACACGCTGGGGCGCGGTGCTGATCGCTTCGTCGCTATCGGGTGGTTGTTCGATGTCTTCGATCGAGGTTATCTCCCGACCCAAAGTCTGCCGCCAGTGCGCGGCCAGGACGGTCCTCGCCGTGGCCCGCAGGTAGGCACGCACCTCGCCGACGCTCGCGGTCAGGCGCAGCGGCCGCAGCGCGGCCAGAAAGACCTCCGCGGTGAGGTCCTCGGCGTCGGCGCGGTTGCCCACCCGGGCGAACAGCGTGCGGTACACCCAGGACGCGTTGTCCTGGTACACGGCTTCCCAGTCGGGGTAGCCGCCGTCGGGGACCGCGCGCAGCAGTCGCGGGCCGACGGGTTCGTTTTGAGCCGCCACGGTCCTCCTTCACCCATCAATATTGGACCGGGTTACACGAGGCCCGTCAGCTCTCGAGGCGGCCATCAGCCGACCCAGCTTCGTGGCAGGTCGGTTTCGATGGTGTGCACACGGGATAAAGGCTAACCCGCCCAGCATCGTGGTGGTTGTGGTTACACCGCCCGGGCCTCGACCACGCTGAGGGGCGAAGCGGTTTGGACCACCCGGGTGATCTGGAATCCGGCCTGGCTGAGCAGATCTCGGTACTCCGCGGCGGTGCGTTCCCGGGCCCCCAAATTCAGCAGCATCTCCAAATCCACCCATTTACCCGGGAAGTCACGGTCGTGCTCGGGGATGATCAATTCGACCAGCAGCACCGTGGCTCGGGGCCCGGCTGCCGCGCGTACGTTACGCAGGATCTGCACCGCTTTTTCGTCGGGCCAGTCGTGGATGATGTTCTTGAGGATGTAGGCGTCGCCACCGCCCGGGACGCTGTCGAAGAACGACCCCTCCGCGATGCACACACGGTCGGCGACGTTGTACTGGCGCAAACACTTTGGGGCATCGGCGACCACCTGCGGCAGGTCGTAGAGTACGCCCCGCGAAGCCGGCGCGCCCGCCAGGATGGCGGCCAGCAGCGGACCGTGCCCGCCGCCCACGTCGACGATCGTGGGGTAGACGCTGAAGTCGTA
>NZ_JAOPWB010000165.1 GCF_025965855.1 Mycobacterium sp. | reverse complement strand
AGTCCGGGGTGTGCCACATCGTCGCCGACGACGAACTCGACGCCTACGAGCGTGGCCGCCGGCTGGTCGGATTGTTCTGCCAGCAAGGGCATTTCGACCGCAGCAAGGCCGAGGCCGGTGACACCGACATCCACGCGCTGCTGCCCGAGTCGGCGCGACGGGCCTACGACGTGCATCCGATCGTGACCGCGCTCCTCGACTCGGACACGCCGTTCGACGAGTTCCAGGGCCGCTGGGCGCCGTCGATGGTGGTGGGGCTGGGCCGGCTGTCCGGCCGCACCGTCGGCGTGCTGGCCAACAACCCGCTGCGCCTGGGTGGTTGCCTGAATTCCGAAAGCGCCGAGAAGGCAGCGCGTTTCGTGCGGCTGTGCGACGCCTTCGGGATCCCGCTGATCGTGGTTGTCGACGTGCCCGGCTACCTGCCAGGTGTCGACCAGGAGTGGGGCGGCGTGGTCCGCCGCGGTGCCAAGCTGCTGCACGCGTTCGGCGAGGCCACCGTTCCCCGGGTCACCCTGGTCACCCGAAAGACTTACGGCGGCGCCTACATTGCGATGAACTCCCGCTCGTTGAACGCGACCAACGTGTTCGCCTGGCCGGACGCCGAGGTCGCCGTGATGGGCGCCAAGGCTGCCGTCGGCATCCTGCACAAGAAGAAGCTGGCCGCCGCGCCCGACCACGAACGCGAGGCGCTGCACGACGAATTGGCCGCCGAGCACGAGCGGATCGCCGGTGGCGTCGACAGCGCCATCGAGATCGGTGTGGTCGACGAGAAGATCGACCCGGCGCACACCCGCAGCAAGCTCACCGAAGCGCTGGCCCAAGCGCCGGCACGCCGCGGACGCCACAAGAACATCCCGCTGTAGGTCTCCTTTCGACCGCGAGCAGACGCAAAAGCCCCTCGACACGCCGTATGTCGGGGGCTTTTGCGTCTGCTCGCGACCGGTCGGGCCCTACTTGACCAGGGCTGAAACCAGCGCCCTGCCGATCTTCGATGTGGCGCGGCTACGCAGCCGGTACCAGACGTCCGAGGTCGGCGATGTCTACCGCAGCGGGTTTCAGGAGTCCAAGAACTGCTGAACGGTCTCGGTGAGTATGCGCCCGCCCTTGGTGTTGAGGTGAATGCCGTCAATGTGGAATTCCCAGCCGTTGCTTCGAGAGATCTCGTCGAAACTTTGGCGCATAATCATTTCCCGCCATAGGTAGTCGCGGTAGAGAGACGCGAACGAGAAACGGGTGAACGGTTTCGTCGCCGTCGTGCGTGCGAGTCGCGCCTGAAAAGCCTCATAGAACGCGATGTAATGCGTAGACCCCATCGAGGCGGCTTCGCGGATGATGCCGTTGTAGGTGGCGATCAGGTCGTTGAGCCGCGCCTGAACTGGATGGGACGAGCGGGGCTCTTCTCCAAGCGGCGCAAGGGAACTCAGCCCGACCCGGGCATTGGCCTCCCGTCGCAGCCTGCGCACGATGATCGCGAGGTTCTCCTCGAACCGGGCCGGTGACGGTTCTTCGGAGAGTCGCTTCCAGGCCCGAACGAATCGCCGGAAATTTGGAAAGAAAGTCGCCAGAACGTCGTTCGTCCCGACGAGCACGATGACCCGGTCCGGCCGTGATGCGATTACTCGGTCGAGGTGCCGGACGGTATTGAACGACAGATCCCCGCCCACACCGAGGTTGACAAATCGAAATCGGCTGTTTTGGGAACGCTTTTCCAGCTCATCGATCCATTTGTAGGTTCCCCTCGATGCGGTGGTGCTCGAGCCCAGACAGGCCACCGTTTCAACGGACCCTCGCGGATCGGTCATCGCGTGCGGCCGAGGATCTGACACAGCGCCCGGCCGAGGTCAGTTTCCGGCGAGTGCGGAAGCTTGTCGGCGCGCCAGGCGACGAAGTCGTCGGGGCGCACCAACAACGCCCCGTCCGGTGCGAGCCCTGTGGCGGCAGCCCAGGAGCCGTCGACGTCGAGCGCAGTTCCGATGCGTTGCAGTCCGATTGGGACGCTCAGGGCCTTCGACGCTAAGGCTGCGGCGTCGGACCAGGCGGCGTCATGGTCTCCGGTGAACAGCGTGAAGCCGGGACTGAGTAAATCGAGGGTGGAGACCCGCTTCCCGCCGTCAACTACCCAGGCGTGCGGGACCCTGGTCCCCGGTTGCCCGCGCAATTCCTCCACCAGTGACACGGCGTCCGGATCCGCGGGAACAGGATCGTCGGAAACCACAGCGGCCGAGCGGTATTGGTAGCCGATCAGCAGGGGAAACATCGGCGCCTCTTCGTCTGCCGGCAATTGCGGGCGGTCGTCGTCCAACCGGAGGAAGGCCAGCGATGGCCCCGTGAGCGACTGGCGCGCATTGAAGCGCCCGACCGGGTGTCGTTCGGTGTGGTAGGTGGTCACCAGGGCCGGGCCGGCGGTCCCGTTCAAGACGGCGGCCAGCTTCCAGGCCAGGTTGTGCGCGCTCTGGATGGCGGTGTTGGCTCCGCCGGCCTTGAACGGAGGCATGCTGTGGGCCGAGTCGCCGACGAGAAACACTCGGCCGCTCTGGAATTGGTCAGCCACCCGCTCGTAGGGCTGCCACGGCGCAACGTCGATGACTTCCACGTCGATCGGCTCACCGATCGCTTTCGTCAGCAGCTCGCGGCAACGCTGTGCGGTGAACTGATCGGCGGTTTCCCCGCGGCCGGGGAAGTACGTGGTGATGAAAATGCCGAAGTCGTCGCGTACCGGGAGAAAGATCCCCTCCACGTCCGGGTTTTTGACCTGGATGCCGTCGCCGCCGCCGAGCTGTGGGACGAACTTTAGCCACGGTCCCCGGAAGTAAATGAAGGCGACATAGATCGGCAGCGCCCCATAGCCGGAGGTCGTCGCGCCGAGTGCGTCGCGGATCGGGCTGTGCACGCCGTCGGCGGCGACGAGATAGTCGGCGCGTACCGCCTCCGTTGCGCCCGACTCCCGATCGCGTATGATCGCGGTGACGCCGCTTTCGTCCTGTTCGAACGAGCCCAACTCCGTGTTGTAGCGCGCCTGGCTACCGTGCCGACGGATATGCGTGAGCAGGATCGGTTCGAATGCGCTCTGCGGACAATATTGCCCGCCGGGCTCGGGGCTCAGGTCTTTGAATGGCGAGAAGATCGCGTCGACGTCGAACGCCTGATGCTCTTCGGCGCTGTTGAGCGTCGGCTTGCTCAGCATGTCCGAAACGCCCTGGGCGATCGCGTGGACCTCGTCGGCAAGTCCCAAACCGCGCAGGATCTCCAGGCTGCGGAAGCTCAAGTTGCGCGCTTTCGGATAGATGAATGCCTCGCTGCGCTTTTCGACCAGCTGCGAGCGAACGCCATGTTTGGCGAGCAGCGCAGAGGTTGCCAGGCCGGCGGCGCCGGCGCCGACGATCAGCACCGGGACATGCTCGACATTCATCGCCGTCTCCCTCCAGACGGAACTAACTAGTTCCGTCCACCCCCAATGTGGCACGCCGCGGTGCAAATGCGCAACAACGCAACAGCTAAGCCACCGGTGCGCCGGCGAGCGGCAGCATCACGTCTTCGAGCACGCGCCGGACATAGACCCGGTCGATCGGCCGTCCCGTGATCACCCGCAGCACGTTGAGGCCCAATGCGACGTCGGGGATCAGGCTCAGGTCGCGGCCGGCCGGAATCTCCCCGCGAGCGACCGCCTGGTCGAGCACCGCGCGGACCACCTGCCGCGGGGTGGATAGCACAAGGTCGTCCAGGGCAGCCGCCAGGACGGGATTGTGCATGGCTGCGGTCGCCACCCCGACAACGACCCGAATCATATGCGAATCAGCATCATCCAGGTCGGGTGTGGCGGCAACCAGCGCGTCTATGTCGCCGCGAAGGCTGCCGCTGTTGGGCGGCTCGACAGGTCCCAGCCGCCGTCTCCAGTGGGCGATAGCATCGGCGACCACCACGGCCTTCGATGGCCAACGACGATAAATCGCCGCCTTCCCGACGCCGGCACGCGACGCAACGTCGTCCATGCTCAACCGGTCATAACCCACTTCGGCGACACCCGCCAGCGTCGCGTCGAGGATGGCTGCGTCCAACGATCGATCGAGGCGTCCCGGGCTTCGCGCTCGGCGCGAGGTGCGCGGCGCCTGGCCGCTGTCGAGCTCCATGTACGTTCCTCACCGATACGGACTAGTTCCGTTCCATGGTAACCGTCGCCGCGATCGCCCGACCCACTTCAGCCGAAGCGCGCCACAAACTCCTCGGCCACGGCAACCACCCGCTCGCGATCGCGCGCCACCAGGCCGATCCGGGTCCGCCGGTCCACGATGTCGTCGACGTCCAGCGCGCCCTCGTGCGTGACCGCGTATTCGAACTCCGCCCGCGTCACGTCGATCCCCTCGGCGACCGGGTCAGCGGGCCGCTCGCACGTGGCTGTGTCGATCACATTGGCGGCTTCGGCACCGTAGCGTGCCACCAGGGACTCCGGCAGGCCGGCCATCGGCGGTATAGCTGTCCCCGGATTGGCCGGCGCCCCGATCAGCGGCAGGTTGCGGGTCCGGCACGCGGCCGCGCGCAGCCCGCGCAGGCCGACGGCCCGGTCCAGGACATCCTGTGCCATGTAGCGGTATTCGGTGAGCTTGCCGCCGATCACGCTGATGACGCCCGACGGCGCTTCGACGACGGCGTGCTCGCGTGACACGTCGGCGGTGCGGCCTTCACCGGTGTCGATCAGCGGACGCAGGCCCGCGTAGGCGCCGATCACATCGGCGGTCCCAAGCGCGGTCCCCAGCGCGGTGTTCACCGTGTCCAACAGGAACGCGATCTCCCCGTCAGACGGTTCCGGCACGTCGGGAATCGGGCCGGGCGCGGCTTCATCGGTCAGGCCCAGATACACCCGGCCCAGTTGCTCGGGCATGGCGAACACGAAGCGGTTCAGCTCGCCGGGAATCGGAATGGTAAGGGCCGCAGTCGAATTACCGAAGGCAGCAGCGTCGAACACGAGGTGGGTCCCGCGGCTGGGCCGCAGCCGCAACGAACCGTCGATCTCGCCCGCCCACACCCCGGCCGCGTTGATGATCGCGCCGGCCGACACGTCGAACGACTGTCCCGTGCGCTGATCGGTCAACCGCACCGAGGTGCCGGACGCCTCGGAGGCCGCCACGTAGGTCAGGATCCGCGCGCCGTGTTGCGCGGCGGTGCGCGCGACCGCCGTGACCAGTCGGGCGTCATCGATCAATTGCCCGTCGTAGGCCACAAGGCCGCCGGCGAGGCCGTCACGTCGAACTGTGGGCGCCATCTCCACGACGCGCCGCGCCGAAACCCGCCGCGACCGGGGCAGGGTCGAGGCCGGTGTGCCCGCCAGGGCCCGCAGCGCGTCGCCGGCCAGGAACCCGGCGCGCACCAACGCCCGCGTGCTGTGACTCATCGACGGTAACAACGGCACCAATTGCGGCATCGCACGAACGAGATGGGGGGCGTTGCGCGTCATCAGGATTCCGCGCTCGTTGGCGCTGCGCCGGGCGATGCCCACGTTGCCACTCGCCAGGTAGCGCAGGCCGCCGTGGACCAATTTGGAACTCCAGCGGCTCGTGCCGAAAGCCAGGTCGTGTTTTTCCACCAGCGCCACCCGCAGGCCGCGCGACGCGGCGTCCAGGGCGATCCCGACGCCGGTGATGCCGCCGCCGATCACGACGACGTCCAGCGGCTCGCCGTCCGCCAGTGCGGTCAGGTCGGCCGTGCGGCGCGCGGCGTTGAGGGCAGCCGTCATCACGACAGGTATCCGTTCAGCGAGTAGGCGAGTTCGGCGGCCAGCGTGTCGGCATCGAGGATCGGGCGCACGATCCGTTCGGACTGGATGGTCGACTGGGCGATGAGCAGCACCATGGTGGCCATCTGCAGCGGGTCGCCGGCGCGGACGCTGCCGTGGCGCTGGGCCGCGCGCAGCCGCTCGGCCAGGGCGTCGATCAGCATCTGCTGGCTGGCCCCGAGGCGTTCGGTGATGTAGATCGGCGCCAGCTCCGAGTGCATCACCGACATCACCAGCTCGTCGCGACGCAGCAGATTCGCGACCGAAACGATCTGGCGCACAAGCGATTCCCGGTCTTCGCTGAGCAGCGGCGCGTCGCGCATCACCCCGGTGATGCGCTGGGTCAGCAGCGCCGCCACGATCGACTTGGTGTCCGGCCAGCGGCGGTACACCGTGGGCCGGCTGACGCCGGCCCGCCGGGCAATCTCCGCCAGGGTCACCCGGTCCACCCCGAAATCGACCACACAGCTGGCCGCCGCCGCCAGGATCCGGTCCCGGGTACCCGGCTGGGCGTTACTGATTGACAGCATGTGTAATACTGTAACGCATGACGCACGCCGAGCAACTCCTCCCGCCGATGAAATGGAACGCGTGGGGGGACCCCGCCGCGGCGAAGCCCCTTTCCGACGGGATCCGCTCGCTGCTGAAACAGGCTGTGGGCCTGCAGGATTCGGGCGAGGTCGAACTCGACGCCGACCAGGTGCGGCTGCGCCCGTCGGCGTTGTCGCAGGCTGTTCGGGACGCGCTGGCCGGCATCGTCGGAGCCGAGCACTGCCGCACCACCGACCGTGACCGGCTGCTGCGCGCCGGCGGCAAATCCACACTCGACTTGCTGCGCCGCAAGGACCCCGGGGTTCAGGATGCTCCCGACGCCGTGTTGCTGCCCGGTGATGACGACGCCGTCGCCGCGATCCTGCGCTACTGCTCGGAGCGCCGCATCGCCGTGATCCCGTTCGGCGGCGGCACCAACGTGGTGGGCGGCCTCGATCCCACCCGCGGCGAGTTCGGCGCCGTGGTGTCGCTTGACCTGCGCCGCTTCGACCAGCTCATCGACCTCGACGAAGTGTCCGGTCAGGCCGTTTTGGGGGCCGGGGTCACCGGACCGGACGCCGAACGCCTGCTCGGCGACCACGGCTTTTCCCTCGGGCATTTCCCGCAGAGCTTCGAGTACGCCACGATCGGAGGCTTCGCAGCGACGCGGTCGTCCGGTCAGGATTCGGCGGGCTACGGCCGGTTCAACGACATGGTTCGCGGCCTGCGGATGGTGACCCCGGTGGGGACGATGGAGCTGGGCCGCGCGCCGGAATCGGCCGCGGGCCCCGACCTACGCCAGCTGTTGCTCGGCTCGGAGGGAACGTTCGGCGTCATCACCCGGGTGCGGCTGCGCGTGCACCGGGTCCCGGAAGCCGTCCGCTACGAGGCGTGGTCGTTCCCCGACTTCGAAACCGGGGCTGCGGCCCTGCGCGCCGTCGCCCAAAATGCCACCGGCCCCACCGTCATTCGGCTCTCCGACGAGGTCGAGACCGGGGTCAATCTCGCCACCACGGAGGCGATCGGCGAAAGCCAGATTACCGGCGGCTGCCTGGGCATCACCGTGTTCGAGGGCACCGAGGAGCACGTCGAGAGCCGGCACGCCGAGACCAGCGCGCTGCTGGCGGCCAGGGGCGGCACGTCGCTGGGCGAAGGGCCGGCGCAGGCGTGGGAGCGGGGCCGGTTCGCGGCGCCGTACCTGCGCGACTCGCTGCTGTCCGCCGGCGCCCTGTGCGAGACCCTCGAAACGGCCACCGACTGGTCCAGGCTGCCCGCGCTGAAAGCCGCTGTCACCGAGGCGCTCACGAACGCGTTGGCCGACACGGGCACCCCGGCGCTGGTGATGTGCCACATCTCGCACGTCTACCCCACCGGCGCCTCGCTCTACTTCACCGTCGTCGCCGGGCAGCGCGGCAATCCCATCGAGCAGTGGCGGGCCGCCAAGAAGGCGGTCTCGGACGCGATCATCGCCGCCGGCGGGACCATCACGCACCACCACGCGGTCGGCGCCGACCACCGGCCCTGGATGCGCGACGAGGTCGGCGAGCTGGGCGTCCAGGTTCTGCGCGCGGTCAAGGCGACGCTCGACCCGGCGGGAATCCTCAACCCCGGCAAGCTGATTCCGTGAGCCGCGATGTCTGAGCGCGAAATCGGCAAGGTGACCGCGCTGACCAATCCCGTCTCGGGCCACGGCGCCGCGATACGCGCCGCGCAAGTGGCGATCGCCCGGCTGCACGATCGGGGCGTGCAGGTCACCGAGATCATCGGCGACGACGCCGAAGACGCGCGCCACCTGGTCGGCGCCGAGCTCGAGCGGGGGACCGACGCGGTGATGGTCACCGGCGGCGACGGCGTCGTCTCCAACGCGTTGCAGGTGTTGGCGGGGACCGACGTCCCGCTGGGCATCATCCCGGCCGGCACCGGCAATGACCACGCCCGTGAATTCGGCATTCCCACAAAGGATCCCGAGGCCGCCGCGGACATCGTCGTCGACGGCTGGACGGAAACCATTGACCTGGGCCGGATAACGTGCGGCGACAGCCGCACAAGGTGGGTGAAGTGGTTCGGCACCGTGGCGGCCACAGGGTTCGATTCGCTCGTGACCGATCGCGCCAACCGGATGACCTGGCCCCACGGGCGGTTGCGCTATTACATCGCGATGCTCGCCGAACTGTCGCAGCTGCGGGTCTTACCGTTCCGCATGGTGCTCGACGGAACCCGGGAGATCGACGCCGACATCACGCTGGCCGCCTTCGGCAACACCCGCAGCTACGGCGGCGGGCTGCTGATCTGTCCCAATGCCGATCCCGCCGACGGCATGCTCGACATCACCATGGCGCATTCGGCATCCCGGACGAAGTTGGTCCGCCTGTTCCCCACCGTCATGAAGGGCACACACGTCGACCTCGACGAGGTGACGACGGCGCGCGCCAAATCGATCCACGTCGAGTGCCCCGGCATCAACGTCTACGCCGACGGCGACTTCGCGTGCGCGCTGCCCGCCGAGATCTCCGCGGTTCCGGGCGCGTTGCGGATCCTGCGGCCCGCCCGATCTACCCGACGCCCCGGTTGAGCCAGGTCACTTCCCCGGCGTCGCCGCCGTCGCGATACACCTCGAGCGCCTCGTCCCACGCCGTTCCCAGCACCGAATCCAGCTCGGCGGCCAGCGTGTCGGCGCCCTGGGCCATCATCGCGCGCAGCCGCATCTCGCCGACCATGATGTCGCCGTTGGCGCTCATCGACCCGCTCCACAGGCCGAGCTGCGGGGTGTGGCTGAACCGCTGGCCGTCGACTCCCGGGCTGGGGTCCTCGGTGACGTCGAACCGCAGCACCGACCAGGAGCGCAGGGCGTTGGCCAACCTGGCGCCGGTGCCCACCGGCCCGACCCAGTTGGTGACGGCGCGCAGCTGCCCGGGCATCGCCGGCTGCGGCGTCCACACCAGGTTGGCCTTGGATTGCAGGGTCGACGACAACGCCCACTCCACATGCGGGCACACCGCCGCGGGCGAGGAGTGCACGTACACCACGCCGGTCGCCACATCGGCAAATTGATTCGACGCACGCATTTCTTGCTCCTTCGGTTCCACGAGGGACGTCTTCCCCAACGACCTGGTGGACCTGCGAAGCGAGATAGCTAGCGGAGGATTGTGAATATTTTTGTGTCCTGCGTGTCTATTGTGCCCTGTGATGCCCCTGT
>NZ_JAOPWB010000162.1 GCF_025965855.1 Mycobacterium sp. | reverse complement strand
GCGCGCTGCCCACGCTGCTGCCCGGCGGCCGCCCGGTCGCTGATGACGCCGCCCGCGCGCAGGTCGCCGCGGCGTGGAACGTCGACGAATTGCCTTCTGCGGCTGGGCGTGATGCCGACGGCATCCTGGCCGCCGCCGCCGACGGGTCCCTGGCGGCGCTGCTCGTCGGCGGCATCGAACCCAACGACTTCGCCGACCCCGGCGCGGTGCTGGCCGCGCTGGACGCCGCCGGATTCATCGTCAGCCTCGAGCTGCGGCACAGCCCCGTCACCGAACGCGCCCACGTGGTGTTCCCGGTCGCGCCGACGACACAGAAGTCCGGTGCCTTCGTCAACTGGGAAGGGCGCTACCGCGGGTTCGCGCCCGCGCTGAGCGGCACCACCCAGCAAGCCGGCCAGTCGGACCACAACGTGCTGGACACGCTGGCCGACGAGATGGGCGTCTACCTGGGAACGACCACCGTCGACGGGGCCCGCGAGGAGCTCTCCGGGCTGGGGACCTGGGACGGCGAACACGCCGCCGGCCCGCAGGTCGCGGCGCCTGAACCGGCCAAGCCCGGGCAGGGCCAGGCGGTGCTGACCGGGTGGCGGTTGCTGCTCGACGAGGGCCGAATGCAGGACGGCGAACCACATCTGGCCGGCACCGCGCGCAAACCCGTCGTCCGGCTGTCGGCCGAAACCGCCGCCGAGATCGGCGCCGCCGAGGGTGACAACGTCACCGTCAGCACCGCGCGCGGCTCGATCATGTTGCCGCTGACCATCACCGACATGCCCGACCGGGTGGTGTGGCTTCCGTTGAACTCGCCGGGTTCGGCGGTGCACCGGAAATTGGGCGTTACCCTCGGCAGCATCGTCGCGATCGGAGTGGGCCTGTGACCCCCTTGTCCGCCTTCGGGCACGACCCCTGGTGGCTGGTGCTGGGCAAGGCGCTGGCGATCTTCGTGTTCCTCATGCTGAACGTGCTGGTCGCGATCCTGCTCGAGCGCAAGATTCTCGGCTGGATGCAGCTGCGGCCGGGCCCGAACCGGGTCGGGCCGTGGGGCGTCCTGCAGAGTTTGGCCGACGGGATCAAGCTGGCCCTCAAGGAAAGCATCACTCCCGGCGGCGTCGACAAGTTCGTGTACTTTGCGGCGCCGGTCTTTTCGGTGATTCCCGCGTTCACGGCGTTCGCCTTCATCCCGTTCGGTCCGGTGGTGTCGGTGTTCGGCCATCGCACGCCGTTGCAGCTGACCGACCTTCCGGTCGCGGTGCTGTTCATCCTGGGCCTGTCGGCGATCGGGGTGTACGGCATCGTGTTGGGCGGCTGGGCGTCGGGGTCGACCTACCCGCTGCTGGGCGGGGTGCGCTCCACCGCCCAAGTCATCTCCTACGAGGTGGCGATGGGATTGTCCTTCGCGGCGGTGTTCCTCTATGCCGGCTCCATGTCGACGTCGCAGATCGTCGGCGCACAGGACCGGGTCTGGTACGTCTTCCTGTTGCTGCCGTCCTTTGTGATCTACCTCATCTCGATGGTGGGTGAAACCAACAGGGCCCCATTCGATTTGCCAGAGGCCGAGGGGGAGCTGGTCGCCGGATTCCACACCGAGTACTCGTCGCTGAAGTTCGCGATGTTCATGCTGGCCGAGTACGTCAACATGATGACGGTTTCGTCGCTGGCCACAGTCATGTTCTTCGGTGGCTGGCATGCGCCCTGGCCGCTGAACATGTGGGCGGGCGCCAACACCGGGTGGTGGCCGGTGCTCTGGTTCACCGCCAAGATGTGGACCTTCCTGTTCATCTACTTCTGGCTGCGCGCCAGCCTGCCCCGGCTGCGCTATGACCAGTTCATGGCGCTGGGCTGGAAATTGTTGATCCCGGCGTCGCTGGTGTGGGTGTTGATCGCCGCGGTGATCCGCACCCTGCGCAACCAGGGGTACGCACATTGGACCCCGCTGCTGGTGATCAGCAGCATCGTCGTGGCCTCGGCGCTGGTGCTGCTGCTGCGAAAACCGTTCAGCACGCCGACTATTCGCGCGATGGAGCGCGAGCTGCGCCGCGAGCGCAAGGCAAGCCCCGCCCCCGGAGTCACCGAGCCGGCATTCCCGACGCCGCCGCTGCCGGCGCAGAAAGCCGGCGCGAGCAAGGAGAAAGCACGTGCCTAAGTACTTCCACTGGCTAGACGCTATTGCAGGATTCGGCGTGACCTTCGGGTCGATGTTCAAAAAGACCATCACCGAGGAGTACCCGGAGAAGCCGGGCCCCGTCGCGCCGCGCTATCACGGGCGCCACCAACTCAACCGGTACCCCGACGGCCTGGAGAAGTGCATCGGGTGCGAGCTCTGCGCCTGGGCCTGTCCCGCCGACGCGATCTACGTCGAGGGTGCCGACAACACCGAGGAACTGAGGTATTCGCCCGGGGAACGCTACGGCCGGGTGTACCAGATCAACTATCTGCGTTGCATCGGCTGCGGTCTGTGCGTCGAGGCCTGCCCGACCAGGGCGCTGACGATGACCAACGACTACGAGATGGCCGACGACAACCGCGCCGACCTCATCTACGAAAAGGACCGGCTGCTCGCGCCGCTGCTGCAGGACATGCTTGCGCCCCCGCACCCGAGGGCGGCGGGCGCCACCGATAAGGACTACTACCAGGGCAACGTGACCGCAGAAGGGTTGCGCGAGCGCCAAAACACCGGGGACACCCGATGACCGCGGCGCTGCTGGCCTCAGACACGATCGTCCGCACCTCCACGGGCGAAGCGGTCACGTTCTGGGTGCTGGGCGCGCTGGCGCTGATCGGCGCGCTCGGGGTGGTGCTCGCCGTCAACGCGGTGTATTCGGCGATGTTCCTGGCGATGACGATGATCATCCTGGCGGTGTTCTACATGATCCAGGACGCGATGTTTCTGGGTGTCGTTCAGGTCGTGGTCTATACCGGCGCGGTGATGATGCTGTTCCTGTTCGTCCTGATGCTGATCGGCGTGGACTCCGCGGAGTCGCTGAAGGAGACGCTGCGCGGCCAGCGCGTCGCGGCGGTGTTGACGGGCATCGGGTTTGGCGTTCTGCTGCTGGCCGGCATCGGCCACGTGGCGACCGGAGAGTTCGTCGGGCTTACCACCGCCAACGCCAACGGCAACGTGGAGGGCCTGGCCGCACTGATCTTTTCGCGTTACCTCTGGGCCTTCGAGCTGACCAGCGCCCTGCTGATCACCGCGGCCGTCGGCGCGATGGTGCTGGCGCACCGGGAGCGTTTCGAGCGCCGCAAGACCCAGCGTGAGCTTTCCGAGGAACGTTTCCGGGCCGGCGGGCGCCCCACCCCGCTGCCCAGCCCGGGTGTCTACGCACGCCACAACGCGGTCGACGTCGCCGCCCTGCTGCCCGACGGCTCGTACTCGGAGCTGTCGGTGTCCCCCATACTGCGGATCCGCGGCGCGGACGGCAAAGAGACCCGCGCCGCCGAAACGGTGAAAGGCGGTGCGTCGTGAATCCGGCCAATTACCTTTACCTTTCGGCGTTGCTGTTCACCATCGGGGCCTCGGGCGTGCTGTTGCGCCGCAACGCCATCGTGATGTTCATGTGCGTCGAACTGATGCTCAACGCCGTCAACCTGGCATTCGTCACGTTCGCGCGAATGCACGGCCAGCTCGACGGCCAGATGATCGCGTTCTTCACGATGGTGGTGGCCGCCTGCGAGGTCGTCGTCGGCCTGGCCATCATCATGACGATTTTCCGTGCCCGTAAGTCGGCGTCGGTCGACGACGCGAACCTACTCAAAGGCTAGAAACGCCAAGATGACTCACTTCACCTGGCTGCTGGTGGCGCTGCCGTTGGCGGGTGCCGCGATCCTGCTGCTCGGAGGCAGGCGCACCGACGCATGGGGCCACCTGCTCGGTTGCGCCACCGCGGTCGCGGCGTTCGGAGTGGGCGCGACGCTGCTCGCCGACATGGTCGGCCGTGACGGGGCCGATCGCGCCATCCACCAGAAGCTGTTCACCTGGATCTCCGTCGGGCAACTCCAGGTCGACTTCGGGCTGCAGATCGACCAGTTGTCGATGTGCTTCGTGCTGCTGATCACCGGGGTCGGATCGCTGATCCACATCTATTCGGTCGGCTACATGGCCGACGACCCGGACCGCCGCCGGTTTTTCGGCTATCTCAACCTGTTCCTGGCCTCGATGCTGCTATTGGTGGTCGCCGACAACTACGTGGTGCTCTACGTCGGCTGGGAAGGCGTCGGCCTGGCCTCCTACCTGCTCATAGGCTTCTGGTATCACAAGCCGTCGGCGGCCACCGCCGCCAAGAAGGCGTTCGTCATGAACCGCGTCGGTGACGCCGGGCTGGCGCTGGGAATGTTCCTGATGTTCAGCACTTTCGGCACGCTATCGTACGCCGGGGTGTTCGCCGGCGCGCCGGCCGCGTCCGGCGGCGCATTGACCGCGATGGGGTTGCTGCTGCTGCTGGGCGCCTGCGCCAAATCGGCGCAAGTTCCGCTGCAGGCCTGGCTGGGCGACGCGATGGAGGGCCCGACGCCGGTGTCCGCCCTGATCCACGCGGCCACCATGGTGACCGCCGGCGTGTACCTGATCGTGCGGTCCAACCCGCTGTACAACCTGTCGCCCGGCGCGCAACTGGGCGTGGTCGTCGTCGGCGCCGTCACCCTGCTGTTCGGGGCGTTCATCGGCTGCGCCAAGGACGACATCAAGCGCGCCCTAGCGGCGTCGACGATGAGCCAGATCGGATACATGGTGCTGGCCGCCGGCCTCGGTCCGGCCGGCTACGCGTTCGCGATCATGCACCTGCTCACCCACGGTTTCTTCAAGGCCGGCCTGTTCCTCGGCTCCGGCGCGGTGATCCACGCGATGCACGAAGAGCAGGACATGCGCCGGTACGGCGGCCTGCGCAAAGCCCTGCCGGTCACGTTCGCCACGTTCGGGCTGGGGTATCTGGCGATCATCGGCGTGCCGCCGTTCGCGGGCTTCTTCTCCAAGGACAAGATCATCGAGGCGGCCCTGTCCACCGGGGACACCCGGGGCTACGTGCTGGGCGGGGCCGCGCTGCTGGGCGCCGGCGTCACCGCGTTCTACATGACGCGGGTGATGCTGATGACCTTCTTCGGTGAAAAACGTTGGGCCCCCGGCACCCATCCGCACGAGGCGCCGGCAGTCATGACGTGGCCGATGATCCTGCTGGCGGTCGGCTCGGTGTTCTCAGGCTTCCTGCTTTGGTGGGGGGGCGCCCTGCAGCACTGGCTCGAGCCCGTCGTCGGGACGCGTGAAGAAGCCGCCCACGCCCTGCCGGCCTGGGCCACCACCGTCGTGGCGCTGGGGGTGGTCGCCGTCGGTATCGCCGTGGCCTACCGGATGTACGCGACCGCGCCCGTCCCGAGGGTCGCCCCCGTTCGGGTCTCGGCGCTGACGGCCGCCGCGCGCGCCGACCTTTACGGCGACGCCTTCAACGAGGAGGTGTTCATGCGTCCCGGCGCGCGGCTGACCGAGGCACTGGTCGAACTCGACGATGCGGGCGTGGACGGCTCGGTCAACGCGCTGGCCGCGCTGGTGGGCCGGACGTCAAACGGCCTGCGGCGCTTCCAAACCGGCTTTGCCCGCAACTACGCATTGTCGATGCTCGCGGGCGCCGTGCTGGTGGCCGCACTGATCCTAGCGGTGAGGGTGCGGTGAACCGCGCCGGCGACGATGCAGTGTCGGCACCGCCCGCTTGCGGGGGACGGGGCGATGAGGAGGAGCGGCGCACATGAACGGAGCCTTCTTGAACGACGTGCCGTGGCTGAGCGTCCTGTGGCTGCTGCCGCTGGCGGGCTCCGTGCTGGTCATCCTGCTGCCACCGGGGCTGCGGCAGCTCGCCAAGTGGACCGGCCTGGTGGTCGGCGTGCTGACGCTGGCGGTGGCGATCGTCGTCACCGTCGGCTTCAAGAGCGGGGGCCCCGCCTACCAGTTTGTCGAAAGCCACAAGTGGATACCGGCGTTCGGCGCCGGCTACTCCCTCGGTGTGGACGGCATCGCGGTGGTGCTGGTGCTGCTGACCGCGGTGCTGATCCCGCTGCTCCAGGTGGCCGGCTGGAACGACGGCGGCAAGGGCACCCGTGGCGTGCACGCCTACGTCGCGCTGACGCTGGCCATCGAGGCCATGGTGCTGATCTCGGTGGTCGCGCTGGACGTGCTGCTGTTCTACGTGTTCTTCGAGGCCTTTCTCGTGCCGATGTACTTTCTGATCGGCGGCTTCGGGCTAGGTTCCGGCAGGTCGCGCGCGGCGGTGAAGTTCTTGCTGTACAACCTGTTCGGCGGCCTGATCATGCTCGCGGCGGTGATCGGCCTGTACGTGGTCACCGCGCAACACGGCTCGGGCACGTTCGACTTCCGCGACATCGTGGCCGGCGTCGCGTCGGGCCGCTACGGGGCCGACCCCGCGGTGTTCAAGGCGCTGTTCCTCGGCTTCATGTTCGCGTTCGCGATCAAGGCCCCGCTGTGGCCGTTCCACCGCTGGCTGCCCGACGCCGCGGTCGAGGCCACGCCGGCGACCGCGGTGCTGATGATGGCGGTGATGGACAAGGTCGGCACCTTCGGCATGCTGCGCTACTGCCTGCAACTATTCCCCAGCGCCTCAACGTATTTCCGCCCACTGATCATCGTGCTGGCCGTCATCGGGGTGATCTATGGCGCGGTCGTGGCGATCGGCCAGGCCGACATGATGCGCCTGATCGCCTATACCTCGATCTCGCACTTCGGGTTCATCATCCTGGGCATCTTCGTGATGACCAGTCAGGGGCAGAGCGGGTCGACGCTGTACATGCTCAACCACGGCCTGTCGACCGCGGCGGTGTTCCTGATCGCGGGCTTCCTGATATCCCGGCGCGGCAGCCGGGCGATCGCGGACTACGGCGGCGTGCAGAAGGTGGCACCCATCCTGGCGGGCACGTTCCTCGTTTCGGCCATGGCCACCCTGTCGCTGCCGGGCCTGGCGCCGTTCATCAGCGAATTCCTGGTCCTGTTGGGAACTTTCAATAGGTATTGGCTGGCGGCGTCCTTCGGTGTCACCGCGCTGGTCCTCTCTGCGATCTACATGCTGTGGCTCTACCAGCGGGTGATGACCGGCCCGGTGGCCAGTGGCAACGAACGCATCGGCGACCTCAAGGCGCGCGAAATGATCGTCGTGGCACCGCTGATCGCGCTGTTGCTGGTGCTCGGCGTCTACCCCAAGCCGGTGCTGGACCTGATCAATCCCGCCGTGGAGAACACCATGACCACCATCGGCCAGCATGACCCCGCGCCGCGCGTGACCCATCCGGTTTCCGGTGTGGGCTCCCCCCGGACAGCCGAAGGACCGCACCGATGACCCTGCCCACCCCCAGCGTCGAGTACTTCCTGCTGTGTCCGATGCTCATCGTCTTCGGCGTCGCGGTCGTCGGCGTGCTCGTCGAAGCCTTCCTGCCCAGGCGGATTCGCTACAGCACCCAGATGACGCTGGCCCTGGGCGGTTTGGCCGCGGCGTTTTTCGCAGACGTGAAAGTCGCCGGGTCGATTCCGTCGTCGGGTCGCGCCGCGGTGCTGGGCGCGGTGGCCATCGACCGGCCGACGCTGTATCTGCAGGGAACGGTGCTGCTGGTCGCGGTGCTGGCGGTCATCTTCATCGGCGAACGGACGCAAGCCAAGGCGGAAAGCAAAGTCGCTATGGGGGCCGGGGCCCCCACAAACACTGCCGGGGCCGCTAGCTCCGGCGGGTTGGATTCCTTTACGCCGCAGGCATCCGCGGTTCCCGGCGGCGACGCCGAGCGCGAGGCCGAACGGGCCGGAGCCGCGCAAACCGAGCTCTTCCCGCTGGTGATGCTGTCGGTCGGCGGCATGATGGTGTTCCCCGCGTCCAACGATCTGTTGACGATGTTCGTCGCGCTGGAAGTTTTGTCGCTGCCGCTGTACCTGATGTGCGGGCTGGCCCGTCACCGCCGCCTGCTGTCCCAGGAAGCGTCCATGAAGTACTTCCTGCTGGGCGCGTTCTCCTCGGCGTTCTTCCTCTACGGCGTCGCGTTTCTCTACGGCGCGACGGGCACGCTCCTGTTGTCCGGGATCCGGGATGCCCTTGCCGCCCATGGCGATACCTCCATGGCACTGATCGGCGTCGCGCTGCTCTCGGTCGGCCTGCTGTTCAAAGTGGGTGCCGTCCCGTTCCACTCCTGGATCCCCGACGTCTACCAGGGCGCGCCCACCCCGATCACGGGGTTCATGGCGGCGGCCACCAAGGTGGCGGCGTTCGGCGCGCTGCTCCGCGTGGTCTACGTCGCGCTGCCTCCGCTGCACGACGAGTGGCGTCCCGTCCTATGGGCGATCGCCATCCTCACGATGGCGGTGGGCACCATCACAGCGGTGAACCAGACCGACGTCAAGCGGATGCTGGCCTATTCCTCGGTCGCGCACGTGGGCTTCATCCTCACCGGTGTGATAGCCGACAACACGGCCGGCCTTTCGGCCACCTTGTTCTATCTGGTCGCCTACAGCTTCAGCACCGTGGGCGCGTTCGCCGTCGTCAGCCTGATCCGCAACGCCGACGGCGTCGAGGACGCCACGCTGTCGCACTGGGCCGGGCTGGGGCAGCGCTCCCCCATTGTGGGCGTGATGTTTTCGATGTTTTTGCTGGCGTTCGCCGGCATTCCGCTGACGAGCGGTTTCGTCAGCAAGCTCGCCGTGTTCAAGGCCGCCGCCCAGGGCGGCGCGGTGCCGTTGGTCATCATCGGTGTCGTCGCCAGCGGTGTCGCCGCGTATTTCTACGTGCGAGTCATCGTGTCGATGTTCTTCACCGAAGCGACCGACGACACCCCACGGGTGGTGGCGCCGGGCATCCTGAGCAAGGTCGCGATCGCGGTATGTGCCGTCGTCACAGTGGTTTTGGGCATCTTCCCGCAGCCGCTGCTCGACCTGGCTGATCATGCCGCGTCGCTGCTGCGCTGAATCAGCTCACGAACGGGCGCGTGGCCAAAACGTAGATCGCCAAAACGCCGACCGGCGCGGCGAGCGGCAACCACGGCACCTGCAGCGGGAACGACGCCGCAACCAGTCCCGCGCACGCAAACCCAACGGCCGCAATGGTGGTCGGCCAGCTCCACATGACGACGCCGGCGGGTGCCCCGACCGCATGGCGGCACACCAGGTAGGCGACGGCGCAAAGTCCGGACCACGCGGCGAACACCAGCGACGGTTCTGATGCCACGATCGTCGCCACTGACAGCAGCACGGCAATCGTTGCCGCGGGGCGGAAAGCCACCCCGACGCCCACCGCGACGCCTGCGGCGACGCCCGCGACGACCGCCGGCCCGTGGGAGCCGACGGCGGCCAGCCCCACCATGAGCGCGCCGAAAACCGTTGAGATGCCGAGTGCGGCCGAACGCGCGATTGAACTCATGCCACCGCTACCCCCTGAGCCGTCCCCGCACGCGATGGCGGCGATCGGGCAGCACGCCCATCGACTGATCCAGCGTGCTGTCCCCTCGCCAAGGCAGGATGTCCACGCCGACGGTCGCCATGTCGCGATACATGGCCGAGCGCTGCAGCGCCCACATCCGATCGATCAGCGGATCCTGCCGGCTTTCGAAAGGCGAGCTGTCGAGAATGTCGACGGCGATCACGACATGGCCGCGCCTGCGGAGGTCGATCAACGCCAGCGCGAATTCCGTGTCAAGCAGCGTGGAGAACGCGATGACGATAGCCCCGACGGGAACGGCCGCGCGGGGCGCCAGTGTGCCGGTGGTGTTTTCGAATTGGTCGCCGGCCCCGAGCACGGTGTCGAGCACCCGGTAGAACTGGCGCTGTCCGATGTCGGCACCGAGCCAGCGCGGGCGGTTGCCGCCCAGGGCGACGATCCCGGCACGATCACCGTGCCGCAGGGCGGTCTGCACCACCTGCGCGGCGCCGCGCACGACGCGTTCGGTGGCGTCGGTCGCCGGGCCCGCCGGCTGCCGATACGTGTCGATCAGCACCACCACGTCGGCGGCGCGATCGGTCAATCGCTGCGTCACGTGCAGCTGGCGCCGGCGCGCGCTCACCGGCCAGTTCACCGCCCGCAGCTGGTCACCGGGCACGTAGGGGCGGACGTCGGCGTACTCGACACCCGGGCCGATGTGCCGTGTGAGGTGGGCGCCCAGCCGGTCGAGCAACTCGATCTGCGGTATCGGCGTCGGCTGCGGCGGCGTCAGCGGGAACACGATGACGTCGGCGGCGTCGACGGTGCCCGTCCCCCACAGCAACCCGCCACGCGCGAGCACCTCGACCCGGGCCCGGATCGGATAGCGGCCCCAGCGCTGTGCCGTGGCCGCAACCGTTTTCGCGTGGCGGGATTCCGGATCGAGCGATTCGAGCCGCATGCCCGCGACGGCCGAAACCGTCAGCTCCACCGCCGAGGACCCGGTGTCCCCGGCTGCTCCGGCTTGCTGGGTCAGCCACACCCGCAGCCGCGCGGGTTCGTTTTCGAAGCATCGCCGCGAATCGGGTTCCCCGTGCACGCGGACCTTCGGCACCGGGCGTTGCCAGCTGATCGAACACAGCACGCCGAGCAGCGGCGCCGCGAAGGCGAGCAGCTGCCAGCGCGCCCCGATCACGGCGGCGCCCAGCGCAACTCCGGCGCAGGTCGCGATCGCCCGGGCCAAAGGCGATGCGCGCCAGCGGAACTCGACTTCGCTGTCCATCCGGATTAACCATGCCCCCCGCTCGTTCGGGGCACCGGCAAGCGCCGCAACAATTCTCCGACGACATCGGCGCCCTGAATCTTGCGCACCCACATTTCCGGCCGCAAGGTGATGCGGTGCGCGACGGCGGCGACGGCGAGCGCCTTGACGTCTTCTGGGATCACGTAATCGCGACCGAGCAGCAACGCACGGGCGCGGGCGAGTTGAACGAGGTCGAGTTCGGCGCGCGGGCTGGCGCCGACTGCGACCTGCGGGTGGTGCCGGGTAGCGGTCGCCAGCGACACCACATAATGCAATACGTCCTCGTGCACGGTCACCTGCTCGACGGACTCGCGCATCGCCAGCAGATCGTGCCCGTCCACCACTTGGTTGACCGTCGGCTCGGCCGAACCGCGTTCGAGGCGGCGGCGCAGCATCGAGGTCTCGTCCCGCTCCGAGAGGTATCGCAGTTCCAGCCGGATCGCGAACCGATCCAGCTGCGCCTCGGGCAACGGATAGGTGCCCTCGTACTCGATCGGGTTGTCGGTCGCCAGAACGATGAATGGCGTTGGCAGCTTATGGGTTTCACCGTCGATGCTCACCTGGCCTTCGGCCATCGCCTCCAGCAGGGCCGCCTGCGTCTTAGGCGGCGTGCGGTTGATCTCGTCGGCCAGCAACAGGTGGGTGAAAATGGGTCCGGACCGGAACGCGAAGTGGCCCGACTGCATGTCATAGATCGTTGAGCCGAGCAGGTCCGCGGGAAGCAGATCCGGTGTGAACTGCACCCGGGTGAATCGGAGCCCCAGCGCCGCGGCGAAGGATCGCGCGATCAGCGTCTTGCCCAGGCCGGGCAGGTCCTCGATGAGGACGTGGCCGCGCGCGAGGACCGCCGTCAGGATGAGCGTCAGCGCCGAGCGCTTCCCCACCACCACGCGTTCGATTTCGTCGAGGACCGCCTCGCAGTTTGCGGTGGTAGTCGCGGCCGGCAGCGTCATATTTGCTCCAACTTTCGCAGGATCTCTTCCAGCACCCCACGACCGGGACCGGGCTGGTGGTCGCCGGTGCGCGTGATGTTGTTCGGATTAACCCATTCCCACAGTTCGTCGCCGAAAAGCATTCGGCCGCTTGCGTGATACGCCATGGGGTCCTTGGATTGCTTTTGACCCGTTGTCATTTCGTAGCGCCGAGCGAGCATGGGGCGCAGATGCCGGTCCCAGTCCGCGCGCGTGGAGTCCGACCGCCGGATCGTCGTCTCGGTGGTGGAAAGCCAGCGGCGCAACGAGTCCCCCAGCTCGTCGTAGTCCGGCTCGGCCGCGGGCTCGTTGCCACGCCCCAGGTCACGACGGACATTGAGCAGCACCAGAGCCAGGGCGACGCCCGAGGCCGCCAACAGGAACCGGCGGCCGTGCAGTATCAACGCCAACAGCTCGATCCCGACGACGAGGCAAACGCCCAGGGCGATGAGCTTTTTCATACCGGGCTCCGCAACTCCGCCAGGACGAGCTGCAGGACGTTCACCGCCACCTCGCGATGTCCCTCGTTCATCACGTGCGGAGAAAAACGCGCCTCTTCGAACAGGTTGACCAGCTGCTGAGCGTTATCCGCGTGCAGCGCGTGGTGTTCGACGGCCCGGACCAGTACCTCGGTCGGCGTATCGAAGTCCTGCGGGGCGGCCCCGGGCACATGGGCGAGTTCACGCTCCATCGCGGCGTAGCACGCGATGATCGCCTCACGGGGTTCCCGGTTGAGGTCGCCGATCTCGGCCAGTCCGACTTCCGCCGCACGGACCAGCGATTCCGAACGCGGTGCCGGGGGTTCGACGCGATCGTCGGCGTGATTATCAGAGCTGAAGGGTGTGGCCGCACGCCACCGCCGCCGCGCCATGATCAGCGATCCGGCGACGATCACCAGCAGCATCGGGATCGCGCCGGCAACCAGAATTCCGAACATGTCGCCGGAATCCTTCTGCGGGTGTCGCTGTTGGGGCGGGCCGGCGGGGTGCCCCGACGGCTGCGCGCCGGGAGCCGGGGTGGGGGCGGAGGGATTGACGTCGTGCGGCACCAGGTATCGGACCAGCAGCGTGGCGATCAGCAGCCACGCCACGATCAGCACGAGTCCGATCAGCAGCACGCGCCAGCTTGGCCGACCCTTGCCCGTGCCGAGCATGTCGGACAGATCCTCCTGCTTCGGTGCCGGCGCACGCGGATCCCGCAACCGCGCGATGATCGCGATCGCCAGCAGCGCGAGCGTCCCGCTCAGCGCCGCTATGACGAAAAGCAGCGCTGCCCGACCGCCGCCCGGCTCCCCATGCGCCGCGTGGCTCTGAGCCGGGAGGTATCCGTGCAGGGCGGCAGCGGCGAAGATCAAGAGGACGATCAGGGCAACCACGCGCCCCGTCGGCTTGTCAATACCGGGCATTGGGACACCACTCGACCGGTTGCCTGCCGCCGTTGCGGCTCTGTCGTGGTCCATACTGGCACGTCAGGCGGGCCTTCCGCCAGGAGCCAGGCCGGTGCCGGGTTGTCCACTGGACGGATCAACAGGCCGGACTCGTCGAATGCGCCCGGGTGCTGCGCCCCGGTGGTCACTTGGTGCTCGTCGACCAGTTCTCGCGGTGGCTGGTGCCGACACTGGCCACCAGCCGTCGCGGCAAGGCCCGCACCAGGAGCCGTGCCACGGCTCTGCTGCTGCGCGCGGGGTTTCGTTCCCCGCAATGGCACCGGCTGTACACGCTGATCATCAACGGCGTCACGGCGACCAAGCCGGTCTAGCCCAGCGTGAACGGGCGGAAGCTGCCGTCGAGTACGTTCAGATGGCCGATCGTGCGCCCGGTGACCACGGCCGGGTCCACGAGCGCCAATTCCACTGCCGCCCTTGCGAATTCATCGGCGGGGGCGGTGTCGATGAATTCGCGGGCATAGTAGGCCAGGCCCGGGGTGAGGATTGGTTTCGGCGGCGAGAGCGCGTTCACCGCGACGTTGTGGTCGGCCAGGTCGTAGGCCGCGCACTGGGTGAGATGCTCGAGCGCCGCCTTGGATCCGCCGTAACCCGGCAGGACCCCGCCGCCGCGGTCGGCATAGGGTCCGTCGCCGGGCATCCTTGACGCCACTGAGGTGATGTTGATGATCGAGCCACCGCCCGCGCCGATCATGTCAGGGCACACCAGTTGCATCAGCTCGTAGGCGGCGAACACCGCGATGTCGAAATGCCGGCGAAACGCCTGCAACGGCGTGTTGACGAACCCCGGCCAGCCCGGCTTGCCGCCACCGCCGGCGGCCTTGGCGGGCTTTGCGCGCGGCTGCGCGCCCGGCACCGGCGGGCGGCCGGGCGCGGTGAACGCCGCGTTGTTGACGAGAATCGTGATGGGCCCCAACGCGTCTCGCGCCTCGCCGACCAGCCGCGCGACGTCGTCGCGGTCCGTCAGATCGCCACGGCGTGCCCGCCGGCCGCCTCGACCTCGGCAACCGTCTCGCCGATGGTTCCGGGCAACCGGTCGTCCCATACCTGTTCGGTGCGCCCGGCAACCGCCACCGCCGCGCCCTCCGCCGCGAGCGCCCGGCCCAGGCCGCGGCTGCCGCCGGTGACGATCGCGGCCCGTCCCGCCAGTCGCCCCGTCATCCCGTTACCCCGTGCACGACGATGGCGGTCGTCTGCTCCACCCAGGTGTCGTCCAGCTTTTCCTCCGGTCGCAGCAACATCCGCAGCATCGTCGCTCCCCCCATCAACTCGATCAATCGGTCCGGGTCCACGTCGGGATGCGCCTCGCCCCGGTCGATGGCCTCACGCAGCCGCACCCGCACCGCCGTGAACACGTCGGCGAAGCGCGACATCACGCGGGCGTTCAGGGCGTGATCGGCGGTCATGTCGGCAACCAAGCCGGGCAGAGCCGCTCGCACCACGGGCGTGGTGAACACGTCGCGGGTGGCCTCGATCATCATCCGGACATCGGCGGCGATGTCGCCGGCCGGAGCCTGCAGGGCGGTGGGGGCCGTCGGGAACGCCGCCTCGTGCACCAGTTCCGCCTTGCTCGACCACCGGCGATACAGCGCCGATTTCGTGGTGCCGGCGCGCTCGGCCACCGCGGCCAGGCTGAGGTTGGAATAGCCGATCTCCACAAGCAGTTCCGCGGTCGCCGATAGGATCGCCGAGTCGATGCGCGGATCCCGGGGGCGGCCGGCGCCGGGGGCCTTGTCAAGGTCGGACCGGTCTGCTTTCATAACGCTACCTACCGTATCGTAATTGCCTCACGAAGGAGGCACCAATGTCGAGCGAACCCGTGCTGGACAAAGTCGACCGACTGCAACGCTCCAGCCGCGACGTCACGACGCTGCCCGCGGTGATGTCGCAATGGCTGTCGACCGTGTTGCCCGACGGGGCGAAACCCGAGGTGATCGTGGAAAGCGGCGTGGACGCCACGGGCATGTCGTCGGAAACCATCATCCTGACCGGCCGCTGGCAGCAGGTCGGCCGGCCGATCAAACAGAAGCTGGTGGCCCGGGTGGCGCCCACCGCCGACGACATGCAGGTCTTCCCGACGTATCGACTCGACCATCAGTTCGAGGTGATACGCAAGGTCGCCGAACTCACCGACGTCCCCGTCCCGCGGGTGCGCTGGCTCGAGCCCACCGGCGACGTCCTGGGAACGTCCTTCTTCGTCATGGATTACGTCGAGGGCGTGGTGCCGCCCGACGTCATGCCCTATACCTTCGGCGGCAACTGGTTCGCCGACGCGCCCGCCGAACGCCAGCGCGAACTCCAGGACGCCACGGTCGGGGTGCTGGCCAAGTTGCACGCAATCCCTGACGCCGAGAAGACATTTGGCTTCCTCTCGCAGGAAGACGGTGATACCGCCATGCGCAGGCACTTCAATTGGGTGCGGGCGTGGTACGACTTCGCGGTCCCCGACATCGGCCGCTCGCCGCTGCTGGAACGGACTTTCGGATGGCTGGAAGACAATTGGCCGAACGAGGCCGCCGCGCGTGAGCCCGTCCTGCTGTGGGGCGACGCGCGGGTGGGCAACGTGCTGTACCGCGACTTTCGGCCGGTGGCGGTGCTGGACTGGGAGATGGTGACGCTGGGGCCGCGCGAGCTCGATGTCGCGTGGATGATTTACGCGCACATGGTTTTTCAAGAGCTCGCCGGTCTGGCGACGCTGCCGGGATTGCCCGACGTGATGCGAGAGGACGACGTCCGCGCCACCTACCGGCGACTCACCGGCGTGGAAGTGGGTGACCTGCGCTGGTTCTACGTCTACTCGGGCGTCATGTGGGCCTGCGTGTTCATGCGCACCGGCGCACGACGGGTGCACTTCGGCGAAACCGAGAAGCCCGACGATGTCGGGTCGCTGTTCTACCACGCCGGATTGATGAAACGTCTTATCGGAGAGGAGCGCTAATGCCGCAAATACTTGGCCCGCTCGACGAGTTCCCGGTACATCAGGTTCCCCAGCCCATCGCGTGGGCGGGTTCGTCTGACCGCAACTTCTACGACCGTTCCTACTTCAACGCCCACGACCGCACCGGGAACGTCTTCTTGATCAGCGGCATCGGCTACTACCCCAACCTGGGCGTCAAGGACGCGTTCGTGCTCGTCCGGCGCGGGGACACGCAGACGGCGGTGCACCTGTCCGACGCCATCGACTCCGACCGGCTGAACCAGAACGTCAACGGCTACCGCATCGAGGTCGGCGAACCGCTGCGCAAGCTGCGACTGGTCCTCGACGAAACCGAGGGCATCGCCGCCGATCTCACCTGGGAGGGCCTCTTCGACGTCGTCCGGGAGCAGCCGCACATCCTGCGGTCCGGGAATCGGGTGACGCTGAACGCGCAGCGATTCGCCCAGCTCGGCAGCTGGAGCGGACGCATCGCGATCGACGGCGAGGAGATCGCCGTCGACCCCTCGACCTGGCTCGGCAGCCGCGACCGGTCCTGGGGCATCCGGCCGATCGGCGAACCCGAGCCCGCGGGCCGGCCCGCCGACCCACCGTTCGAGGGCATGTGGTGGCTCTACGTGCCGATGGCGTTCGACGAGTTCGCGATCGTGCTGATCATCCAGGAGGAGCCCAGCGGGTTCCGCTCGCTGAACGATTGCACCCGGGTGTGGCGCGACGGCCGCGTCGAGCAGCTGGGCTGGCCGCGAGTCAAAATCCACTACCGGTCCGGCACCCGCATCCCGACCGGCGCCACCATCGACGCGACCGCCCCCGACGGCACCCCGGTTCACTTCGACGTGGAGTCCAAGCTGGGAGTCCCCATCCACGTCGGCGGCGGCTACGGTGGCGATTCGGACTGGCTGCACGGCATGTGGAAGGGCGAAAAGTTTGTCGAGCGGCTGACTTACGACATGACCGACCCGGCCGTCATCGCGCGGTCCGGCTTCGGCGTGATCGACCACGTGGGCCGCGCGGTGTGCCGCGACGGCGATGCGGATCCGGTGGAGGGCTGGGGGCTGTACGAGCACGGCGCGCTGGGCCGCCACGACCCGTCCGGCTTCGAGGACTGGCTGACGGTCGCGCCGTAAGCGCCCCGAACGTCGACTTGTTGGGGCAGTTTGGGCCGATTGCGGGCAACAAGTCGACGTTGGAGCGCTTTCAGCGCTAGCACCTGCCCGACGACAGCGCGGGCCCGCAACAGCCTAGTTAGACCGGCAATCGAAATTTGTCCTACGAAACCGTCAAAATGCGGTTGACTAGACGACGTGACAAAGCCGCCGCCGGTCGTCGACGTCGTCGTGGTCGGTGCCGGATTTGCCGGGCTGTCCGCGGCGCGGGAGCTGACGCGACAGGGCCACGACGTCCTGGTCTTCGAGGGGCGCGACCGGGTCGGCGGCCGCTCGTTCACCGGCAGCGTCGCCGGGCTGCCCGCCGATCTGGGCGGCACCTTTGTCGGCCCGACCCAAGACGCCGTCCTGGCGCTGGCGGCCGAGCTTCGGGTCCCGACCATTCCGACCCACCACGACGGCAAGAACGTGATCCACTGGCGCGGCTGGGCGCGCCCCTACCGCGGCACGATCCCCAAGCTGTCGCTGACCGGACTGCTCGACATCGGCCGGCTGCGTTGGCAATTCGAGAGGATCGCCCGCAGCGTCCCGGTGGCGGCGCCCTGGGACGCCCGCCGGGCCCGCCAGCTGGACGGCATGTCGCTCGGCGGGTGGTTGCGCTCGGTGCGCGCGTCCGCGTCGTCGCACGACCTGATGGCCATCGTGGCCCGGGTGACGTGGGGCTGCGAACCCGACGAGGTGTCGATGCTGCACGCCGCACGCTACGTGCACGCGGCCGGGGGGCTGGACCCGCTGCTCGACGTCGAGAACGGCGCCCAGCAGGACCGTTTCCCGGGCGGCACCCAGCAGATCGCCGAGGCCGCCGCCGCCGAACTCGGTGCGCGCGTGGTGCTGGGCGCACCGGTCCGCCGCATCGAGCGGCACGGGTCGGGGGTCACCGTCACGACCGACGCGGGCTCGGCCGAGGCCGGGTTCGTGATCGTCGCGATCGCGCCGGCCCACCGCGCGTCGATCGAGTTCGCACCCCCGCTGCCCGCCGAGTACGAGCAACTCTCCCGGCACTGGCCGCAGGGCCGGCTCAGCAAGGCGTACGCCGCCTACGAGACGCCGTTCTGGCGCGCCGACGGGTTCTCCGGGCAGGCGCTATCCGACAAGGGCCCGGTGTTCGTCACCTTCGACGTCAGCCCGCACCCCGACGGTCCGGGCATCCTGATGGGCTTCGTCGATGCCCGCGCGTTCGACTCGCTGCCCACCGAGCAGCGCCGCCGCGACACGTTGCGCTGCTTCGCGTCGCTGTTCGGCGACGATGCGCTCAAACCCCTCGACTACGTCGACCAGTGTTGGGGCGCAGAGGATTTCGCGCCCGGCGGCCCCACCGCGGCGGTACCGCCGGGGTCGTGGACACGATTCGGGCCGTGGTTGCGCGCGCCGGTCGGGCCGATTCACTGGGCGGGCACGGAGACCGCGGACGAATGGACCGGATTCCTCGACGGCGCCGTCAGGTCCGGCCAGCGGGCGGCCGCCGAGATCACCGCCCTGCTATGAGCTGATCCGGCGCACCCGCACACCGTGGGTCACCGATTCCACCAGGGCCCGCAGGTGCCGGTTTACCTCGCGCGGCTGTTCCAGCATCGAGCAGTGGCCGCCGGGCAGCTCGACCAGGCCGACGACGTTGGGCGCGGTGCGGGCGATCCTGCGGGACTGGCTGAGCGGGGTGAGGCGATCGCGCTCGCTGCCGATGACCAGGGTCGGCACCGTCAACCCGTCCAATTCGAGATACCGCGACCCCAACGCATCGACAAGCATCTTCGCGCAGCCGCCGCGCCCGGCGGGCGACGTCTGCGCGAACAGCTCGTAGACGACCCGGCCGGCGCCCGGGTCGGCGTCCTTGCCGACCGCCAGCGTCGCGACCACGTAGCGGCTCGGGATCCGGGCCGCGGAGGGCAGGGGAAACCCGCCGAACGCGGTGACCAGGCCGCGCCCCGCCAGGACTCGCGCCGCTGACAGCTCGCGCGGCACCGACAACAGTTTCACCCTGCGCACCAGATCCCCGGTGGTGGTGTTGATCAGCGCGACGGCGTCGGCGCGCCGATGAACCTGTTGGCGGTAGTGCGCCGACCAGGCGGCGATGGTGATCCCGCCCATCGAGTGCCCGGCCAGCACCGCTCGCTCACGCGGCGCCAAGGTCGCTTCGAGCACCGAATCCAGGTCCGACGCAAGGTGTTTCAGGCTATAGCCGCCGCGCCGCGGGACGCCGCTTCGTCCGTGGCCGCGATGGTCGAATGCGATGACCCGGTAATCGGCGGCCAGGTCGGAGATCTGGTGAACCCAGGCCCGGATCGCGCAGGTGATGCCGTGTGTGAGCACAATCGGATAACCCTCGGGTGGCCCGAAAACCTGCGTGTGCAGCGGGGTTCCGTCGCCCGCGCGCACGGTCAGGGTGCGGCTTGGCGGCAGTTCGTCGGGAAGCCGGTCAGTTGTGCGAGTCGATCGCCCAGCATTCATCGCCGCTCCCCCTTCGAACGCGGCCCCGTCGCCGCACTCCGGATGTACGCGAGTGTAGCCGCAACTCAACGACGAACTGGTGAAAACGGCGCATTACACGCCACGAATTCGGGCACGATCGTCCAACAACTTGTGAGACGCTGACAGCCGTGTACCCGATGTCCCGTCGGGAGTTCTTCGCGGCCACGGCGAGCCTCGTCGGCGGCGGGCTGGCGGCCGCCTGCGCGTCGGGTCCCCCGCCCCCGCCGGACACCAAGGCGGTGCTCATCGTCGGCGCCGGCATGGCCGGCCTGTCCGCGGCACGCAGCCTTGCCGACGCGGGATGGCCGGTGCGCGTCATCGAGGCCCGTGACCGCATCGGCGGCCGGGTGTACACCAACCGCGACTGGGGCGCACCGCTCGAGATGGGCGCGTCCTGGATCCATGGCACGACGGACAATCCGCTGATGGAGCTCGCGCAAAAGGCGCGCGCACAGCTCGCCCCGACCGACTACTACGGATGGGCCAAGCTTGCGGTCGATCCACGGCTCCCGCCGCTGGCCTACGACCCGCAAACCTGGCGCACCTTCGTAAAACGGGCGCGCGGCCGCGTCGACGACGGGAGTCTCGGCGCCGCCGTCGACGCCGCGGCGACCCGCGCGGGGCTTTCCGATCCCGACCGCGCCCAATTGGCTTTTTATCTCACCGCCGAGATCGAGGACGAATACGCTGCCGGCGTGGATCAACTGTCCGCCAACACATTTGACCATGGCGAGTACGCGGAGGGCGACCAGGACGTCGTCATCAGCGGCTACGACGCGCTGCCGCGCATCCTTGCCGACGGCCTCCAGATCCGGCTGAAGACGCCGGTGACCGCGATCGCGCGACGCGACGCCTCAGTCGTCGTGCGGGCCGGCGACCGGTCGTTCGAGGGACCCGCGGCGATCGTCACCGTTCCCCTTGGGGTTCTCAAATCCGGCGCGATCGCCTTCGACCCGCCCCTTCCGGACGAACATAGCCGGGCCGTGCAAGCGCTGGGATTCGGCGTGCTGTCCAAGAGCTACTTTCGCTTCGACCGGCGAACGTGGGGCGTGGAGAACGCCTTTTATCAGTACATCGGCAGCGAGCCGGGAGTTTGGTCACAATGGTTCACCCTGCCCAGCACCGCGGGTCCAATCGTGTTGGCGTTCAACGCCGGTGAGCGCGGCCGGTGGGTGGAGTCGGCCGCGCCCGCCGACCTGATCGCCGGCGCCCTGCCCATCGCGCGCCAGCTGTTCGGCGGGGACATCTCCCCGCTGCAAGTGCGCACGTCGAAGTGGACGGTCGACCCCTACGCGCTCGGCTCCTACTCGTTCCACGCGCCCGGTTCCGGCCTGAACGATCGGCGCCGGCTGCAGGAACCGATCGACGACCGGCTTTACCTGGCGGGTGAGGCCGTCGGCGTCGACAATCCGTCCACCGCGACCGGCGCCATGGCCAGCGGCCGATACGCCGCCGGCCAATTGATGCACCGGTTGAGTGGGTGAGAGCCGCTACATCACCGGGTTGAGCGTGGTGTGGGGGCTCTGGCCGTAGGTCTGTCGATACAGCACCGCGAACCGGCCGGTGTGTGCGAAGCCCCAACGCCGCGCGATTTCGGCCACGGTGGTGGTAGCGCGCTCCCCGGCGATCAGCTCTTGGTGCACGCGGTGTAGCCGGACGCGACGCATGTACTCGGTGGGGGTGGTATCTAGCTGGCGCCGGAACAGGTACTGCACCGCCCTCGGGGTCAGGTGTACGGCCGTCGCGATGTCGTTGATGCTCACGTCGTCGGCGGCATGCCGGTGGATGAAGGCCACCGCGTCCTTCAGCGTTTCCGGCAACGACGGGTCACCTGCCACGTGCTGTTCGGTCACGTTGGACGGGTAGCACTCAAGCAGCGCGCCGGCCAGCAAAGGAGCCATCGCCGCCACGATCATCGGCTGCTGGGCGGTGTCCGGGACGGCCAAGGTGGCGGTCACGTAATCCAGCGCTCGATGCCACGCGCGCACGGCGCCGCGCGAGATCGGGCGCCAATTCAGGAACCGGATGTGCTTCGACAGCGGCGCCTGCCAGTCCGCGGCGACCTTTTGCAGCGCGTCCGCCGGGACGGTCACCACATCGAAGCGCGCGCCGTTCACCCGCAGCGCACACGACATCCCGTGAGCGATCAGGACGGGGCAATCCACATTCGGCAAGGGAGCACCCCGCACGGTCAGCGCTCCCGACCGGGGTTGAATCACGACAACGGTTTCGCCGGAAGGGATTTCGAAGACCGATGGGCCCTGAATCAGCACCTCGTCGACCGCCATCGAACCCGCCGCGCAGCGCCCATGGGTCACGGACGAGCGGCTTGTGAGCCCGCTGACGCCCCAGCCCGGCGCGTAGGCACGGGCAAAAAACCGGCGCGCAGCCTCCGGCTCTACGGTGCGGAATTGCTCGTACCGAACCGCGGCCGTGTTTCGGGCCGGCCCGAGGTCGCGCGCGACGGCGTCACGGGCGGGGCTCAATTCGACCTGGATCGCGTCGGGCGACGCGTCCTCCGTGATGCTCGGCATGGTCGTCGTCATGGCAGGCCCGTTACCTCACCGTCTCTTCGTCGACTGCAGCTCTCGTCGGTCGCTGCGCAGCGACAGGAGCTGTCGATAGACGTTTAACGAGTCGAGCGCGATCCGGTCCCAGGAGAAGCGCGACACCGCCCGGCTCCGGCCCGCCGCACCCATGCTGTCACACTGAAAGCTCTGCGCCAGAAGGCTTCTCAACGCCACGGCCACTGCGGCCGGACTTTGTCGCGACAGCACCAGTCCGGTGACGGCGTCCACGACCACGTCGGTCAGGACACCGACGGGGAGCGCGACCACGGCCACTCCGCTGGCCATGGCCTGTAACACCGGGGTCGCCCGCGACGGCTGCCGGGGTGTGCACGCGACCACGTCGGCGGATCGCAGCAGCAATGGCAGCTCGTCATCGCCGATCGCGCCCGCAAAGCGGACCCGGTCGGCCACCCCCAACTCGGTGGCGAGGCGTTCGAGCCGGGCCCGCGCCTGGTCGTGGCCGGGTTCGCTGGCGGCGGTTTCGGCGATCACAAGCTCTGCCGCCGCGACCCTGGGCAGCGCGCGAATGGCGATATCAAACCCATTGGATTCCAAGGGATTTGGTGCGACGCAGAGGATGCGATGCAGGCCATCGCGAGCAACCGCGGGGCCCACCGGGCAGAATCGCCCGACATCGACGCCGCTGCACAGAGCGGACACTCGAGCGCGACCGTGGCGTAACCGGGCCAGCACGTTCACATCGGCTGTGCACTCGCCGGTCACCCACGTGGCGCTGCGCACCAAGAGCGGCTCGATACGCTCGCGTTCGCTGTCTCGGTGCGGGCCGCCAACAGAGTGGGCGCGCGACGTCGCCGCGAGGCCCTGGAAGCTTTGCATGATCGGTATCCGCTGCCGTCGCGCGGCAAGCTGGGCGGCCAACCCGCCCAGCCAGCCGTATGCGTGCACGACGTCAGGCTGTTCGGATGACCACAGGCGCTCCAGCGCGACTGCCCACTCCCCGACATACGGCAACACCGCCTCGACCGGCGCGGCAGCGCGGGGGCCGATGTGGATCGAGCGGGCTCGGTAGTCCCCGTCGGCGCTCAACCCCACGGGTCGCCGGCCTTGTCCCCTGACGTAGGCAGTCGCCTCATGGCCTTGGGCCGCGAGCGCGGCACAAAGTCGCTGGGGGTCATCTCCGACGAGGTCGTCACCGGTGACAATGGCGATCTTCACAACGGCGGCTCCCTTCTAACGCGCGCTACGCCCAGCCAAGAAGTTGTTACCCCGCCCGACAGAAACGAAACGCCGCCCCCGCGCTCTTCGTTCAGCGGCCTGGTGTTTCGCATAGCGGATCTCTTTCGCGCGGCGTCGCCGAACTGTGCTGCGGGCGCGCGCGGGTGGACACTGAGGACATGACGACCGACGAACCGCGGCCGGCGATCGAGCTGGTCGTGCTGCTGGCGTCGGCGGGCGGCTTGGACGCCTTGTCCATCGTCTTGCGCGACTTGCCGGCGGAGTTTCCCGCCGCCGTCGTCGTGCAGCAACACCTCGGCGGCCTGAGCAGCGTGCTACCGACGATCCTGGGCAGACAAACGCCCCATCGGGTCAGCTGGGCGGAAGACGGGCAGGCCGTCGCCCCGGGTGAGGTGATCGCGTGTCCGCCCGGGGTGCACCTGGAATTGACGCCGGACGGCCGCTGTCGCCTGCGGGAGGCGAAGCCCCACAACGAGCAGCGCTTCGACGTGCTGCTGGCGTCGGTGGCGAAGTCGTACGGAACACGGGGTGTGGCGGTCGTATTGTCGGGTTCCGGGCAAGACGGCGCGGTCGGCACCGTCGCGATGAAGCGGGCCGGCGCCATCGTCATCGCACAAAGCCCGGACACCGCCCAGTACGCCTCGATGCCGATCGCGGCCGCACGAGCCGGCGCCGATCTGGTGTTGCCGATTTACGAGATTGGGCATGTCCTCGCCGACATCGTCGCCGGAGCGCCGCCACCCAAGCCGCGGCCGCGCGGCGAGAGCCGGGAGATACCGCCGGGATCGTTGGGACAATGTCCGGCGGAGGGGAACGCCGGCGACGCGCCCGCCGCACAGCGCGACGGTCTTACGGGGCTATCCCCGAACCACTCGGCGGACAGCGCCGCCAGTCGCGCCGAACTGGCACGGCTGCGCGCGGCCGAACTTCGGCGCAGACACCAGGATCTGTCCGCGGGATTCGGTGCCAGCAAACAGACGGTGGCCGCGGCGCGACGCCGCGCCGCGGAGTCTCTGCGCCGCGCGCAACTGGCTCACCAAGCGGCCGAAGAGGCGGCCGCGCGGTGGGGGCAGTGACCGCGCCGCCGCGCTAAGCCCCGGCTCAGCCCAAGACCTCCATCAGCAACAGTGCACCGCCGACGGTTCCCAGGCTCGACCGAAAAGAAGTGCACACGACCCGTATCCGAGCCGGGCGGCCGCGGCGGTTGACCGCGTCCACCACCGCTTCGCCGGAGCTGTCGGGATCGACGAACGCGTTGCCGATCAAGGGCCGCACGCCGTCCAGCGGCAGCCCGATATCCAGCTCGGTCAACCGGGTTCCCGTCGTCTCGTCGGCCCTCAGCCCCCACAGGTCTTCGCATCCGCGGTTCCACACCACCACCCGCATCTCCCGGTCCACCACGACCATCCCCAGCTGAACCGAGCTGATCAGCGAATCCAGGAAATTCTTGGCGTTGTCCAGTTCCACGCTGCGTTCATGCAGCGTGCCGTTGATGGTGTGCAGTTCGTCGTTGGTGGACTGCAGCTCCTCGTTCATCGTCTCGAGCTCTTCGTTGGTGGACTGCAGTTCCTCGTTGGTCGTCTCGAGCTCCTCCACCGTGGACTGCAGTTCCTCGTTGGTCGTCTCGAGCTCCTCGTTTGTGGATTGCAGCTCTTCGTATGCGGCCTCGAGCTGGCGGTTGGTATCCACGACCTTGTCGAGGAGGGCACGCGTCGCGGTGACGTCGAAGAACACGATCGACACGCCAAGCAGGCCGTTCTCGGCGTCGACGAGCGGATTGACGTGGATCTCGAACCACACCGTCTCGGCAGCGGGTCGCTGCCATTTGACGTCGGGAATCCGGGTCGATCGCCGCTCCACCTTGGCCTGTTCCAGGTAGGCGCGCAGCTCGAGCGGGCGGTAGGACACTTCGAGATCACCCAGTAGCCGGCCGATGTCGCGCGCCGAGAGGCCGAAGACGCTTTCGGCCTGCTGGTTGATCATCGCGACGGTGTCCTCGCCGGTGATCACGATCTGGGCGACCGGGCTGGCGCGAAAAGCCAAGTCGCGCACCGTGGTCAAGCCGGGCAGGTCGCCGTGGCGTTCGTAGAATGCGGCGGCCGGATCGTAGGGATCCACCATGCCCCGGGCCCCGGCGAACTTGCGGAAGATCCGATTCTTGAGGCTCAACGGCGCGTAGCGTTCGCTGTGGCTCAACAACATCTCGGCGTGCCCGAGGAACAGCGTGCCCTGGGGCGCAAGCGCGAAACGTAGGCGCCCCAATACGTTTCGCTGCGTCTCGGCGTTGAGATACATCAGGGTGTTGCGGCACGCCAGCAGATCGACGCGCGAGATCGGCGCGTCCTTGACAAGGTCGTTGCGGCCGAAGATGACCGCGCGGCGCAGATCCTTGTGGAAAATGTAGCGACCGTTGACCTGTTCGAAATAGCGCGCAAGCAGGTCTTCGGGCACCGAGTCGACGGCCTTGGCGTCGTAGGACGCCGCGCGCGCCTCGGTGAGCGCCTCCTCGTCGATGTCGGTGGCATAGATCTTGATCCGCTGCCGGAACGCGTCGGGGCCCAGGGCCTCGGCAAGCAGCATGGCCAGCGTGTAGGCCTCCTGCCCGGACGCACATCCCGCGCTCCACACCCGGATCGGGTCGCCGGGTCCGCGCTCGGCCAGCATCCGCGGAATGACCTCGGCCCTGACGAATTCCCAGGCCTCCGGGTCCCGGAAGAACGCGGTGACGTTGATGAGGATGGTGTTGAACAGCGACGCGAACTCGTCCGAGCTGGCCTGCAGAACGTCGAGGTACTCCTCGAAGGTGGTGTAGCCGGCCTGATCCATCCGGTGCCGGACCCGGCGCATCAGCGACGTGCGCTTGTAGCCCGTGAAGTCGAAGCCGCGGGAATCCCGCATATAGTGTAACAAGGCTTCGAAGGCCTCGTCAGTCGTGCCGTCCATAAACGTCCCGTTCGAAAGAGCGTTCGCTTAAGGACTCGAACACTACTCGCGCCGCTAGAGCCGATTTTCGCGACCGACCAGTGCCCACACCGTCTTGCCCGAGGGCGTCGGGATGGCGCCCCACATCCGGCTCAGCGCCGAAACGATGGCCAAGCCGGACACGATTTCGGCGCCGCGATCGGGATCTTCGTGCCGGCCCGGCAGGCTGTCGCTGCCGTCCTCCACCGCGACTGTGACGGAGTCGCGATAGCTCTCGACGATCAGCACCGGCTCGCTGTGAGTATGGTCGAGCGCGTTCTCGACGAAAACCGTCGCTACCGTTGTCGCGAGCGGGATCAGGTCCTGCATTTCCCACCGGATGAGCCAGTCGTTGACCATGGCTCGGGCCAGTCCGACGCTGACCCTGCTGGCCGGGAGGTTGGTGCGCGCCCGCCGCCGGACGGCTACCGCCTGGCCCCGGACGGCGTCGAGCGCCAACTCGCGGTTGGCGTGCACCGGCACGTATCGGGTCACACCGACGGCGGCGACCGCTCGACGAACGTCCGGATGCTCGCACACCAGCAGGATTGGAACGTCCGGCCAGGTACTCACGTGCCAGCGGGCGCTGGTGAATACCATCCACGCCGACGCGGACGGCACGGACAGGCGGTTGACATCCGCGATCACCGCCCGCGGCTCGTCGAGGGCGGCCTTGATCATGGTGTCGCGGACCGTTCGGTACGTCGAGCTGTCCAGCACACCGCCCATCACCAGGATCGGTACATCCTGCTGAGGTGCCGCGTCGATCCGGATGGCCGCCCCGGGTTCATCCACCGGCATCACCGCGACGAGGGGAATGGGCCGCGAGCCGGCCGCTGAGCACGCCCAGCGCCCGTTCGCTTTCCTCGGCCAGGCGGCTGTAGTGCCGCGAGAGTAGGCCGGGACCGGCCTTTTCGACGAGTTGCCGGGCCAATTCGGCCTCTTCTTGCAGGCTGCGCAGCGCGCCCTCAACCTCCTCGTCCCGCGCGGCGAGCAAGGCATCCGCCGTCCAGGGATGGCCGACGTGGCAGCGGAAGTGGCCCTCGCTGATCGAGATCAGCGAGCCATTGCAGTCGGGGCACGTGTATCCCGACGGCGCGCCGAGTTGTCGGGTGTCGAAGTCGGTCGAAAACCGGGAGGTCATCGCGATACGGTTCTCCAGGTCCAGCGCCGCGTCGGGTTCCATGGTCCGGTCCTCGATTTCTTTCTGGGCGAGCTCTTTGAGGACCGCGCCGACCTCGGCCGCCCCGACCTGCCGATCCAGCACGCCGGCGTCGCGCGCGTTGGTCGGCAGCGCCGCGAACACCGCGTCCTCCGGGGACTGGCCGATGGTGGTGCCGCCGCGCGAGCGGATCGCGGCCAAGCCCAGCACGCCATCGTCGAGCACGCCCGACAGCAACACCCCGACCGCGCGGCGGCCGAATGCCACGGCTACCGAGCGGAACAGAGCGTTGATCGCGGGGCGATGCCCGTTCTCGGTCGGTCCCTGTGACAACATCACCCGATGGTCGGCGACCAGCACATGGCGATCCGGAACGCTGACGTAGATATGGCCGGGCTTCAGCGCCGCGCCGTCCTCGGCGGCGACCGCGGGCAGCGGGCCGCTGCGGTTGACGATCCGAGCCAGGACGCTCGGCGCACCGGGTGGGACGTGCAGCACGATCAAGTAGGCGTACGGCAAATCCGCCGATAGACCGGCGGCCAAACGCGAGAGCGCTTCGACGCCGCCCGCCGAGGCACCGATTGCGACCACACCGCACAGGCCGTCGCTTCCACCGCCCCTTTCACTGGTCGCGTCAATCACCACCCTCGACTACCCTCCCCAAGCGTACGTAACCGCGCAGCTGGTGGATAGAGACACTTGCCGTGTCAGAGGACCCGTTTACGGCCGGTGAACCGTGGTAACCGAACCCCATGGACACCAACAACACGTCCGATACCAAGCAGCGCGATCTCGAGCCGTCGCGGGTCCGGCGCGACACCGGATACCTGACCACCCAGCAGGGCGTCCGCGTCGATCACACCGATGATTCGTTGACCGTCGGTGAGCGGGGTCCCACGCTGCTGGAGGACTTTCATGCTCGGGAAAAGATCACCCACTTCGACCACGAGCGCATCCCGGAGCGCGTCGTTCACGCGCGCGGGGCCGGCGCATACGGCTTCTTCGAACCGTACGACGACTGGCTGGCCGAATACACCGCGGCGAAATTCCTGACCAGGCCGGGTACCCGCACGCCGGTTTTCGTGCGATTCTCCACGGTGGTCGGGTCCCGTGGTTCGGCCGACACGGTCCGCGACGTACGCGGGTTCGCCACCAAGTTCTACACCGAGCAGGGCAATTACGACCTGGTCGGCAACAATTTTCCGGTCTTCTTCATCCAGGACGGCATCAAGTTCCCCGACTTCGTCCATGCGGTAAAACCCGAGCCGCACAACGAGATCCCCCAGGCACAGTCGGCCCACGACACGCTGTGGGACTTCGTCTCGCTGCAGCCCGAGACGCTGCACACCATCATGTGGCTGATGTCGGACCGTGCCCTGCCACGCAGCTATCGCATGATGCAGGGTTTCGGCGTGCACACGTTCCGTCTGGTAAACGACCGCGGTGAAGGCACTTTCGTGAAGTTCCATTGGAAGCCCCGCCTCGGCGTCCATTCGCTGATCTGGGACGAGTGTCAGAAGATCGCCGGGAAGGACCCCGATTACAACCGCCGCGACCTGTGGGAGGCCATCGAGTCCGGCCAGTATCCGGAATGGGAACTCGGGGTACAGCTCGTGGCCGAGGCCGACGAGTTCAAGTTCGACTTCGACCTTCTCGACGCGACGAAAATCATTCCGGAGGAGCAGGTTCCGGTCCGGCCGGTGGGCAAGATGGTGCTGAACCGCAACCCGGACAACTTCTTCGCCGAAACCGAGCAGGTTGCCTTTCACACCGCCAACGTGGTGCCCGGGATAGACTTCACCAACGACCCGTTGCTGCAGTTCCGCAACTTCTCCTACCTCGACACCCAGTTGATCCGCCTGGGCGGCCCCAACTTTGCGCAATTGCCGGTCAACCGTCCCGTGGCCGATGTTCGAAACAATCAACAGGACGGCTACGGTCAGCACGCGATCCCACAGGGCCGATCGAGCTACTACAAGAACACCCTCGGCAGCGGATGTCCGGCGCTGGCCAATGAGGACGTGTTCCGCCACTACACGGAGCGGGTCGACGGCGCTGTGATGCGCAAGCGCGCCAAGTCCTTCGAGAATCACTACAGCCAGGCGCGGATGTTCTGGAAGAGCATGTCGCCGGTCGAGGCCGAACACATCGTCGCCGCGTTCGCCTTCGAACTCGGCAAGGTGGAAGTGCTCGACATCCGTTCGGCGGTTGTGGCCCAACTCGCCCGCGTGGACCACGAGCTGGCCACCCAGGTCGCGGCGAAGTTGGGACTCCCCGAACCGCCCGACGAAGCGGTCGACGGCGCGGTGGCCGCCTCGCCGGCGCTGTCCCAAATCGGCGTCGGCGACACCATCGAGTCGCGCAAGATCGCCGTGCTGGCCGCCGATGGTGTGGATGTCGTTGGAACGCAACGCTTCAAAGAACTGATGCAACAGCGCGGGGCGATCGTCGAAGTCCTGGCCCCCGTCGCCGGTGGCACCCTGCGCGGTGGATCCGGCGGCGAACTCCCCGTCGACCGGGCGTTCACGACGATGGCGTCGGTCCTCTACGACGCCGTGGTGGTGGCGTGCGGACCGGATTCGGTATCGACGCTTTCCAACGACGGTTACGCCGTGCACTTCGTGGTCGAGGCCTATAAGCACCTCAAACCGATCGGCGCGTACGGCGCCGGGATCGACCTGCTGCGGGCCGCACACATCGAAACCCGGCTCGCCGAGGACACCGAAGTAGTCAACGACCGATCCGTCGTGACCACGACGGCGGCGGCCGACGAGTTACCAGACCAGTTCGTTGAGGAATTCGCCGCCGCGCTCGCGCGCCATCGCTGCTGGGAGCGCCAAACCGACCCGGTGCCCGCCTAGCGATCAACGGGTTTCGGCCTTTTGCGGGCCGGGCATTCTGGCAGCGTCTAGACACAGGAAGGATGAGCCATGCCACGTTCGTCGATCAAGAACGAGAAGTTATATCAGGATCTCCGCAAGAAGGGCGACTCCAAGGAAAAGGCGGCGCGGATCTCCAATGCGGCCGCCGGGCGGGGGAAGTCGTCGGTCGGCCGCAAGGGTGGCAAGTCCGGTTCCTATGCGGACTGGACGGTCCCGCAGTTGAGGAAAAAGGCCAAAGAGCTTGGCATGTCCGGGTATTCGAGCCTGACCAAGGACAAGCTGGTCGCCAAACTGCGCAACCACTGACGAGCGCACTCAGCCGATGAGGCCCAGCCGGTCGGCCAACACCAGAAACGCTACCGCGTAATCGTTGTCGGCGGTCTGGGCCCTGATGTGCTCCCAGTCCAGCCGTTCGCGGACCGCCCGCACCACCGGAAGCAGTTTCGCGAAGTCGCAGTGATGTTCGCCCAGGGAGCGCAGTTTCTGGACGACCACCATGGTGGGCGGCAGCACCGGCATCGCGATCGCCAGCACTTCGCGATGTTCGGCGCGATCGAGTGTCGCCGGCTCCACGCGCTCCCCATTGATGCGGTGTAGGACGTCCACGACCGTATCGCCGGTGCGCGCCTTGAAAAGCCAGTCCTCCGGGGGATGCTCGACGGCGAATCCGGCGGCGGTGAGGGTTGCCTCGGCGCTGGCCACATCTGATTCGGCGACCACAAGGTCCACATCGTGGCTGGGTTCGGGCGCGCCGAAAGCCCAGAGGGCATAGGTGCCGGCCAATGCGAAGCGCGGCCCGTTCTCCTTGAGGGCGGACGCCGCACTGCGCAACGCTTCTCGCAGCTGCGCGCAGGAGGCGGACGCATCCGCGGGCGGCTCAGTGCGTGTCATGATGCATAGGTCATACCCCTCCTCCGGGGTATACAACCTGGCCCAAACCGCACCGCTTCGTTTGCTGTCCGTTTAAGTGACGGTCAGACGGGGCAAGTCTTGAGTTATGTCAGCCCCCGTTTTCCGCGCCTGCCGTGCTTACGATCGGGCGGCCGTCGTGGTTCCGGCCCACAACGAAGGGGCGAAGCTGCCGGCTTGCCTGCGGGCGGCGCTTACCGCGGCGCTGTGCGCGCCGATCCCGGTCGCGATCGTGGTGGTCTTGGACGCCAGCGACGACGACAGCGCGAAGCTGGCCGGCGAGTACGGGCCGGACATACATTTCGTCCAGGTCGATGCGCACAACGTCGGCGCCGCGCGGGCGGTCGGGTTCGGTTACGCGCGCTCGCTGTTCGCCGACGGCGACGACTGCTGGTATGCCACAACCGACGGCGACAGTCGAGTGGACCCCGGCTGGCTGGTGCATCAGCTCGAGCTTGGTGCCGACATGGTTCTGGGCCTGGTACGGGTCGCCGATTGGCGCCACCGTTCCCCCGAGGTCGCCGACCGCTTCGACGAGGCCTACCAGGCGGGCGCGCCGGGCCGGGACGGCCACGTGCACGGCGCCAACATGGGCTTCAGCGCCCGGGCCTACTGGCGGGTCGGCGGATTTCGCGCGCTGGCCTCGGGTGAGGACGTCGACCTGGCGGAGCGGTTCGAGGCCGCCGGCTACACGATTCACCGCGACGCCGAGTCGTCAGTCATCACGTCGGCGCGAACTCACGCTCGGGCCCCCCACGGATTCGCGCATTATCTCGGGCAATTGGAGAGATCGCCGGCAGGAGATCGCGCGTGACGGCGGGGTTGGTGCAGCACTGGCTGGAGTCGGGACGACTCGAGTTGCCACTGCCCGCCTCGGGACGCACCGCCGAACGCTGGCAACGCCTGGCCCGGCTGGCCGAGGACGACATCGTGGCGGCCCGGATCGCCGAGGCCCACGTTGACGCCGTCGCGATACTGCACGAGCTGGGCGGTAAGCCGCCCGATTCCGATCAGCTGTGGGGCGTTTGGGCGGCCGAGTCGTCCGACGCCGCGGTGATTGCCAGCAAAGTCAGCGGCGGCGCGATCATTCTCAATGGCACCAAGGTGTGGTGCTCGGGCGCGGGGTTCTGTACCCACGCGCTGGTGACCGCCCGACTCGACGACGGAAGACGCGGCCTGTTCGCCGTGCCGGTCAGCGAACCTGCCGTCAAAGCGTTGCCGACCACGTGGTGGAACGTCGGGATGGCCGGCAGCGACACCCGGGCGGTGCAATTCACCAACGCCCACGCCGTCGCCGTCGGGGATCCCGATGACTACCTGAATCGGCCGGGGTTCTGGCACGGCGCGATCGGCGTGGCCGCTTGCTGGCTCGGCGGTGCGCGGAGGGTCGCCGAGCCGTTGTACCGCTGCACCACAAGCAAATCGGCCGACGCGTATTCGCTGGCGCATCTGGGTGCCGTGGACGCCGCGCTTGCCGCAGGCGACGCGATCCTGGCCGCGGCGGCAGCCCAGATAGACGTGGATCCGTTCGACCGCTCCGACACCGCTCAACTGCTCGCTCGGCGCGCGCGCACGGTGGTGGAACACTCGGTCGATGAGGCCATCACCCGGACCGGCCGCGCCCTCGGGCCGGGCCCGCTGTGTCAGGACGGCCGGCATGCTCAGCGAGTGGCCGACCTGACCATCTACATACGACAAAGCCACGCCGAGCGCGATCTGGCCGAGCTCGGGCGACTCGCCGGGCGGCGGCCATGACCACACTCGAGGGCCTGCCGCGGGCTGTGAAGACCCTTCCCGCAAGCAATTGCGCAAAATTCGCCGCCAAGCCGCTGACCCGCGGCGGCACTCCGGTGCCGGTGTGGCTGGCCGCCCTCGACTCCGAACCGCCGCCGCCACTGGACCTGAGCACTTGCCCCGGGCTGGTCGTCGTCGCGCCCCACCCCGACGACGAGACGCTCGGCCTCGGCGCGACGATCGCACAATTGGTCGCCTCGGGCGTCAACGTGCAGCTGATCTCGGTCAGCGACGGCGGGGCCGCCCGGCCCGGCGCGACGCCGCGGGAGCGGACGCGTGTGGAGATCATACGTAAGTACGAACTACGCAGAGCAACAGGAGTTTTGGGGGTTTCTCCGCCGGTGTCGCTGGGTCTGCCCGATGGTGAGCTGGCCGACCACGAGGACACGCTCGCCGAACTGCTCACCGGGGTCTTCGAGGAGGCCGCGCCCGGAACCTGGTGTGCCGCCACCTGGCGGGGCGACGGGCATCCCGATCACGAAGCCGTGGGCCGTGCGGCCGCCGAAGCGTGCGGGCGCACGGGCGCCGCGCTGCTGGAATATCCGATTTGGATGTGGCAGTGGGCCAGCCCGGCCGACCCCGCGGTGCCGTGGGACCGGGCCCGCCGTGTGCGCGTGCCTTGCTGGGCGCTTGATCGCAAACGCCTTGCCGCGCATTGTTTTCGCAGCCAGCTCGAGCCGGGCGCCGCGGGCACCCCGCCCGTGTTGCCGCCGTTCGTGCTGCAGCGGCAGCTCGCGGTGGGAGAAGTGGTGTTCCGGTGACCACACGGCTGCCCGATGCCTACTTCGACCGGATGTACGACGGAGCCGACGATCCGTGGCAGCTGTCGACGCGCTGGTACGAGCAGCGCAAGTACGCCATTACCATGGCCCTGCTACCCGACCGCCGGTATCGACACGCTTTTGAGCCGGGCTGTTCGATTGGGGCCCTGACCGCGCGGCTGGCACGCCGCTGCGATCACGTGACCGCGATGGACGTGGCCGATGCGGCGCTGCGAAGCGCGGATGCGCGGCTGCGGCGGGCCGGCTGCCGGGACAGGGTGACGCTGTATCAGTCGTCCCTGGACGTCACATGGCCGCCCGGTCCCTTCGACCTTCTGATGCTCAGCGAGGTCGCCTACTACCTGGAGGCCGATGCGCTGGCCGCGGTGTTGGGCCGCGAATGCCCCCGGCTGCAGCGGGGTGCGAAAGTTGTTGCCGCGCACTGGCGCCATGTCGTGGCCGACTATCCGCTCACCGGTGACGCGGCGCAAGCCGTGATCGCGGAAACGCCCGGGCTGACGTCCGTAGCCCGATACGGGGACCGCGATTTCGTCGTCGAGGTGTTCGACACGGGTGACGGCCGGTCGGTGGCGGCGCGCGAACACGTGCCCGGCGCCCGCTAGCGCGGAAGGCCGGCCAAGGTGAGCACACGCCCCAGAGCGGGTATCGAAAAGTTATGCGCGTAGCGACCTTCAACATCTTGCATGGCCGCACCGTCGGGGACGGGGTGCACCCTGAGCGGCTCGCAGACTGCGTGCGCCGCCTGAATCCCGACGTCCTCGGATTGCAGGAGGTCGACTGCGACCAACCTCGGTCATCCCTCGCCGATCTCACCGCGGTGGCGGCCGACGCGATGGGCGCGGTGGAGCACCGGTTCGTGGCCGCGATCTCCGGCACCCCCGGTGCGACCTGGATGGCCGCCACCGGCCGCGAGCAACCCGGCACGGCGGCCTACGGGATCGCGCTGCTGTCCCGGGTTCCGGTGGACAGCTGGCAGGTGGTGCGGTTGCCGCGGATTCCGATGCGGTTTCCCATGTATCTGCCGGGACCCAACCGGGTGATGATCGTCGACGAGGAACCGCGGGCGGCCGTGATCGCGCAGCTGCACGCCCCGTGGGGCGGGCTCACGGTGGCCAACACGCATCTGTCCTTCGTGCCCGGCTGGAATCGGCGCCAGCTGCGGCGACTGATCCATGACTTGCGCGGCTTCCCGGGTCCGCGGCTGCTGATCGGCGACCTCAACATGACACCGGACGCGGTTCGCCGCTGGTCGCGCATGCGGCCACTGGCCGTGGCGCCGACGTTTCCCGCGGACGCGCCCCAGCGGCAGCTCGACCACATCCTGACCGACGACCCTCGCCTGCGCGGCGGTGCCGTGGAGTCCGACGCGATGCCGATCTCCGATCACCGGCCGCTGGTGGTCGACCTGGAATGCGTGTCAGCGCCGGGCGGACGTCCTTAGTCACCGGCCCATCCCATCGCATCGAGTCGATGCTGGACGCGATCGATGTCGTCAAGCGAGGGCATCTCGTCAGTGACGCGGGTGATCGCCACGCCGACGTCGGCATTGTCGATCGACGGGCGTTTGCGCCCGGTGAGAGTGGTCGCGATAGTGGCGACCTCGTCGTCGCATATTCGCCGTGGCAACAGCGCCAACGCCGGCGCGTAGCCGAAGCGCGGCACGCCGCTCGGGTAACCGGCGCGCAAAAACGCAATAATGCTCGACATTCCGTCGCGCAAGCTCATCTTCAACCTCCCCGCCGCCACGCCGGGCAAAGCGGGACGGTTCTTGCCGGGAATAACCCGCCGCACCGGTTTGAAACGCCGAAAAGGGGTCCGGTCCTACTGCTGGACCGGACCCCCTTCGGGATCGGCTTACTGGTTTTGCTTCTGGCGCTCTTCCGCGGCCTTTGCGCCGGCGCGTGCGGAATCGGCTTCGGCTTCCTTCTTGCCCGCGTCGCGCTGAGCGTCGGCCTTATCCTGTTGCGCCTGGCCCTCTTCGACGATGTCGTCGCGACCGGCGACGGTTCCGCCCACCTCCTTGACCTTGCCCTTGACGCCTTCCACGACGCCCTTGACGGCCTCTTGCGGTCCGCTCTTTTGATCCCCCATGGGTCGACCTCCCTCTCGGTGGTTACGTGTTTGCTTCGCACCTACCGGCTTCCCGCCGGGCGCCCGGCCAAACGCCCGCACCACATCTCCGGTCGATTGACCCTGGTCACGTCGGGGCTGTGCGATTGATCACCCGGGCGACTCGCTTTTCGAGCGAACTTGTTTGAACGGAGTTTTTATGGGTAGCTCTAGCCGGCGACTACCAAGGGGGTGGATTCCCTGAGCACCATCGCTGTCATCGGGGCGACCGGCACGGCCGGATCCCGCGTCGTCTCCAGGCTGAGGGCCCGCGACGTCGGGGTGGTCGAGATCTCACGCGCGCACGGCGTTGACGTGATCTCCGGGCGGGGGCTGTTCCAGGCACTGGCGGGGGTGGATGTCGTGATCGACGTCTCCAACCCGATGCCGGCCGATGGGCACGCCAGCATCACCCAGACGGTGGCCACCGCAACCCGTAACGTCGTGGGTGCGTGCGCCGCGCGCGACATCCAGCGTCTGGTGGTTTTGACGATCGCCGGCATCGAAGATCCCGTGTTCGACGGCTTTCCCTACTACGAGGCGAAACGAGCGGCGAAGGACATCGTGCTCGAGGGTCCGGTGCCGGCGACGATCGTGAAATCGACCCAGTGGTACGAGTTCGCCACCAATCCCGCCGCGGTGAGCTCTCACGACGGCGAGGTGATCGTCCAGGACTGGCTGGTTCAGCCTATTGCCGCCGACACCGTCGCCGACGTGCTGGTCGAGGCGGCCCTAAGTCAGACACCCGCGCCGCGCACCATCACCGGCCCGGATGCGATCCGACTGCCTGAGCTGACGACCAAAATGCTCGCCCAGCAAGGCGATAACCGCCGCGTCCGCACCGTGCAGCCCGACCTGGCCGCGCTCGCCTCCGGCGCGCTGCTCGCGTCCGACGGCGCAGTCGTCGTCGGCCCCGACGTCGACGCTTGGCTGCTCACCCTTTCCCCCGCCGGCACTGACGGCGATTCGGCCGGGGACGGCAGCGATCCGAAGACCGGCTTGCCGACGCGGGATTTTTCAAACACGAGCCGTTAGGCGCAGCCGGGGAAACGAAATCGGTTAGTCGATCGGCCGCAAGTAAGGTCACGGTTCCGTCACGATCGGTGTGACGATTGCTTAAGAACTGGCCGGGTTTCCTAAGAAATCTCAGCAATGGCGGGCCAATTTGGTTGCCCGCTTAGCAAAAACCCCTCTAGTGGCCCTTTCGGGAGGAGCGTGAAGGGCGATGTTCGTTTCCAGCGAACACCCGCACTTTTCTCTTCCGCTACTTTGGGTTTGGAGGGATCGGGAACCTCTGCAGTAAGTCAATTGATCTATTTCGAAGGACAACACTGATCATGAAAATCAGCAGTATCGTCGCGCGCCGGCGAGTTGCCGGCATCAGCGCGGGCTTTCTGCTCGGGGGCTTGACCATGGGCGTAATTGCTGCCCCGTCGGCGGCCGCAGCGCCCGACTGCAGCCCTGGCGGTGTGAACGCCACCGTCTCCTCGGCGCAGGGCGCGGCGCAGCAGTACCTGGCCGCACATCCGGACGCCAACCAGGTGGTCACGGCCGCCTACGGCCAGCCGCGGCCGGAGGCCGAGTCCAGCCTGCGCGGCTACTTCACCGGGCACCCGCAGGAGTACTACGACCTGCGCGGCATCCTGGCGCCGATCGGCGACACGGAACGGCAGTGCAACGTCACGGCCCTGCCGCCAAATCTGGAGTCCGCCTACCAGGAGTTCATGGCCGGCTGACTTCGCCGACAACGACCCGCCACAGCGCCGTGGCGGGTCGTTTCGCGTTCATACCGGGCGGGTAATTGTGCAGTCAGCCAATGGGACTGGAGGCAACGATGCGGCTGCGTCGCAGCGATCTCAGCAAGCCGGGAATCGCACGCAAACGCCGGGGCAAGGGCTTCGCCTACTACGACGCCGAGGGCAACCGGCTGTCCGATCCGGCCACCCTGGCGCGCATCAATGATCTCGTCATTCCGCCGGCGTGGAAGAAGGTGTGGATCTCGCCGCACGCGGGAGGCCACATCCAGGCCGTCGGCACCGATGCGGCCGGACGCCGCCAGTACATCTACCACACCGCCTGGCAGCAGGAACGCGCCGAGGAGAAGTTCGACCGCGTCCTGGAGCTGTCCACGCAGCTGCCGATGTGGCGGGCGCGCGTCGCCAAAGACCTGGCGCGCCCCGGCTTGACCCGCGAGCGCGTGCTCGCGGTCGCGCTGCGCCTGCTGGACCGCGGCTACTTTCGCGCCGGCGGCGAGCAGTACGCCGAGGAACACGAGTCCTACGGACTGGCCACCTTGCTGTGCAGCCACGTGACGGTGCACCGCAACGCGGTCGAATTCGACTTCCCCGCGAAGAGCGGGGTGCGTCGCACGGTGGAAATCGAGGACGCCGAAATCGTTCGGGCGGTGCGCGCGCTGATGCGACGCTCGGAAGGCACCGACCGATTGCTGGTGTGCCGCACGGAATCCGGGTGGGTCGACATCCGGTCCGACGACCTCAATGCCCGATTCAAGGAAATGGTGGGCGACGAGTACACCGTCAAGGACCTGCGGACCTGGCACGGCACCGTACTGGCCGCCGCGGCGTTCGCCGACGGGGACCCGCCCGTCTCGCAGCGGGTGGTCAAGCGCGTCGAGTCCGCCGTCATGAAGGAGGTCGCCGAGGAGCTGGGCAACACCCCGGCGGTGGCGCGAGGGTCGTACGTGGACCCGCGCGTCGTCACCGGTTATGAGCAGGCACTGACGATCGAGGCGGCAGCACGTCGCGCCGAACGCGCCCGCCGACCCGAGGCCACGCAGGAAATCCTGGAGAAGGCGACCCGCATGCTGATTCGCCGAGTAGCCAAGGGCCAGAGGCTATCCGGCTCCTCGGAACTGCCCAAGAGCGCGTGACCTGACGCCTCGCGGCGTTCGGCGCCGTCTCGTCCACATTGCGAAGAATTTTCGTCAGGCGAGGTGGCAAACCGCGGGCCCGACCGGCCGCCTTACCAGCACAAATCCCGGTCACTGCGGCATCCGCCTCGGGTCCTTGACATTTCGCAGGATGTCCTGCGTGGGGGCGCCGAGCCGTGTCCAGCCCACTGGTGTCGGCTTGGAAATCTCCGCGGGACAAGCTAATTGGCGTCGCAAAGCGCTGCGTGGCCGGCATGACGGCGGAGAACCGGTCGAACAAAAGCGTTTACGTAATGACCTATAGGGTATTTCGCCCGCCATGCTCCGTTTAGGCTCCGCAAAGAATGTGCTGGTTTGGCACGTCCATGGATCCTGGACGCAGGCGTTCGTCGCGGGCCGGCACAGGTATTTGATCCCGGTCGCCCCCGATCGCGGCGCCGATGGCATCGGGTTGGCCGGGCGGACATGGCCGAACGCCCGGGAGATCGCCCTCCAGGAGCTGGGAGGCCAGGACATCGATCTCGTGGTGTTGCAACGCCCGCACGATGCCGCGCTGATGGCCCGGTGGGCGGGCCGCACAGCGGGCAACGACCTGCCCGCTGTCTACGTCGAGCACAACGCTCCGCGCCCGCACGCCGAACGCAGCCGGCATCCGCTCGCGGACCGCAGCGACATCCCGCTGGTCCACGTCACCGACTTCAACCGGCTGATGTGGGACAACGGACGGGCCCCGACTCGGGTGATCGACCACGGCGTGGCCGATCCGGGCAGGCGCTACACCGGCGACGTCCTGAGAGCGGCGACGATGATCAACGAGCCGCTGCGCCGCGGCCGCACCGTCGGTGCCGACCTGTTGGAACCGTTGTCGGCCCACGCGCAGATCGATGTGTGGGGCATCGGTACGGAGTCGCTGTACGCGCGAAGCGGCGGGGTGACCGGCCGCGGCGATGTCGCGGCCCCGAAGTTGTGGGATGAGATCGCCCGGCGGCGCGTCTACCTGCATGCCGCCCGCTGGACCTCGCTGGGCCTTTCGCTCATCGAGGCGATGTTCCTCGGGATGCCGGTGGTGGCCGTCGGCACGACGATGGCCCCGCTGGTGGTGCCTTGCGAGGCGGGCGTCGTCAGCGCCGACCTCGCGGCCCTGGGCCATGGCTTGCGGGACTTCTTGAACGACCACGCGACCGCGGTGGCCGCGGGCAAGGCGGCACGCGAATTCGTCACCGGCCGCTTCGGATTGGGGCGCTTTCTCACCGAATGGGACCAAGTCATCGAGGAGCTGTGCAGTTGACCCAGAAGGGAGCCCGCATGAGGATCGCGATGATCTCCGAGCACGCCAGCCCGCTGGCGCACTTGGGCGGCGTGGACGCGGGCGGGCAGAACGTCCATGTCGCCGAGCTGTCCGCCACGCTGGCGCGGCGCGGCCACGACGTGGTCGTGTACACCCGCCGCGACGACCCCGACCTGCCCGACCGTGCCGAGACCGCGGATGGCTACTCCGTGGTCCACGTGTCCGCGGGCCCGGCCCGCGTCTTGCCCAAAGACGCGCTGCTGCAATACATGTACGCCTTCGGCCATTACCTCGACGGGCGGTGGACAAGCGAACCGCCCGACGTGGCTCATGCCCACTTTTGGATGTCGGGCCTCGCGACCCAGCGGGCCGCACGACCGCACCGCGTACCCACCGTGCAGACATTCCATGCGCTGGGACTGGTCAAGAGGCTGCACCAGGGTGTCGATGACACCAGCCCGGACTGCCGCATCGGGCTCGAGACCGTCGTCGCGCGCGGCGCCGACTGGGTGGCGGCCACCAGCACCGACGAGGTGTTCGAGCTGGTCCGAATGGGCCGCGCCCGGTCGCGAACGTCGGTGGTGCCCTGCGGCGTCGATATCGATGCGTTCCACCCGGACGGAGCGGCCGCGCCGCGGGGCGCTCGTCCTCGGATCGTGTCCGTCGGACGTCTGGTGCCGCGCAAGGGTTTTGAGACGCTGATCCGCGCCTTGCCGGGCATCCCCGACGCCGAGCTGGTCATCGTCGGTGGCCCCGCCCGCGATTCGCTGGCGCAGGACCCGGAAGCGCAACATTTGCGGCGGTTGGCCCACCGCCTCGCTGTGGCCGACCGGGTGCTGCTGCTCGGCGGGATCACACGCGACGAGATGCCCGCGGTGCTGCGGTCGGCCGACGTGGTGGCCTGCACCCCCTGGTATGAGCCGTTCGGCATCGTGCCACTCGAGGCGATGGCCTGCGGAGTTCCGGTCGTGGCCGCGGCGGTCGGCGGGATCCGCGACACCGTCGTCGACGGCGTGACGGGACGCCTGGTGCCACCGAAGGATCCCGGCGCGCTGGCCGAAGCGATCAACCCGCTCCTGGAAGATGGCCGGCGGCGCAGGGCGTTGGGTCAGGCGGGACGGGAGCGCGCGAGGGCGCGCTACACGTGGGACCGGATCGCGGCCGACACCGAACGCGTCTACGAGAAGGTGGCGGCCGTACGGCGCGGGCTGAGCGCACCGAACACCCGTTCCGGATGACATTGTGGCTCAGCGCTTCTCCAGCAGTCGCACCGACCGCTCCACCGAGTCGGGCAGTCGCCGCCGGGCGCCCAGGACGGCCGGCATTGCGGCCACGGCCTCGAGCAGTGCCCTGGCGTGGGCGGTGTCATGGCTGGCGGCCCACGCCAGGCCGGCCGCGGCCCTGGCGCACCTCCCGACGGGCCGGCGCAGACACGCGGTCAGCAGTTCGTTGCGCCTGACGCGAGCGCGTTGGACCTGGCTCGCCGATCGAGTCGTCGAGGGCTGGTGGTATGCCACCAAACCCGGGCAGAAGCACAGATCCCAGCCGTTCGCGGCGAGATCCCAAGCGAGCAAACCCTCCTCGGCTCGAAAGTGCAGGATCGGACTGAACCCGCCGACCGCCTCGAACGCCGCCTTGCGTACCACCGCCGAGCACGACTGGAAGCCCAGGATCGACGGGCCCGGCAGGGCCGGATCACGGCCCAGCGGGCTAGCGGCCAATTCGGCGACCAGCGGGTCATCGCGCTGCTGTGGCCAAACGACGGTTCTCGCGGCCAGCAGCGCGACGGTAGGATACCGGTCGAATATCGCCTCGGCGAGTGCGGGCACCCCCGGCGCCCACCATGAATCGTCGTCGCAAAACGCGACATACGGTGTGCCGCAACGTGCCACGCCGATGTTGCGCGCCACCGCGCCCTCGTTCTTGTTCAGCGGGATGACGGTCACCCGGCCGCCGCAACCGGCGGCGACGCCACGGGCGGCCGCCACCGAGTCGTCCCGGGATGCGTTGTCCACCACGACGATCGGGCACTCGCCGATGTCAAGCAGGCGGTGCAGCACGGCGCGCAGCTCGGAGGAGCGGTCTCGTGTCGCGATGACAAAAGACGTTTGGGGCGGGGCTTCGGGCGAGGCGGCCATGCCCGGTGCGACTACCCGGGAATCGGTCGGCGAAACACCGTTTCAGCACTGCACCGCCGGGTATGAAGACCGGATGCGTTCCATGTCGCGTGTACTGGTAACCGGCGGCGCCGGATTCCTGGGCGTCCACTTGTGCGACCGGCTGCTCGGCGCCGGTGTCGAAGTCGTCAGCGTCGACGACCTGTCCACCAGCCCACCTGGCGCGGCGGCCGGACTGGCCGGGCGGCCCGGATATCACTTTGTGCAGCGGAACATTTGCGATGCCGACGCGGTGCAGATCCTCGGCTCCTCGTTCGACACGGTGTTCCACCTGGCGTCGCCGGCGTCGCCGGCCGACTATCAACGGTTACCGATCGACACGCTGCGCGCCGGATCGGCGGGCACGGCGACGGCGCTGGAAATTGCCGAGCGCGCCGGCGCTCGCTTCGTTCTGGCGTCCACCAGCGAGGTCTACGGCGATCCCGAATCGCATCCCCAGCGCGAAACCTATTGGGGCAACGTGAATCCCGTGGGCCCGCGCAGCATGTACGACGAAGCCAAACGCTACGCCGAAGCGCTGACCTTCGCCTACCACCGCCTCGGCCGGGCCGACGTCGGCGTGGCCCGCATCTTCAACACCTACGGGCCGGGTATGCGCCCCGACGACGGCCGGATGGTTCCGACGTTCTGCCGCCAGGCACTGCGCGGAGAACCGCTGACCGTGTCCGGCACGGGCCTGCAGACGCGCTCACTGTGCTATGTCGATGACACCGTCACGGCGCTCATTGCGCTGACGCACCGCGATTTCAGCGGCCCGGTCAACATCGGCAACCCCACCGAGCTGACGGTGCGTGCCGTTGCCGAGATGATCCGCGACCTGGCCGGCAGCAACTCCACGATCCAGCTCATCCCACCGGCCGTAGACGACCCGCAGCGCCGATGCCCCGACATCACGCTGGCCCGCCGGGAGTTGGGCTGGGAGCCGCGGGTCGACTACCGCAGCGGGCTGAGTACCACCGTGGCGTGGTTTCGCATATTGGCCGACGAAGCGCACGCGGACTTCGTCTCGACCCCTGGGCAATTGGCGCAGTAGGAGGTGCGGTGCGGATTCTCGGCGTTAACGCGGTGTTCCACGACTCGGCCGCGGCCCTGGTGGTCGACGGCGAGGTGGTAGCGGCCGCTGAGGAAGAGCGCTTCTCACGGCGCAAGCACGGTAAGCAGGCGGTCCCGTTCTCCACGTGGGAACTTCCCGTCGGCGCCATCCGGTGGTGCCTGGATCACTCCGGGCTGGACGCGGGCGACATCGACGCGGTCGGATACTCCTACGACCCGGCCCTGATGCAGGAGGAACCCCTCGACCCGGCCGGGCTCGACCGGGACTGGGAGCACCTGCGCACCATGTACGCGGAGCGCGCCCCGCGCTTCCTGGCGTCGGCCGTGCCCGGCCTCAACCCCGCCGCGGTGTGCCACGTCCGCCACCATGTCGCGCACGCGGCGTCCACGGCGCTCGCCTCACCGCATCCCGACACGGCGGTGCTGGTGGTCGACGGCCGCGGCGAACGCACGTCGATGCTCGCCGGTGTCTACCGTGACCAGAAGCTCGACGTGCTGGCCTCCCAGGCGCTGCCGCACTCGCTGGGATTGCTTTACGAAAGCCTCACCGAGCATCTGGGTTTCGTCCGCTCCAGCGACGAGTACAAGGTGATGGCCATGGCCTCCTACGGCAGCCCGCGGTTCGCCGGGGCGCTGCGGGAGCGGGTCTACGCGTGCGGTGACGGCGGGTTCCGCACCGAGCCGATCGTATGGGACGATTTGGCGCCCGCACGCCGGCCGAACGAAGGCACGCTCGATCCCGTGCACGCCGACCTCGCCTGCAGCGTGCAGCGCGTCGTCGAAGACGTGCTGCTGGAGCTGGTGGGGTGGCTGCGCGACCGCACCGACGGCGACGCGCTGTGCCTGGCGGGAGGCGTGGCGCTGAATTGCGTTGCCAACACGCGCATCTACGCCGAGTCCGGCTTCGACCGGGTGTGGGTTCAGCCGGCCGCCGGTGACTCGGGCACGGCGCTGGGAGCGGCGCTCAGCCTGGCCGCCGCGTTCGGCGAGCCGATCGCCCCGATGCCGGCGGCGCAACTGGGCCGCGGCTGGTCCGACGACCAGATCCGGGCGGCGCTCGACGACGCGGCCGTCGGCTACGAACGGCCACCCGACCCGGCCGCCGCGATCGGCGACGCGCTGGCCGACAACCGGTTGGTCGGATGGTTCCAGGGCCGCGCCGAATTTGGGCCGCGGGCCCTCGGCGGCCGCTCGCTGCTGGCCGACCCGCGTCATCCCGCCAACCTGGAGCGCCTCAACGCGGTCAAGGGCCGCGAGCAGTTCCGGCCCGTCGCCCCGATGGTGCTGGCCGAGCGGGCCGCCGAAATCTTCTCTCGCGGACCGCTGCCCAGCCCGTACATGCTGTTCGTGCACGACGTCGCCGAGAACTGGCGCGACCGCATCCCCGCGGTCACCCATGTCGACGGCACGGCACGAATCCAGACCGTCGACCAAGCCGCGGATCCGCGCCTGCACGCGACGATCAGCCGCTTCGCCCAGCGCACCGGGGTCCCGGTGGTCGTCAACACGAGCTTCAACACCGCCGGGCGGCCGATGGTGGACAGCCCGCGCGATGCCCTCGAGGTCTTCGGCAGTTCCCCCATCGACGTGCTGGCCATCGGCCCCTATGTGCTCCGGCGACGGCGATGACACCCGATTACGCGATCGTGGTGCCCACCATCGGCCGGGACTCCCTGCGCCGCTTGCTCATCGCGCTGGAGCGGGGATCCGGTCCTGCGCCGGCGGAGGTGGTGCTGGTCGACGACCGGCCCGAGCCGGTTACCGACCTTCCGGTCACCGCCGGGCTTCCGGTGCGGGTGCTGCGCAGCGGCGGGCGGGGGCCGGCCGCGGCGCGCAACGTGGGATGGCGGGCCACCACCGTGCGCTGGGTGTGCTTTCTCGACGACGATGTGCTGCCGGACGCGTGGTGGAGATGGGCCGTGGCGACCGATCTGCGCGCCTCCGACGCGGCGGGTGCCGGCGGCTCCCAGGCGGTCATCGAGGTGCCGACGGAGGCCTCCCGCCGGCCCACCGACGACGAGCGGCGGACCCTGCGGCTGTCCGAGGCGCGGTGGATCACCGCCGACATGGCGTATCGCCGCGACGTGCTGGTGGCCGTCGGGGGCTTCGACGAGCGGTTCCCGCGCGCCTACCGCGAAGATTCGGACCTGGCGCTGCGGATCGTGGAGGCCGGCGGGCAGATTGCCCGCGGCGCCCGTCGCTGCAGCCATCCCGTCGCCCCCGCCGGCTGGTGGTCGAGCGTGCGCGCGCAGGTCGGTAACCGCGACAACGCGCTGATGCGTCGCAAGCACGGCCGATCCTGGCGCGCCAAGATCGGCGAGGGGCCGGGCAGGATGCCGGCGCACATCGCGACCACCGCGGCCGGCGCCCTAGCCATCGCGGCCACCGCTTCCGGGCTGCCGCGCCGTGGCATCGGGGCCCGCGCCGCCGCGGCGCTGTGGCTGGCGCTCACAGCCGAGTTCGCGGCCAGGCGCTGGCGCAGCGGCCCGCGCTCCGCCGTTGAGGCGCTTCGCCTTTCGGTGAGCAGCGCCCTTATCCCGCCGGTCGCGGTGGCGCACCGACTGGCCGGCGAGTGGGCGGTTCGCCGGGCCCGGCGCGATCCGCCGCTGGCCGTGCTGCTGGACCGCGACGACACCCTGATCGTCGACCGGCCGTATCTCAACGACCCCGCGGGTGTGCGGCCCACCCGCGATGCCGGCCGGGCCCTGGCCCGCCTGCGCCGGCGGGGCCTGCTGCTCGCGGTCGTGACCAATCAGTCCGGCGTGGCGCGCGGGCTGATCAGTGCGGACCAGCTCACCGCCGTGAACGCCCGGGTCAATGAGGTCCTCGGGCCGTTCGACTCCTGGCAGGTGTGCGTGCACGGCGAGGCGGACGGCTGCGGGTGCCGCAAGCCGCAGCCCGGGATGGTGCTGGCGGCGGCCGAGGCGCTGGCGGTGCCGCCGGCGCGGTGCGTGCTGATCGGCGACACCGGGGGCGATGTGGAGGCGGCCCTGGCCGCCGACGCACAGGCCGTGCTGGTGCCGACCACGCGCACCCTGCCCGCGGAAATCCACCACGCCCGCGCCCATGCGCGGGTGGCCGAAACCCTCAGTGACGCGGTGTCTTTAGTGCTAAGGGAGTGCCGGTGAATACCGCCGTCGTGGCCCGCCTCGATAGCGCCGGCGACGTGCTGATCACCGGCCCGGCGGTGCGCGCGGTGGCCAATTGCCACGACCGGGTGGTGATGCTGGCCGGACCGCGCGGACGCGATGCCGCCGAACTGCTGCCGGGCGTCGACGAGATCCTCGAATGGCAGGCGCCCTGGGTGGATTTCGACGCACCGGAATTGACGGCCGCACATGCCGATGCGGTGATCAAGCAGCTGCGCGATATCGCGCCCACCAAGGCCTACATCTTCACGTCGTTTCACCAGTCTCCGCTGCCGTTGGCGTTGTTGTGCCGGATGGCGTCGGTGCCCTGGGTGGGTGCGATCTGCGCGGACTACCCCGGCACCCTGCTCGATCTGCGGCACCGCGTGCCGACGGGGATCCCGGAGCCGAGGCGGGCGCTATCGCTCGCCGAGGCGGCGGGTTGCCAACTGCCCGCCGGTGACGACGGCGCGCTGCGGATCCGTACCGTCGATCCGCTGTGTCCGAGGTTGGCGAGCCGGATCGGCGCCGGCCCGTTCGTGGTGTTCCATCCCGGGGCCGCGGTGCCGGCCCGGCGGCCGAGCCGGGCGCGCAGCGCCGCCATGGTGGCGGCGCTGGTCGGGGCCGGCCACCGGGTCGTGGTCACCGGCGGCCCCGAGGAGGCGGCGCTCACCGCCGACGTCGCGGGCGACCTCGCGGTGGACCTGGGTGGCCGGACCAGCCTAGCCGAACTGGCGGCGGTGTTTGCGGCGGCGGACGCGGTCGTGGTTCCGAACACCGGGCCGGCGCACCTGGCCGCCGCCGTCGGCACGCCGGCGGTGTCATTGTTCGCGCCGGTGGTGCCGGCCGCGCAGTGGCGGCCCTTCGGGCGCCGGGTGACGGTGCTGGGCAATCAATCTGCACCGTGTCGCGACAGCCGTGCCCGGATCTGCCCGGTGCCGGGCCATCCCTGCCTGGACCACATCACCGACGCCGAACTGCTCGCCGCGGTCAATGAAGGAGGAACGCCATGATCGAGATGCACTTCGATGCGCTGCGAGACGCGGTGGGCCGCACCAGCTCCGAGGCGGTCCGGCTGCGTGGCTGGGGCCAACAGCTCGCGTGGGTGCTGACGAGCGGGGGCCGCCTGCTCGCGTGCGGGAACGGCGGCAGCGCGGCGGAGGCGCAGCATCTTACCGCCGAAATCGTCGGCCGCTTTCGCGAGGAGCGAATACCGCTGTCGGCCATCGCCTTACACGCCGACACGTCGGCGTTGACCGCGATCGTCAACGACTACGGCGAGGAGGAGATGTTCGCGCGCGGGGTCCGGGCGCACGGGCGGCCCGGCGACGTGCTGGTGGCTCTGTCCACCAGCGGCACCAGTCGCAACGTGCTGGCCGCGGCCAAAGCGGCCCAAGACATCGGCATGCTGACGTGGGCGCTGACCGGGCCGGAGCCCAACGTGCTGGCCGCCATGTGCGACGAGGCCATCTGCGTGGACGCCCCGACCACGGCCACCGTGCAGGAGATCCACTTGATGCTGATCCACGGATTGTGCCTGGCGCTCGACGACGTGCTGCTGCGAGAGGAAACGGCGTGACCGCCAAACCCCTTGTCATCATTGGTGATTCGATCCTCGACATCGACGTGTTGGGCTCGGCGACACGGCTGAGCCCCGAGGCTCCGGTGCCGGTGGTCGACGCCGAACGGCTCGTACAACGGCCGGGGGGCGCCGGGCTGGCGGCCGTGCTGGCGGCCCGAACCGAGACCGGCGTGGCGTTGATCACCGGCATCGCCGACGACGACGCGGGCCGACGGCTGCGCGGCCTGCTCGCGGCCGCGGGAGTCACGGTGCTTGCGTTACCGATGACCGGGACCACCGTGACCAAGACGAGGATACGGGCGCGGGGTCAGTCGATGCTCCGGCTCGACCGGGGTGACGGCGCCCCCGTGAACCACCGGCTTCCGGTTGAGGTCGGGGAAACCTTGGCCGGCGCCCGCGCGATTTGTGTCGCCGATTACGGCGCGGGCTTGACGGCGCTGCCCGCCGTCCGCCAGGCGCTGACGGAAGCGGCGTCCCGCGTCCCCGTGGTCTGGGACCCACATCCGCGCGGCGCGCCGCCGGTGCCCGGATGCGCCCTGGTGACCCCGAACGACGAAGAGGCGCGCCACTTTTGCGGCGATGTCGCGGGCGACGCCGCTGAGGTGCTGCTGCGGAAGTGGGGTGCCGGCGCGGTGTGCGTCACCCGCGGTGCCCGTGGCGCACGCGTGCACGGACGGCGGCTGGGCGCCCACCACGTGGGAATCCCGGCGGGCGCGGCGGCGGGCGCGGCCGATGTCTGCGGGGCAGGAGACCGGTTTGCTGTCGCCGCGGCCGTGGCCCTGGGCGCCGGTGCCGACCCCGTCGCCGCGGTCGAAGCGGCGGTCGCCGACGCAGCCCGGTTCGTGGCCGCGGGCGGCGCGGCCGCGGTCTCGACGCCGGTCCCCCGCCACGGCGCCGACATCCTTTCCGCCGAAACGCAATTCGAGGATACCGTTGCGGTCGACGCGATCGCCCTGGCCGAACGGCTGCGGCGCGACGGACGATCGGTGGTGGCCGCCGGCGGTTGCTTCGACCTCTTGCACACCGGACACGTTCGGCTGCTTCGACAGGCCCGCGAACTCGGCGACGCCCTGATAGTCCTGGTCAATTCGGACAAGTCGGTGCGGGCGCTCAAGGGCACCGGACGGCCGGTGATGCGCGACGTCGACCGCGCCCGGGTCCTGGCCGCGCTCGCGTGCGTCGACGCCGTGGCGATCTTCGACGGACCCACCCCCGAGCGCTTGCTGGACACCCTGCGGCCCAACATCTGGGTGAAGGGCGGGGACTACGAGGCCGGCGAGCTCCCCGAAACCGAAACCGTGCAACGCCACGGCGGCACGGTGATCATCCTGCCCACGGTGGCCGGTTACTCCTCTTCCCGCCTGATCGCCGCGGCGACTTCCGCCCGCACACTCACCGAAAGGTCTTGATATGACGGCACAACCACTTGACGGCGTGCTCATCACCGGCGGCTCGTCCGGCCTTGGCGCGGCCACCGTGGCCGCCGTGCTCCGGCGCGGCGGCGTGCCGCTGGTGATCGACAAGAAGCCGCCCGCCTCGGCAGCCTCGGACGTGCCGTACGTGGCCGCCGACCTGGCTGACACCAGCGCGGTTGCCACTGCCGTCGAGTCGCTGGCCGAACGGGTGGGCGGCCGCATCACCGGTGTCTTCACCGCGGCGGGCATCGACTGCTGCGGCACGCTCGAGCAAGTGCCGGCCAAGGAATGGGAACAGGTCATCGCCGTCAACCTGATCGGCACCGCCGCCGTCGTTCGCGCCGCGCTGCCGTACCTGAGGTCGACCGGTGGGCGCATTGTCACGTGCGCCTCGACGCTGGGCATCAAGGCGGTCAGCGATGCCACTGCCTACTGCGCATCCAAATTCGGGGTCGTTGGCTTCACCCGCGCGCTCGCGGCCGAACTCGCGGGCGAGGTCGGCGTGACGCTGCTCATTCCCGGTGGCATGCACACCGCGTTCTTCGACGGCCGGCCCGACCAGTACAAGCCACCGGCGGACGCCAAGCTCAACCGGCCCGAGGACGTCGCCGAGGCCGTGCTTTTCGCTCTCTCCCAGCCCGCCGGATGCGAGGTGCGCGAAATGGTGGTCTGTGCCGCCACGGAGTCGTCGTGGCCATAGGCCCGCAGGCCGACCTCAGCACCGACGGAGGCGAAACCATCGTGGTGCTGCGCGCCTTGGGGCTCGGTGACTTACTGACGGGGGTGCCCGCCCTGCGGGGACTGCGCCGGCATTACCCCGAGGCGCGGGTGATGCTCGCCGCCCCCTCCCGCTACCGCGAACTCGCCTTGCTCACCGGAGCCGTCGACGACGTGCTGCCGACCGCGCGCCTGGGCGACCTGCAACCGCTGCCGCAGCCGCCGGAGCTGGCGGTCAATCTGCATGGGTGCGGGCCGCAGAGCATCGACCATTTGCTCGCCTGGCGGCCCCACACGGTGCTCACTCATTGCCATCGCCACCATCCCGCCCTGGCCGGACCACCGTGGCGCACCGACGTGCACGAAGTGCATCGCTGGTGTGCCCTGCTGGAATGGGCCGGAATCCCTTGTGAAGCGGACAACGTGAGGCTGCCGCGACCCACGGTACATCCCGATCGAATTGGCGCGGTCGTGATCCACCCCGGGGCCTCGGCGCCGGCGCGGCAATGGCCAGCAGACCGGTTCGCGGCGGTGGCGTCCGCGCTGCGCGATGAGGGCCACGAAATCGTCATCACGGGATCGGCCGGGGAATTCGGGCTCGCCCACGAGGTCGCCCGTGCGGCCCGCTTGCCGCGGACCGCGGTGGTGGCCGGCCTGCTGGACCTGACCGCGTTGGTCGCGCTGATCAGTGACAGCCGGCTGGTGATCTGCGGGGACACCGGGGTGGCTCATCTGGCCGCCTCGACCGGCACGGCGTCGGTGGTGCTGTTCGGTCCCACCGCTCCCGGCCGTTGGGGGCCGCGCGGTCCGGCCCCCCTTATCGCGCTGTGGACGGGCGGTGTCGGTGACCCGCACGCCGACGTGCCGCACGAAGGGCTTCTTGTGATCACGGTTGACAGGGTGCTGGCGGCAAGCCGCGAAATCTTAAGGGAGACGGCATGAATAACGCGCCGCGTGTCGGTGTGGTGGGCGTCGGCTACGTCGGTCTGACCACCGCCGTCTGCGTGGCCGCGGCGGGCCTGAACACGGTGGCGGTGGATATCGACTCCGAACGGGTGCGAAAACTGACGGCCGGCATCCCGGTAATCGACGAGCCGGAGCTGCCAAAGCTGCTGCGCGACGGGCTCGCCCGTGGCGTGCTGGCCTTCAGCGGCGACTTCTGCGCGCTCGCCGATCGCGACGTCGTCTTCGTTTGCGTCCCCACTCCCAGCGCCGACAACGGGCGGGCGGACCTGGGTGCGGTGCGGTCGGCGGTCGACCGGCTCGGCAACGTCGTGCGGCGCGGCGCCATCGTGGCGTTGAAGTCGACGGTTCCCGTCGGCACCACCTCCGCCATGGCCGATCGCCTGCGCGACAAGGAGATTCGCGTCGTCTCCACACCCGAGTTTCTGCGCGAGGGCCGAGCCGTCCACGATTTCCGTCACCCCGACCGACTGGTCATCGGCACCCACGACGAGTCGGCGGCCGGGGTGGTGCAACGCTCGTACGGGCTGGGCGCCGAACTCGTACTGCGGATGAGTCCGGAGAGTGCCGAACTGGCCAAGTACGCAAGCAACGCTTTCCTGGCCGTCAAACTCTCCTACGCGAATTCGCTGGCCACCCTGTGCGCGCGCGTCGGTGCCGACATCGGCGACGTCACCGGTTGCATGGGTGCCGATCGCCGGATCGGGCCGGATTTCCTGCGGCCCGGCCCGGGTTGGGGCGGTTCCTGCCTCCCGAAGGACACCGCGGCGCTGCTGCACACGGCTCGCCGTCACGGCGTCTCGTTCGTCGAAGTCGAGGCGGCGCGGCGCACCAATACCGCCCAGGCCCCACGGATCGCCACGGCACTGCGGCACCGGATCGGTCGGCCGCTGACCGGCTGCCGAATCACCGCGTTGGGGTTGACATTCAAGGCCGCGACCGGCGACACGCGGGATTCCCCCGCGCTGGCCGCCTGCCTGAAACTTGCCGAGGACGGCGCCCAGGTGATGGGTTATGACCCGCAACTGCCGAACCTCGATCCCACTGCTCTGCAACGGGCCCGGGTGACCGCCGTGGATGACCCGTATCGGGCCGCCAAGGCGGCGGAGGCGATCGTGGTGCTGACCGAGTGGCCGCAGTTTCGTAACCTCGATTGGCATGCCATCGCGCGAGACGCGCCACTGGCGCTGGTCCTGGATACCAGGAACACACTCGACCCGGCCGCCGTGCAAGCCGCCGGGCTGGCCTACCTGGGAAACGGTGCCCCGTGCGGATTTTGACGTCGCTCGGCTACGCAGGCCCGGGGGACAAGCGTCTCCGAAAACGTGAAATGGCCCGAAACCAGCAATTGCTTCGGCGTTGCTATGGTGGCGGACCAACGCCCGACCGACCGATGCAGGCATAAGGATCACGATTCCGGGTATGCCGGGGGTTGTGTGCCGAAGCCGCACGGAGGCCGGGTTGTGGTTGTAACTGGGCCCACCTGCGGTTTCCCACGCGTGACGTCGCTGCCCGGACCGTCGAACCCATGGCGCCCCGGGCCCGTTCGGCGCGACGAACAAGCCGACGCGGGCGACCACTCGCGCGCCCGACGCCACCCCAACCGTCCGCCTAGGAGGGCAACCAATGTCTAAACAAGAGGTCTCGGACTACCTGCTGGAGCGACTGCGGGCGTGGGGCGTTGAGCATGTGTACGGCTATCCGGGCGACGGCATCAACGGGATCCTCGCCGCATTCGGGCGCGCCGACAACCGGCCCAAGTTCATCCAGTCGCGTCACGAAGAGATGAGCGCGTTCGAGGCGGTGGGGTACGCCAAGTTCACCGATCGGGTCGGCATATGTATGGCCACGTCGGGCCCCGGCGCGATTCACCTGCTCAACGGTCTTTACGACGCCAAACTCGACCACGTGCCCGTCGTGGCGATAGTCGGTCAGACAAACCGCAGCGCCATGGGCGGGTCTTATCAGCAGGAGGTGGACCTGCTCAGTCTGTATAAGGACGTTGCCAGTGACTACGTTCAAATGGTCACTGTCCCAGAGCAGTTACCCAACGTGTTGGACCGCGCGATCCGGGTGGCCATGGCCCAGCGCGCGCCCACGGCCCTGATCATCCCGGCCGACGTGCAGGAGCTGCCCTATTCGCCACCCACCCACGCCTTCAAGATGGTGCCCTCGAGTCTGGGCATCGAGTGGCCGGCGGTCGTTCCCGACGACGCCGCGGTCAAGCGCGCGGCTCAGGTGCTCAACGACGGAAAAAAGGTCGCCATGCTGGTAGGGTCCGGCGCGCGCGGGGCGCACGAGGAGCTGGCCGAGGTCGCCGATCTGCTCGGGGCCGGGGCGGCCAAGGCGCTGCTGGGCAAGGACGTGTTGAGTGACGAATTGCCTTGGGTCACCGGCTCGATCGGCTTGCTGGGAACCCGGCCGAGCTACGAGCTGATGCGCGACTGCGACACCCTGCTCACGGTTGGGTCCAATTTCCCCTACACGCAATTCCTGCCGGAGTTCGGGCAGTGCCGCGCCGTGCAGATCGATGTCGACGGCCGGTTCATCGGCATGCGATACCCCTACGAGGTCAACCTCGTTTCCGACGCGAAAGCCGCGCTTCGGGCACTGATTCCACACCTGCGCCGCAAGGAGGACCGGGGTTGGCGCGACGCCATCGAGGCCAAAGTGGCGCGCTGGTGGGAAACCATGGACATGGAAGCGAAAGTCAGCGCCGATCCGATCAACCCCATGCGGTTGTTCTCCGAGCTATCCTCGCAGCTGCCCGACAACGCCGTCGTCACGGCCGATTCCGGTTCGGCGGCCAACTGGTATGCGCGAAACCTGCGGTTCCGTGGCAACATTCGGGGCTCGCTGTCGGGCACCCTTGCGACGATGGGTCCCGGTGTCCCGTACGGCATCGGCGCGAAGTTCGGCCACCCGGAACGACCCGTCATCGTGTTCAGCGGTGACGGCGCCATGCAAATGAACGGCATGGCCGAACTCATCACGGTCAAGCGGTACTGGCAGGAGTGGGACGATCCCCGCCTGATCGTCGCAATCCTGCACAACAACGACCTGAACCAGGTCACCTGGGAGATGCGAGCGATGGCCGGCGCGCCGAAATTCGCGGAATCCCAGAACCTTCCCGACGTCGACTTCGCCGGCTTCGCCGCCAGCCTCGGCCTTAACGCGATGGCCATCAAGGACGCCGACGAACTCGGGAATGCCTGGCGCAACGCCTTGTCCGCGGACCGTCCCACCGTCTTGGACGTCTACACCGATCCAGACATGCCGCCGATTCCGCCGCACGCCACCTGGGATCAGTTCAAGGCGGCCACCGCCGCGGTGCTGTCCGGTGACGAGGATCGCGTCGGCTTCGTCAAGGTGGGCCTGAAAACCAAGGCGCAGGAGTTCCTGCCGCACAAGAACAATTGACGGGATTCAGTTGCCGCACCCAGATTCGCGGCCTCGCCACCGACCGACCGCCGATGCACATCGCGTAGGTCCTCGCCCAAAAAATCGAAGGCCTAGCCGAGCCGCGAGCGCACGCTGCGCAGGTCGTCGACGAATAGCTTGTAGGCCTCGTCGCGGGATTCGCTGCGATCGCGCAGCACCGACGACGGGTGCACGGTTGCGACCACGATCGGCTCGGGCGTTAATTCGACGTCGACCGCGGCGGGCAGCTGGATGACCTCGCCACGCTGGGCGGACACCCGAAAGGCCGCTCCGAGAAGCGATTGCGCGGCGGTGGCACCGAGGCAGACGATCACCTGGGGCCGCACCGCCTCGATCTCGGCGATGAGCCACGGCCGGCACGCGACGACTTCGGTGCGGGTCGGTTTCTGGTGTATCCGCCGCTTGCCCTTACGGGTGAACTTGAAATGTTTGACGGCGTTGGTCTGATACGTCAGCGTCGGGTCGATGTCGGCGTCGTCGAGCGCCCGGGCCAGCAACCGCCCCGCGGGCCCGACGAAGGGCAGGCCGGCACGGTCCTCCTGGTCCCCCGGCTGCTCGCCCACCAGCATGATGGGCGCGCCCCGGTGCCCGTGACCGAACACCGTTTGGGTGGCGTCGGCAAATAACGGGCAACCGTGGCAGCGCTCGGCCGCGGCTTTCAGGGAATCCAGTCCGCGATCCTGCGGCAGGTAGCGCGCGGCGCTGGTTTTTGGCGTTTTTGGCGCGGCCATGGTTCAGGCCAGGATCAGCCCTTGCCCATGATGGCGTCGCGCGCCCGGTCCATCATCGCCGCGAACGGGCCCGCGGTCAGGTTGGCGGCCTGGGATTCGACGCCCGGGTGCGGCCGGGTGGGGGCGATCGCTTCGGCGAGCTTGGCGGCGCGGCCCATCCTCGCCAGCTCCTCGTCGCTCAATTCCTCGCCCAGCTTGGCGAACTCGTCCTTCTCCTCGTGCTCGGCGTGCTCGATAACGGCGTCGCGGAGCTCCGTCAGGTGGCGGGTGAACTCCTCGCTGTCGACGTCGAGCTTTTCCAGCTTCTGCAGGACCGTCTTGGCCTCGTGCTCCTCCTCCAGTCGCTTGTCCACCACCGCGGCACCGTCGGCGATCTTCCGCTTGGCGCGCGGGTGAACGACTTCCTCCTCGGCGGTCTCGTGCACCGCGAGCAAGCGCCGGAGTTCGACGAACGCTTTCTCTCGTTCTTTCCCGGAGGCCGACAGGGTTTCGGCGAACATCGACTTGATCTGCTCGTGCTGACTGACCAGGAAGTCGACTACATCGGAGCGCGATTTTATGGCGGCCTGAGCCATGATGTCTCTCCCTCTGATTACACATCCGCGCGCGGGCTGTTGCGCGCTCTGTAGCGGCTACCCGACCGACGCGGCCACCAAACGACGTGCGTCGCGGCAAGAAAAACACGTGTGATGTGCGCCGATCGGGGTAATTCTCCCGAGTGAGCCGCTGGACTCGACGGCTGCGACGTTTAGGGGCGGGGTGCGCCCTCGGCGCGGTCGTGGGAGGCTGTACGGCCCCGGGACGGCGTTAAAGAGCGCGCCCCGCGTTGTGTGGTGGCCCGTGGGTGCGGGGCTGACGCAGAGGAGGAACCGATGAGCGCGACACGAAATCCCGCACGGGCGGCGGTCGAGATCGACAACGACGTCGAACTGATCAGCGGACAGATCCGGGCGCTCAGGGAACTCGCGAAGCAGGACGACGAAGCGCCGATCAGCGAAGGCCAGCGCTACGACTTCAGCATCAGGTGGGGCACCGTGCTGGCCGGGCGGCTGCGACGCCTGGTGCACTACAGCTCGCTGGGTCGGCTCGACGACTCGGACGAGCGCACGTTCGACGCGCTGCGCAACGAACTGCGCACACTATCGCACCTGATCGATCGATTCCGGCTCGCTCAACCGAATTTCACCGACGCTGCGCCCGCGACGGCGAAGAGTTTCCGCCGCCGGAGCCGTTGCTGAGAAAGTCCTTACCGCACAACACGATTCCGGTCCGCGGCTTGGCGCAATCCGGGTTGCGACAGGTCAACGCGCCTCGACGAGAAAACCCACCGTGCGCACCTATCCGGCCACGGGTTTCTCAAACGTGGACTTATAGAAATTGTCGTTTCGACGGCGCGCCACCGTTCGGCTACATTCTGGGCAGGCTGCCGGGCTAAGGAGGCCACTGGCGTGAATCCTCAGGATCCGTACGGGTACGGCCCGCTGAGCTACGACCCGCTCGGTCGCATGCCACCCGCCGGCCCGCCGGTGCAACCGCCGGTCGTCACACCACCGCCCGCACAGCCTTACCGCCCGCCCGTCAACCCGTTGGCCACGCAGTCTTTGGTGTTCGCGTTCGCGTCCCCGCCCGTCGGTGCGGTTCTGGGACACCTGGCGCTCGCGCAGATCCGCCGCACGGGTGAGCTCGGCCGAAACCGCGCGCTGGCCGGGGTGGCGCTGTCGTACGCGTTCGTCAGCCTCGCGGTCCTCACCCTGGTCGCATGGGCCACCCTGGCCGCGTTCACATCCACGTCGAGCCACCCGGCGGCACCCGTCACCACCGCCGCGGCGCCCCCGGGCCCCACGGTTGCGCCGGACGCCATCGCCACGGTCTTGCCCGGCCTCGGCGACCTGAAGACCATCACCGACGACCAGAACCTCGACGCGGGCCAGACGTGGGACCATCCGGCCAGGTCCGACCGGGAAGGAACCATCGACCGTCCGGAGTGCTGGGGAAGCATCGCCCCGGGCACACCCGACGCCTACAACGTCGATGCCATCTTCGGCTACCACGCGGCGGAATTCTCCGACACGCGCAGCCTGCTCAAGTCGGTCCAGGTGATCCAGGCCGTCGCGGCGTTTCGTGATGCGCCGGCTGCCCAATCACAACTGCAGAAGCTGCTGGACGGATGGCGCCAGTGCGGCGGCACGACGGTGAGCGTGACGATCCCCGAGGCGGGAGCGATCCCGTTCGCCCTGAGCGCTCCGGCCGATGCCGGCAACGGCATCACCACGATGGATCTGGCGCCGAAGGGTCTGCAGGTGCGCTCCGCGCGCGCGGTCGCGGCCAAAGCCAATGTCGTCGTGGACCTGTACGTCTCCTACAGCGGCACCACCGACGCCGTCCGTCCCCGGCAATCGGCCGTGAGCATCGCGAACTACGCGCTCAACAAGATTCCCGGCTGAGGCGAGTCCGAGCCGGGCCCGTGGACGAATTCAAGGGGCGGTTCCCGTACTCAGCCCACACTCGGCGCCCCAGTAGGGTGGTCTCATGAAATATCTTGACGTCGACGGGGTCGGACGGGTCAGCCGAATCGGCCTGGGCACGTGGCAGTTCGGGTCGCGCGAGTGGGGCTACGGGGAGGGATACGCGTCGGGCGCCGCGCGGGACATCGTGCGGCGGGCCCGCGCCCTGGGGGTGACCCTGTTCGACACCGCCGAGATATACGGGCTGGGCAAGAGCGAGCGGATCCTCGGCGAGGCGCTCGGCGACGAGCGCGCCGAGGTCGCGGTGGCCACCAAGGTCTTCCCGGTGGCCCCCTTCCCCGCCGTGATCAAGCAGCGCGAGCGCGCCAGCGCGCGGCGGCTGGGGCTCGACCGCATCCCGCTGTACCAGATCCACCAGCCCAACCCGGTGGTCCCCGATTCGGTGATCATGCCGGGGATGCGCGACCTGCTCGACGGCGGAAAGATCGGGGCCGCCGGCGTTTCCAACTACTCGCTGGCGCGATGGCGAAAGGCCGACGCCGCGCTCGGGCGGCCGGTCATCAGCAACCAGGTGCATTTTTCGCTCGCCCACGCCGGGGCGCTGGAGGACCTGGTGCCCTTCGCCGAGCGCGAGAACCGCATCGTGATCGCCTACAGCCCGCTGGCGCAGGGGCTGCTGGGCGGCAAGTACGGCCTGGACAACCGCCCCGGTGGCGTTCGCGCCGTGAACCCGCTGTTCGGCACCGAGAACCTGCGCCGCATCGAGCCGCTCCTGCAGACGTTGCGCGATGTCGCGGCGCAGGTCGACGCCAAGCCGGCGCAGGTGGCGCTGGCCTGGCTGATCAGCCTGCCGGGAGTGGTGGCCATCCCCGGTGCCTCCAGCGTCGAGCAGCTCGAGTTCAACGTGGCCGCCGCCGACATCGAGCTACCCCCGGATTCTCGCGAGGCCCTCACCGGCGCGGCGCGCGCGTTCCGGCCGGCGTCGTACGGGCGCTTCCTGGTCGACAAAGTCCGCGAGAAGTTGGCGCGTTAGGACTGGGCGGACTCCGCGAACGCCGCGGGGCTGGCGGGAGCTCCCCTGGCGACCACGACCGGCATCGACGTCGACGCATGGGTGCCCAGGATCAAGTGGACCACGTCGATGAGGTCCTCGACCGGCATCAGCTTGCCGGGCATGCAGCCGCGGGAGGCCCACAGCGGGACGGCCTTCATGGCCAGTTCGGCGTCCCAGCCGGTGGTCATGCCCGTCGCCGCGTCGCCCTCGCCGCCCCCGCACTCCCCCACGATGAGGCAGGTGAAGCCGATGTCCGGGTGCTCGGCCCGCCAGGCCTCGACGAGTCGCTCGAGGGCCGCCTTGCTGACGCCGTACCCCCCGAGACCCGGCCAGGGCGGCCCGAACGTGCCCGCGTCGGAGGAGAGGTAGACCGCCTTGCCCGCGGAGGCCGTCAGGTGTGGCACCGCGGCCGCCGTCACCAGCGCCGCGCCGATGACGTTGGTATCGAAGATCCGCCGCCACGTCTCGGCGTCCGTGTCGACCATTCGCACGAGTGGCCCGACGGCCGGCGTGTAGACGAGGTTGTCGATCCCGCCGAGCGCGTCCGCGGCGGCGCCGATCGCCGACCGGCAGGAGGCCTCGTCGGTGACATCGCATTCGACGGCGATCGCAGCCGGTCCCGCCTCCTTCGCCGCGACCTCGATGCGCTCGCGGCGCCGGGCGAGCAGCGCGACCTTATCGCCGCGTTGCGCCAGGCCGACGCCAATGCAGCGCCCCAGTCCGCTCGAGGCGCCAACCACCACTGTCCTTGACATATCCGCCCTCTCCTGTAACGAGCCCGCTGCAGCCACAGCGTATCTACCAGCGGCGGGCTGCGTAACTGTCGGGCGGATTTGCGGCAACCGGCTCAGGCCTCGTCGGGGACCTGCAGCACCACGGCCGTGTGCGCTTCGACGGTCAGCGCCCCTCCGCCGGGCACTTCGTCGGCGGGCGACGTCTCCTCGGGTCCGGTGAATACCACGACATGCCAGCTGGCGCCGAATTCCTTTGGCGGCAGGGTGAACTCGATGGACTCGTGGTGGGCGTTGAAGCACAGCAGGAAGGAGTCGTCGAGCACCCGCTGCCCCCGCGCGTCGAGACCGGGGATGCCGTGGCCGTTGAAAAACACCGTGACCGATTTCGCGAACCCCGCGCCCCAATCCTCGTCGGTCATCTCGGTGCCCTCGGGGGTGAACCAGGCGATATCGGGCAGGCCGTCCTGGCCGCGGCGCCCCACCGGCTTGCCGGAAAAGAACCGGCGCCTGCGGAACACCGGGTGGTTCGCGCGCAGCGCCGACACCGCGCGGGTGAACTCCAGCAGGCTCGCGTCTGCGTTGGCCCAGTTGATCCAGGTGAGCTCGTTGTCCTGGCAGTAGCCGTTGTTGTTCCCGTTCTGCGTGCGACCCAGCTCGTCGCCGTGGCAGATCATCGGCACGCCCTGCGACAGCAGCAGAGTGGTCAGGAAATTGCGCTGCTGGCGGGCGCGCAGGTCATTGACACCGGGGCCGCCCTCGTCGTCAGTTGGCCCCTCCACGCCGCAGTTCCACGACCGGTTGTGGCTCTCGCCGTCGTTGTTGTCCTCGCGGTTGGCCTCGTTGTGCTTTTCGTTGTAGGACACCAGGTCGCGCAGCGTGAACCCGTCATGGGCGGTGACGAAGTTGATCGACGCCACCGGCCGGCGCGCGGTGTGCTCGTAGAGGTCGGCCGATCCGGACAGCCGGTAGGCGAATTCGTCGAGGGTGGAGGGCTCACCGCGCCAGAAGTCGCGCACGGTATCGCGGTACTTTCCGTTCCACTCCGTCCACTGCGGCGGGAAATTGCCCACCTGGTAGCCGCCCGGCCCGACGTCCCACGGCTCGGCGATGAGCTTGACCTGGCTGACCGTCGGATCCTGTTGCACGAGTTCGAAGAACGTCGCCAGCCGATCGACGTCGTAGAACTCACGGGCCAGCGTCGCGGCCAGGTCGAAACGGAAGCCGTCGACGTGCATCTCGGTCACCCAGTAGCGCAGCGAGTCCATGATCAGCTGCAGCGCGTGCGGATGCCCGACGTTGAGGCTGTTGCCCGTGCCGGTGTAGTCCATGTAGTAGCGCTTGTCGTCATCGACGAGCCGGTAATACGCCGCGTTGTCGATGCCGCGCATGGACAGCGTCGGGCCCAGATGGTTGCCCTCTGCCGTGTGGTTGTAGACCACGTCGAGGATGACCTCGATGCCGGCCTCGTGCAGGGCGCGCACCATCGCCTTGAACTCCTGCACCTGCCCGCCCGCCGAGGCGGCGCTGGAATACTTCGGGTCGGGCGCGAAGAACGAAATCGTGTTGTAGCCCCAGTAATTCGAGAGGCCCTTCTCGATCAGCGTCGAGTCGTTGGCGAAGTGGTGCACCGGCATCAGCTCGATCGCGGTGACGCCGAGGGTTTTGAGGTGCTCGATCATCACCGGGTGCGCCACGGCCGCGTAGGTTCCGCGCAATTGATCGGGGATGTCCGGGTGGGTCTGCGTCAGGCCCTTGACGTGCGCCTCGTAGATGACCGTGTCGGCGTAGTGGTGGTCCGGCGGGCGGTCGTTGCCCCAGTCGAAGTACGGGCTGATCACCACCGACTTGGGCATGCTGGCGGCGGAGTCGTCGTCGTTGCGGCTGTCGGGGTCTCCGAAGTTGTAGCCGAACAGCGACTGGTTCCAGTCGAATGTGCCGTCTATGGCCTTGGAGTACGGGTCCAGCAACAGCTTGTTCGGATTGCACCGCAGCCCGGCCTGCGGGTCGTACGGACCGTGAACGCGATAGCCGTAGCGCTGACCCGGTTCGATGTTCGGCACGTAGGCGTGCCAGACGAACCCGTCGACCTCGGGCAGGGTGATTCGGCTTTCGATGCCGTCGGCGTCGAACAGACACAGCTCCACGCGCTCGGCCGCCTCGCTGAACACCGCGAAGTTGGTGCCCGCGCCGTCATAGGTCGCGCCCAGCGGATAAGCCTTGCCCGGCCACACTTCACCGGTGGGCGTGGGCGCAAGGGCTACTGGGCCGGTCATAGCGCAGTTGATACCCGGCCGACCCGGCGGTCAAACCGCGCGCGGCCGCAAGCGCGCCCCCTGGCGACCCCGATGTGTCCGAAATCGCCTGGTTCACAACGAGATTACGGCTTCAGCATGACCTTGACGGCCCCGTCCTGCTTTTTCTGGAAGATCTCGTAGGCGTGCGGGGCCTCGTCGAGGGACAGCACGTGGGTGGCGAAGGTGTCGACGCCGAGCGGATCGTCGTCGGTCAGCAGGGGCATGATGTCGTCGACCCACTTCTTCACGTTGGCCTGTCCCATCCGCAGGGTCACTTGCTTGTCGAAGAGGGTGAGCATCGGCAGGGGGTCGGCCATCCCGCCGTAGACGCCGATCAGCGAGATTGTTCCGCCGCGCCGCACGATGTCGATGGCGGAATACAGGGCGCTGAGTCGGTCCACACCGGCGGTCTGCATGAGCCGCTTGGCCAGCACGTCCGGCAACATGGTGCTCGCCTGCTGAACCAGCCTGGCGACGGGGGAACCGTGCGACTCCATGCCCACCGCGTCGATCACCGAGTCGGTGCCCCGGCCGTCGGTCAGGTCGCGGATCGCGTCGCCGAGGGGGGAATCGAGCCGGCCCAGATCGATGGTGTGGATGCCGCGCGCCGCGGCGCGGGCCAGGCGTTCGGGCACCAGATCGACGGCGATTACCCGGTAGCCGAGATGGTCGGCGATGCGTGCCGCCATGTCCCCGATGGGACCCAGGCCGAGCACGGCCACCGACCCACCGTCGGGAATGTCGGCGTAGGCCACCGCCTGCCACGCGGTCGGCAGCACATCCGACAGGTACACGAAGCGCGAATCCGGCGGTCCCACAGGAACTTTGATGTGGGTGAACTGGGCTTGCGGGACCCGCAGCAGTTCGGCTTGGCCGCCGGGAATTTCGCCGTAGAGCTCTGAATAACCGAACAACGCCGCGCCCATGCCCTGATCGCGCACCTGGGTGGTCTCACACTGGGTGTAGAGCTGCTTGCCACACATGTGGCACCGGCCGCAGGAGATCTGGAACGGGATGACGACCCGATCACCGATCCGCAGATCGCCCGTTTCCGCGCCGACCTCGCGGACGATCCCCATCGGCTCGTGCCCGAGGATGTCCCCAGGGTTCATGAAGGCCCCGAGAATTTCGTAGAGGTGCAGGTCGGACCCGCAGATGTTCGTCGAGGTGACCTCGACGATGGCGTCCGTTGACTGTTCGATCTTCGGATCGGGGACCGACTCCACGCGAACGTCGCGCTTGCCCTGCCACGTGACGGCTTTCATGTGCATGGCACATACCCGTGTCGCGCCGGCCGAAACGCCGCAGCCCGCCATCCATTGCGGAACGGTCGCAGCTATGCGCGGGGGCCGCGATGCGGTGGCTTGAGCGGATGCTCGTTGTCGATCAGCGCTTTGGCGATGTCGATCACTTTGGTGTTCGATTGCTGCGATAGCCGGGTGAGGAGTTCGAACGCTTCGACGGCGTCGAGGTTGAAGCGCTCCATGACGACGCCTTTGGCCTGACCGATGATATCCCGTGACGCCAGCGCGCTGCGAAACTGGTTTTGCCGGCGCATCATCGACCACGCCAACGCCACATGGGTGGCGAAAACCCCGCCAATCTCTAGTGATTCGTCGTCGAACACGTGCGGATGCTCGGCATAGAAGTTGAGCGCCGCCATGCTCTTACCATCGTCGAACAACTCGTACGACACGATCGAGCGGACCGGGGTCTCCGCGAGCGCGTCGCGCTGATAGCGCGGCCAGCGCTGGTCGACATTCAAGTCGTCGACGAACATCATGTGGTGCCGCCACGCCGCGGTCAGGCACGGCCCCTCCCCGCGCCGGTCCTGGATCGTATCGAGGATCGTCGCGTAGCGATGCGTGGCGACCACGTTGGTAACCGCCTTGCCCTTCTCGGCCAGGGTGATCCCGGCGTATTGGCAGCCCGGCATGTGCTGAACACCAGTTTCGACGAGTTCACGCAGTCCGGCCGTGGTCTCCGCCCCGTTGCGGTCCATATTGGTCATCAGTTCCGTCAACTGAGCGACGACTGTGTTCTGGCCGTCCGGCATTCCATCACCCCCCTCAAGGGCTTCACGGGCGCTGCTGCACGGCAGCGGTGCGCCCCCCGTCGCCTGCCACGACCCGGCGGAGCACCTCCCGACGCGTCGACCCATAAAGCGCAGTCTAGGAGCCAGACAACCAAGTGCAAACACCTCAAACGAACATCCGGAAGGCGCCCGGGTGCGCATATGAACGGGCCGAGCGAGCCCAACCGCAAGGCGGCTCGGTAACGCGTCGGTGACCAACCCTTTTCGTGTGTCATGTTGCGTTGTCTTTGGCCCGCGCGCCCTTCCCCGCGTTCCGCAAGCTGCGGTTGGTGGACCGCAGATCGGTGTTGACCGCCGATAGCGTGGCGTTGTCATCTTCCAGGCTCAGGATGCGGGCAATGCCGGCGAGGTTGACCCCGGCGTCGACCAGGGCGCTGATGCGCTGGAGCCGGGCCAGGTCGTCGGGGCTGTAGCGCCGCGTTCCGCCGTCGCTTCGCGCCGGCCTCAAGAGCCCGTGCCGTTCGTAGAGGCGAAGCGACTGCACCGGGATGCCGGAAAGTTCGGCGGCCACAGAGATTCCGTACACCCCGCGATCCGACGCCGGCGCCCCCGTGGCGCCAGTGTTCTCGGTCATCGGACATCTCCTCGACTGATTCGCTCGGAAAATCTGTTTATCACACTTGCGCAGTGCTGTCGATGGTGATATATGAAATCTATGTCTTTTGACATAGAAAGACATAGGAAAAGCCGTTTCACAACCAACAGATTGGAGTGAGAGGTGACCGCCATGCTGATGCGTACCGATCCGTTCCGTGACCTGGACCGCTTCGCCCAGCACGTACTCGGCACGGCCGCGCGGCCCGCAGTGATGCCGATGGACGCCTGGCGCGAGGGGGAACGATTTGTCGTCGAGTTCGACCTGCCGGGCATCGACGCCAACTCGCTGGACATCGACATCGAGCGCAATGTGGTGACCGTGCGTGCCGAGCGGCCCGCCGTGGACCCGAACCGCGAGATGCTGGCCACCGAGCGGCCCCGAGGGGTGTTCAGTCGCCAGCTCGTGCTCGGTGAAAACCTCGACACCGACAGGATCGAGGCGTCATACCAGGAAGGCGTCCTGAGCCTGCGCATCCCGGTGGCCGAAAAGGCCAAGCCGCGCAAGATCTCCGTCGCTCACGGCAACGGGCACCAGGCCCTCGACGACACCGCTTCGAAGCGGGAGGTCATAGACGCCTGATCAGCCGGCGGGCGGGGCGGCGACCGCGACCTGGCCGCCGCCGCCGCCCTTTGCCCGAGGAGGCAAGGTCTCAGATGAAATGGCATCTAGACGGCCAGACGCCTGACATCGAACAGGCCCTGGCCGGCGGCGATCCGCAACGGGTGGGCTGGTTCCGGTTCTACTTCGCCGACCAGCGGTGGGAATGGTCCGCGCAGGTGCAGCGGATGCACGGCTACGAGCCGGGCAGCGTCACCCCGACCACCGACCTGGTGCTCGCCCACAAACACCCCGACGATCGCAGGCAGGTCGCGGCCACGATCGATCAGATCCTGAACGCCCACCAGGCGTTCAGCACCCGCCACCGCATCATCGACACCGCCGGCAACGTGCGCCACATCGTCGTCGTCGGTGACCAACTCTTCGACGATCAAGGCGAAGTGATCGGAACGCACGGGTTCTACGTCGACGTCTCCCCGCCGCCAGAACGGGCGCAGGAGGACCTTGTCACCGCGAGACTGGCCGAGATCAGCGAGAACCGCGCCAGCATCGAGCAGACCAAGGGCATGCTGATGCTGATCTACCGGATCAACGACAATGCCGCGTTCAACCTGCTCAAATGGCTGTCCCAGGAGGCAAACGTCAAGCTGCGGCTGTTGGCCGAGCAGATCGCCGAAGACTTCCTCGGCGCCGGCCTGCCCCTCAACTCGCAGGAGTTCGACCACCTGCTGGTGACCGCGCATCGTCGCATCCGCCGCTCCAACGACCGGCCGGTCACCCGATAGCGGAGTGGCGGCCGGCCCAAACCAATTGCGCGACGCCGTTTTCGATTCCGGCGGCGAGCGCCTCGACGTCGGGCGCGGTGTCGTAGTCGGCGGTGAAGCCGGAGGCGAACGTGTCGGCGTAGCTGAGCATCGCGATGCCGGTGCGCAACTGCAGGGCCATCGGGGTATCGGCAAGACTTCCAGCACCTGCCGGCCCATCAGTTTCTGCTGCGGGAACGGTGGGAGAGCCACGCCAACAGCGAATCGCCCACGCGGAGAACGCGAATGGGGCGTTTTGGCCGCCGAGACCAACATGTCAACCACCCCGCTCGGGTCGTGAACTGGGCCTACAACGTCCCGCGCCAGACATCGAGGGCCTCTCGCGCCGAGTCTTCGAGTGCCCCCGACGTGTCGATCCGGTGCGCGGTGTCCCAGCCGGCGCGCTCGGCGGCCAGCGCCGCGGCGATCTCCGGGGTCACCTCCGAGTTGCCCGGCTGCCGGGTGGTGATTCGGCCGGCCGCCGTGTCGACAGTCGACGAGAACATGAGTTCCACCGTCGCCGAGTGCGTTTCGGAGGCGAGGCGATGGGCCCGCGCACGCATCCGCGGATCCCGCCAGGTGCCGTCGAGGATCACCGATTGCCCATCGGCCAGCAACGAACGCGCCCGCCGCAGGGCGAACTCGTAAACCACCGCGACGTTGTCCGGGCTGTAGAGCCCCTGATCCAGGACGCCGGCGTCGCCCGCGATCGCGCCGGATTCCCGCAGTTCCCGGCGGACGTCGTCGGTCGAAATGACCTGGGCGCCAGTCTGTTCGGCGAGCGCACGGGCGACGGTGGACTTGCCGGTGCCCGGGTTTCCGCCGACGAGCGCCAGGCGCACGGTGGCGCCGCGAAGGCGCTCGTCCGCGATCGCGAGGTGCCGGGCGGCATCCTCGGCGGCCTCCGGCTTGCCCTGCGACCCTCGCACGCAGTCGATCTTCGCCCGCACGACGGCGCGGTAGGCGACGTAAAAGTGCCCTAGCGCCGGCGGCGCCGTCCGCGCCGAGTGCGCGGCGTAGCGTTCGAGGAAGTGCTCGCCAAGTTCCTTGCGGCCGAGGAACTCCAGATCCATGGCGAGGAACGCGGCGTCATCCACGCAGTCGACGTAGCGAAGATTGTCGTCGAACTCCAGGCAATCGAGCAGCGCCGGTTCGTCCTGGCCGCAGAAGATGTCGTCGGCGAGCAGATCGCCGTGGCCGTCGACGATGAGTCCGTCCTCGATGCGGCGCCGGAACAGTGGTTCGCGGCCCGCGATGAATTCGCCGGCAAGCCGCGCGATTCGCGACAGGGTCTCGGTGGGCAGCGTGTCCGCGTGGCGGTCGAGTTCGACCAGGTTGTCGCGCCAGCGTCGGTCGATCGCGCCGGGCTCGCCCTGCGCGTCGATCGCGCGGCCGCGCTCGGCGCGCTCGTGAAAGCTAGCCAGCACGGCGGCGATGGTGTCCAGGAGGCGTCGAACGGAGCCGTCGGCGTCGCGGGTCGCGATGGACACCAGCCGGTCGTCGTCTCGGTAGCGACGCATGACGACGATCGGTTCGGCCGCGCCGCCGCCGGGGTCGGACAGGCGCGCGACCCCGAGGTAGCTGCCGGGCGACAGCCGGCTGTTCAGCTCGACCTCCCGGAGGCACGCGCGCTCGCGCTGCTCCGGCGTGCGGAAGTCGAGAAAGTCGGTCAGGACCGGCTTCTTCGCCTTGAACGCGCGGTCGCCGGCGAGCACGACCACGCCCGTGTGGGTTTCGTGCACATCCGCATAGGGGGCGAAAGGCGCAGTATCGGTCACCAACTAAGCGTCCGCCGCCCCGGACGTCCGCGCCAAGTCTTAAGACGGCCGCGCCACGATCTCCGGCATCCGGACCGAGTGGACGACGGCGTTACTGACCGAACCCAGCAGCGTCCCGGTGATGCCGCCCGGATGACGGCCGTCGCATCGCCGGCGCCGAGGCGGCACCGTTCGGCAGGGCCGTTAGACCCCACCCACGCGCCATTGATCCTGCCTGTTTCTGATCGGTCAGCGGAGCGACCCAGTGGACCCGGGTGCCGCCCTCCGGTGGATTGGTGATCTCGCAGGTGCCGCCGAGTTGTTCGGCGCGGTACTTCATGTTGGCCAAGCCGCTGTTGCGGGAGTTGTCGGCGGGTATGCCGCAGCCGTTGTCGCTGACGTCGAGGATGAACATGTCGGCGACGTCTACCTCGACGGTCAGCCGCGACGCACCGGAGTGGCGAAGCGCGTTACTGACGGCCTCCGTGGTGACCGCTTCGGCGTGCTCGGCGAGCTCGCCGCCGACGGCGGTCATCGGTCCGTGCAGGCGCAGTGTGGTGACGATCTCGCGGTTTTCGGTCAGGTCGGCGACCACTTGCTGAATCCTCTGCCGGAAGTCGGCATTCTTGCCCAACGGGGATTTGAGCTGGAAGATCGTCGTTCGGATCTCCTCGATGATGGTTTGGAGATCGTCGAGGGTGCGGTTGAGCCGCTCGGCCACCTCCGGCGATCGCGCCCGCGCGAGCGTGCCCTGCAGGTCCATGCCGGCGGCGAACAGTCGCTGGATGACGTGGTCGTGCAGATCGTGCGCGATGCGCTCGCGCTCGGCGAGGATGGTCAGTTGGCGCGCGTCGTCCCGGGCCGCCGCCAGCACCAGCGCTATCGCGGCGTGGGTGGCGAAATCGCTGACCAGGTCGAGGTAGCTTTCGTCGAACGGTGGCTGGTCGGCGGCGCGGGCGATCGCAATCACGCCCGCGACCTGGTCGTCGGCGCGCAGCGGCATCAGGATGGCGGGGCGCTGCCCGACATCCGTGAACGCCTGGATCGGGTACCGCAGCGACTCGGTGATCACGGGTTGGGCGGAACGGAAGACCTCGCCGCTGGTGGAACCCTGCACCGGAACTTGGCGGCCCATGACCTCGTCGGCGTGAACTCCCACCGCCGCGGAGACCACCAGCGTGTCGGTTTCGTCGTTCGGCAGGTCCGCGTCGGCCGGGACAAGGACGATCGCCTGTTCGGCGTCGGTCAGGATCCGCGCGCTTTCGGCGATCAACCGCAACGGGCGCCGCTGCGGCTCGGCGCTGGACAGCAGGGCGGTCGTGATCTCGCGGCTGGCCTCCATCCACTTCACCGCCAACCGCTCGCGCTCGAACAGTTGCGCATTGTCGATGGTGGCCGCGGCCGCGAACGCCAGCGCGCGAGCGGCAACCTCATCGGATTCGGAGAACACCCGCGCCGGGTCGACGTGGGTGAGGTAGATGTTGCCGAACACGATGCCGCGGATGGTGATCGGCACCGCGAGGAACGCACGCATGGGCGGGTGGTGCTCGGGAAACCCCACGGCGGCCTGGTGTGCTGTCAGGTCATCCACGTGCAGTGCCGGCGTGTCCAGGAGCGACAGGCTCAAAAGCCCCTTGCCCACCGGCAGATGGCCGATGCGTCCGACTGTGTCTGCGTCCATTCCCTCATGGACGAACCTGAGCAAGGTGCCCTCGGGATCGCGTATGGCGAGCGCGCCGTAGGTCGCGGAGGTCAATTCCCTGGCCGCGGCGATGATCCGGTGCAACGTCGCGTCCAGGTCGCCGACGTCCGCGCCGATCTCGACGAACACGCGCAGCAGTTGCTCCATCTGATCGCGCGCCGCCAGCAACTCGTCGAGCTGCGTGTGCATCCTGCTGACCAGCCCACGCTGGCCGAGCCCGGCAAACGCCGAGCCGCGTTCGTCGCCGCCGGCCACCGGACCTCGTACCTCCACGACAACTCCTGGCAAGTGGCAACCTGCGTTGGCGAACAGCGAGGTGTCCAAGTAGCGCGAAGATGCCGCAGCCAGCTTAACGCCAAGGGGTCGGGCACCCAAGATCAACAGGCGTGCGCCAGCGGTGCCGACCAGCAAACCACGCGGGCCGCTCTGTCCTCGCCGCCGATCAGTCCGGCGGCGCTTCCGCCCGGGTGGCCGGCCGGCCGGGCCGTTGATCCAGTCTGGAGGCGAACACCGCCGCCTGCGTCCGGCGCTCCATGCCCAGTTTGGCCAGCAACCGCGACACGTAGTTCTTCACCGTTTTCTCCGCGAGGAACATCCGCGCGGCGATCTGCCTGTTGGTCAAACCTTCACTGAGCAGCGCGAGCAGCGTTCGCTCCTGTTCGGTCAGCCCGGACAATGGGTCTTCGCGTTCCGCTGTCCCCCGAAGCTTCGCCATCAGCGCGGCGGCCGCCCGGTTATCCAGCAGGGATTTGCCGGCGCCGACCTCTTTGATCGCGTGGGCCAGCTCCATGCCTTTGATGTCCTTGACGACATAGCCGCTGGCCCCGGCCAGAATCGCCTCCAGCATCGCCTCATCGGAGGTGAACGACGTCAACATCAGACACCGCAGATCCGGATGATCGGACACCAGATCGCGGCACAGCTCGATTCCGTTCCCATCGGGAAGGCGCACGTCAAGCACCGCGACGTCGGGCTGCAAGGCCGGTATTCGCGCCTTCGCCTCCGATACGGAACCGGCTTCGCCGACGATTTCCAGTTCGGGGTCCGACGCGAGCAGATCGGCAAGACCGCGCCGAACGACCTCATGGTCGTCGACGAGGAAAACCTTGACCATGAAGGGCCCTTTCTGAAACGACCGACTCTCAATATCGCATGTTTTCATCATCGCCCGCCTCACAAATGCTGCTGATTGACGACCAACAGCGAACAGTCGGCGTGTCGCCGACGGTCGCGGGCGCAAGCAATCACCAGCCCGTGGGCCACCTCGGTTTCGATCTTCACCAGCTTGCCTAGGCCCCAATTACCTTGACCGCCTGGCGAATCGCCGACTTCGAGCCGTCGATGCCCACCACGATCGACTGCGGGGTTGCCAACTCTTTGACGGTCTTCATGGCCGCCGCCTGCGTCTTAGTGGCGGACCACGAGCACAGAACAGTCCGGATGGCCCACGATCGGGTGGCAGTTCCAGATGGCCAGCCCCGCGATCTCCAGGGCGTCGGCGCTGCCGACAACGGCCAATTCGATGGCGCTGCCCAGCCTCTCGCCGGTCTTCACGCCGGTGCAGGCGGCGACCGTCTGGCCCCGCACGTCCCGGATAGCGCCCGACCCAGCTCTTCGGTCGCCGATCGAGCTGGCGCACGGTGGCGTGGCACCATCCGCGCCTGGAGGTGCGCATGCAAATCAGCGCCGCGTCCTGCGATCGATCGACCAACTCCTGCCCGGGATCGCCTGAGAGAATGGCCGTTTCGACCGATCCCGGTGCCCAACCGTGCCGCTCTTGATCACGCGCCAGTCCCCGACGTCGGCCTTCATCGTCAACTCCTAGATAGAAAAGACTGGGCGGTAACCGAATTGGCGATCCTTCGCAGCCGATCCGCGCCTCGTATCTGCCTTCGACACTCAGGCATGCGAACGGCGCACGACAGGGTCCTTGGTCCTCAGGCGTCACATCATTGGACCCCCGTGCAATTGCTCGGCGGCCCTACGGCCTTTCGGCCTCCCAGCGGCCCTGCCGGCCGGGACGAACGATCCTGGCCACCAGCTCGGTTGAGGCCTAACGTCGATGGTGAACCGGAACTCGGCAAGGAAATTGACGGCTATGAAAACGATGACGCTGCACACCCAGACTCTCAGAAAAGCGGTGCAGCTCGCGTGCCGGGCTCCGTCCGTGCGCAACAGCCAGCCGTGGCGGTGGGTCGCCGAGGGCGGGGTTTTGCGCCTCTTTGTCGACCGCGACCGAACGGTGCCGGGCATGGACCCTTCCGGTAGGGAAGCGATCCTCAGCTGTGGCGCCGCGCTCGATCACCTTCGGGTCGCCATGCTCGCCGCGGGTTGGGGCGCGGAGGTCGAACGGTTTCCCAATCCCAATGACTGCGACCATTTGGCCACGATCGAATTCCGTTCCGTCGAGCACGTCACCCGCGCGCAGCGCGACCGCGCCAACGCGATCCTGCAACGCAGAACCGACAGGCTGCCGATGGGTCAGCCCACCTACTGGGAGCTGTTCGAACCCGTGCTGCGCAGCACGTTCGACGAGAATCTGGTGACGCTCGACGTGCTCGCCGACGACGACCGGCCCACGCTGGTCAAGGCCTCACAGCTCACCGAGGCGCTTCGCCGCGACGACGCGGCGTATCACGCCGAACTCGAATGGTGGACTTCGCCGTTCGCGCCGAACGAGGGTGTGCCGCCGAGGGCGCTGTTGTCCGACAAGGAAAGCGGCCGCGTGGACGTGGCGCGCGAATTCCCGGCCGGGGACCACGAGGATCGGCGTCCCGAGGTCGCGGTGGACTGGTCGAAGATTTTAGTGCTGTCCACCCCCGAAGACACCAGGGCGGACGTGCTGCGGTGCGGCGAAGTGTTGTCGACCGTGCTACTCGAATGCACGATGGCATTCCTGGTGACCTGCACGCTCACCCATCTGATCGAGCTGGACGAAAGCCGCGACGTCGTACGCGGCCTGCTGGACAACGACGCCCAGCCGCAGGTACTGGTCCGCGCCGGCATAGCGCCGCCGATGGAAGCCGTTCCGCCCCCGACTCCGCGGCGTGCGCCCGACGATGTGCTGGAGATCCGCTAGCGGGAATTGCGCCGCCCGCGCCGAACAACGCGACCCGTTGATGTTCGCCGTCTCCGCTCACCGACACATCATCCGCCTAAATGGCCTGTGCTGCACAGCGGTTCGGGTGACGATGGCTTGCCGTCCTTACTCGTTGACCCACTCGACGATCTCGGACAGTTCGCGTCGCGGTGTCGCCGGCAGCGGGTCGGCGTTGATCGGTGCCCAGCCCACCCGGAGCAACATCTGCGGGTAGTCGGCGCCGCCGAAGATGTCGGAGCGGACCGACTCGCGTGTGTCGGCGATCTCCAGTGGTTCGGTGACCGGGCAACTGGCCAATCCCATCGAAGTCGCGGTGAGGAGCACGACGCTGGTGGCCTCGCCGGCGCGCAGCTGCGCCAGCCGGTCGTCGGCCCGGGTGCCCAGCGCAAGCACCACGGCATTGTCGTCGGCGGCCGACGATTCCGGTGGCATGGCCAACGTGGGACCGGCAAAGAGCCGGCCGGGGATTTTCGCTTCGGGGTCCGACGGCGGTGTGCTGTGCGCCGGGACCCCCGCCACCGATGCGTAGCGCCCGCTCCACGCCGTGAGCTCGGCCAGGTAGTCACGATTGAAGTGTTCCGAAACGGATTCGGCGACGATCTTGTTCAGCTTGTCGAGGTCCTCGACTTGGCACAGTGTCACGCCATTTCGGACCGCCCGCGCGGCCATGAGGGCGATGTCACCGATCGGCACCGGCCAGGAGCTGTAGTGGCGACGATCGGTTCGACGACGCGGTATCGCCGCGGCGAGCGCTATGTCGACGGCGTTGGCGGGGTAAGGGGATAACTCGATCGCGGCAAGGTGATTGGCGTCGTCCGGATCCGGCAGCCGAGTCACCTTGGATAGCCACCCGACGGCGGCGAAAGCGATTACGCAGTGCTGCAGCGCCGTGCCGCAACTCAAGATCAGGTCCCGGCCGTCGGGGTCGGTGTTGGGCAGTTGCCGTTCGGAGTCCGCGTACAGATGCAGGCTCGCGTCGTCGACCCGCCACCGCCACGGTTGCGTGTTGTGCACCGAGGGTGCGCGAGCCGCCAGGGTCAGCACAGTCCGGACTGTGCCGGCATCCGGAAAGCGCGCATTCATGGCTCTCGTTTCCTTCGGTAAAGCTTCGTCACATCCACGATCGCGTAATCACGCCGGGTCATGCGAGAGCACGACGGCACTAGGCAAAAGGACTTTGTGCCAATTTCTGGTGGGCATGACCATTCCTAGGCCGCGATGACGGCCACGTCGACGGATAACTGGTCGCCGACGGCGCGGGCTGCCACCCAATCGCCGACGCGCACCGCCCGTTCGAGATCGTCCACCAGCGGACTGCGGGCCCCCAGCTCAGCAAGCCACGCCGACACCACGTGCGCGATCTCATGACCGGGCACCGCAACGGTGCGGTCCTGGTGCAGGCGATCGGTGACGCGGTACAAGCGATCCCTCATGGCAGCCCCCTCGATCGGCATTACGGTTCATCCGACCACTGCGCCGAGCCGGCCCGTAGGGCCGAACGGAACTCAATGGGAGTACTTCGGTCCCTTCGTTACACAGGGGCGCCTCAGGCGGACTTGTCGGTGACGGCAGGCTTTTCCGCGTTTCCGGCGGTCCGGCCGCGCGCGGCCAGCGCGCCCGCGATCGACGTGGCGGCGATCGTCAGCAAGGCGCCGAACATCAGCGCCGAGGCTTCGCCCGCGACGAGAAGGTGTTCCTCGTTGCCGACGGTGGCCGCGGCCACCGGCACTCCGAGCTGCGCCGCCGACAGCGCCGCGAGGGTCAGCGGCTGACCGAACAGCCTGCCCGCGCAATGCGCCAGCACGGCACCCAGTCCCAGGCCGAGCCCCAGCAGGATGAGCTTCGGGTGCGCGCCCAGCTCGCGCACTTGCAGCGAGGCGCCCAGCCAGACGAAGAACAGCGGGCCGAAAAACCCCTCGGTGATGCCGAACAGCTGTCGCGCCAGCCGTCGCGGTTCGCCGGCCAACGCGATCACCAAACCGAACGCGAAGCCCGCCAGCATGATGGACACGTGGGTGCTGACGGCCAGCGCCGCCAGCGCGAACAGCACGGCCAGGTTGGTGCGCAATTCCAGTGCGAACCGCTGCTTTTCGGAGTACTTGTGCATGCGCCGGCGCCAGCCCTTGCGGTCGAGCGCGCGCAGCAGGATAAAGAGCACCACCGCGCAGGCCGCGATCGAAAGCCCACCGAGCGCCGCGATCGGCGCCCGTCGCAAGTCAATTACCAACGGCAGCAACACAATGCACGCGGCGTCGGCGATTGCGATCTGCACGGTCACCGACAGCACTTCCGGGCCCTGCAACCGCAGCGAATCGATCACGGGCAGCGCCAGCGCCGCCGACGAGGACGCCATCAGGACCGCGTAGAGCGCCGCGTGTCCGGTGCCGAACGCCGCCGCCAGCCCGACACCGAGGGCCGCCGCGACGGCACCGATCACGACCGCGCGCAACAGCGCCCGCGGCGCCGCCGAGCGCAGCTGTGGGTCGCGGACGGGAACGTGGGTGCCCACCACAAACATCACCAGTGCGAAGCCGATGTTGGCGAGCAATTGAAGGGTGGGATTGGTGTCATCGATGACACCGAAGCCGGTCTTGCCGACGATGAGCCCCGCGAGTAGCTCGCCGATGACGACCGGTATCCGCAGGCGCGGCACCGATGCCAGCAGCGGACCGGCGAAACCGATCGCGGTCAGCAGCGCCAGGGTGTCGAAACCGAAGCCGTGCACGTCAGCGGCCCTTGTGCCGCAGCGAGCCCACTAGGCTTCCGGCTGCTTGCGGGCGATGTTCGGTGTCGGCATGAAGTCATTTTGCCTCGCCGTTCGCGGTCAGCCCGGAAACGACATGGGAGTCGAGCGGGGGTCAGGCGATGTCGGCGACGAAGGCCCCTCCGCGGGCGCTGTGCTCATGCGAAGTCACAGCCGGGGTTGGGCGCGCTGTCGGAGGTGGGTGCTCCCGCCGGATCTACGTAGGTCACCTCGAGGACAAGCGGCGTCGTTCCAAGGTTGCGGGCGAGGTGCACGTGCTCCGGGCCCGAGGGGTCGGTGATGGGCGCCCCGGGACCGTAGATGCCATCTTCGTGACAGTCCGATCCATAGTGCGTCAACACGCCGGACTTGATGACGCCATAAATCAGACCTTGATGTGTGTGCCAGCCGGTGCTCCCATCGGGCGAAATCGTAACCTCGCTAACGATGTAATCCTTGCCGTCAACGGTTTGCTTCGACAAGGTCACCGCCGTGACCCCGATCGGTGGCGTTGCGTGTGCCGTCGCGGGCAGCACGGTGGCCACGCACACCCACAGGGCAGTTGCCGATGCCGCAGACTTGAATCCGGCTGGCCGCGCGTGCAAACGGCTCACTGCATTCCTTCCGGTCGCCAGCGCGGTGATTGCCTTGCTCGACAACCATCGCACGATCGGCGCACCGACGAAGCGCTTGCGGACAGTCCGCGACTGTCGACGCCGCGTCGACGCGGTCATAGCCACCGCGCGGGATTCGCGCCTGTGATCCCTTCCGGAACCGGCAAGGTTGGCAGAAGATGGTTTATGCGCAGGTCGGCAACCGTCGCCAGTTGCCGTCGGATTGGTTACCGGACGAAGGAGCCCGCCATGTTTCTCCCGACCTCCATTCGTCGCCGGGTGGTAGTCGGCGCAATCGGAGCTGGCGCAGTCGCCGGCACGCTGTTATGTGCTACCGCGGGGACCGCCTCGGCTGATCCGCCGCCTCGGCCGGCCGACTGCACTGCCGGGGACGTAGCCGGTGTCGCTGCCGGTGTCGCGGCGTCGCTCTCGACCTACCTGTTCACGCACCCGGACGTGAACGGGTTCTACACCGGCCTTCAGGATCGGCCCAAAGATCAGATCCGCGACGACGTGCAGAACTACTTCAGCGCCAATCCGCAAGAGCAGGCCGACCTGGAGAACATCCGCCAGCCTCTGGTCGACATCCGGCAGCGTTGCCAATGGACCCCACTAGTCGGGGAGAGCGGCGCCACTCCCTGAGTGATCGAGCTCGCGTCGGCGGTGATGGGAAGGAGATCGGAATGAATCTGTGGGTGCGGTCTTGGACCGCCGCGGGGGTCGCGCTGTTTGCCCTTGCGGCAATCCCGGAAATCTATGCCGTCGTCCAGCCGTCAGGTGTTGCCAACGCCGACGTCTGCGCGAGCGTCGGCAGGCGTGTTTCGGTGAGCGGGTGCACCAACGTCGCCGACACGGTCAACAGCTATGCCCCGCCGCCGGCCGACTACGCGCCGCTGCCGCAGGACTTTCCGCCTCCGCCACCGCCGAACGTGAACGTCTGCGTCAATGCGGGCCGGCGAATTAATGTGAGCGGGTGCTACTAGGAATCTAGTCCTCTACTTGTCGGAGTCGTCAGACTCATCGCGCTCATCGCGCTCGCCGGAGTCGTCAGGCTCATCGGACTTATCGTCAGATCTATCGGACTTGTCGGATTCGTCGAACTTGTCGAACTTGTCGGCGAATTTCGTCAAGAGCTCAGCTAGTGCGCGGGCCTCCTCGGGTGCCAACAAGTCTTCGAATAACCGCTTGTCGCCGTCAGCGACGCGCTCCAGGCAAACCGCGTTGCTCTTGATACTGACGTCCCACCGGCCCTCCGCCTGACGTGCCATGAGATCCCACCTTCCGACCCGACGCCCGCACTTCTGCATTTGTTTACCCACTCCTGCTGTAGCGCAACGC